>JACZJQ010000197.1 GCA_014860455.1 Bryobacteraceae bacterium | reverse complement strand
TTCTCCTGCGTTCTGCACCACCCTGTCGGCTAATAGCACAGTCTGACAGAGTGCAAGCAATCCGACCGAGAGAGCGAGTAACTGAATTCGACGACTGGCAGCGCGGAAGACAAGGATCGTTGTGCCCAGGCTGGCGATCAGAGCCGTTATGCTGAGCTCGGCATAACAGGCCGGTTGAGTCCTTTGCCCGGTTCGACAGTTTCGAACCCGCGTGAGTATCCATTGACAGAGCCAGGCAGCGGGCCTGGCCGCGAAGCGGAAGCCGTTGTGGTCTGGATACACTTTCCTCTCACCGCGAAGGCGACGGGCAGCACATGGAATTCCTACCGCGCCGCCGATGGCGCGAGGCGGCGGGCTCACGCGAACGCTTCCTGATGGCTAGGATCCGCAGAACTCAAGCAAGTCCGCGTTGATCTGATCCTTAAGGGTGGAGCAGAGACCGTGCGGGGCTCCGGGGTAGGTCTTCAGGATCGACCCCCTGATGAGCTTGGACGAGAGCAGGGCGGAGGCGTCGAAGGGCACGATCTGGTCGTCGTCGCCATGGATGATGAGGGTGGGTATGGCGAATTTCCTGAGGTCGGCGGTGAAGTCGGTTTCGGAAAAGGCCTTGATGCAGTCGAGGACAGCGTTGAAACCGGCCTGCATCCCCTGGAGCCAGAACGAATCCCGCAGACCTTGCGAGACGTTGGCGCCCGGCCGGTTGGCGCCATAGAAGGGCGTTGTGAGGTCCTTGAAAAACTGCGAGCGGTCAGCGGTGACGTTGGCGCGGATTTCGTCGAACACTGCGATCGGCAAGCCGCCGGGATTCGACGCCGTCTTCAGCATCAACGGGGTAACTGAGCCGATCAGGACGGCCTTGGCAACGCGTTTGGCACCGTGGTTGCCGATATAGCGGGCGACTTCGCCGCCGCCGGTGGAGTGGCCGACATGGATGGCCTTGTTGAGGTCGAGGGTTTCGGTTAGCGCTGCAAGGTCGGCGGCGTAAGTGTCCATGACGTTGCCGGACCAGGGCTGGCTGGACCGGCCGTGACCGCGGCGGTCATGGGCGATGCAGCGATAGCCATGTGCGGCCAGGAACACCATCTGGTCTTCCCAGGCGTCGGCGGTAAGGGGCCAACCGTGGCTGAAGACTACGGGTTGCCCTTTGCCCCAATCCTTGTAGTAGATTTGCGCGCCGTCGTGGGTGGTGATTGCCGGCATCAGTGGTCCTCCTTGCGGATATAGATGTGGAGTCCAGAGTGGCGGACGCAAGCGGGAAGGGAACTCGTCATCCCGCCGATGACGGCGATGTCACCTATCAACCGTCAAGTTGTTTGTCACGGAGAAGACGCCCGATACGCCGTTCGCGGTGATGTTGGCCAGATTCCTGTCGCTTTCGCTGGCAACATAGCCTTCGAGCGACACGTTGCCGTTGGCGACGATGATGTGAATCGGCGGGACCGCCCTGAGGGCGTACCTGTCCAGGCCGGGGCGAGAATAGATGGCTCGATAGAGCGCCACCCGCAGGCGGTCGTCGTTGGGGGAAAGGGGCAGCACCACAATCTGGTTGTCCACGCTTTCGACACCTTCGATGTCCTTGACGACGTTTTCGGCGGCGGACTTCAGCGTGGGACGCGTGACCTGGCCAAGGAGCGTGACCTTGTATCCGTCCACCTTAAAGGCGAGATGGTCGAAGACGCCGTAGTAGGGCAGCATTACGAGTTCGTGGCGCACCTGTCTGATCAACCGGTTCCGGCCGGCTTCGCTTTGCAACGCAAGGCACAGGGGCCCTGCCAGCAACGTCAGCAGGAGGATTCGATGCGTTAAGTGGCTCATTGTGATTCTCCATTCCGGTTCGTTACGCTTTCGTGCCGCCAGCGTTGATGAGTTGCTCTGTGCCGCCCTTGCCACACCTACGGGGTTCCTTGGAGGGCGCGGGCTGGGTAGGATGAAAGCGAACTGGCCGGAGTTCAGTTCTTCGGGCCCAGCCCGTGGATGAAACGGCTATCGAGCATTAAGGCTAGTTACCGGTTGCTGCGCCGCTGTCAGTTCGATGAAGTCGCCTTCTGCTTCTTGACCTGCAACTCGTTCACCACCTGATGAACGTTTGGAACCGTGGAGGCGATGTCTCCTGCCCGTGTGCGTTTTTCCTGGGAATCGACATCACCGGTCAGCGTGACGACGTGGTTCTTGATTGTGTATTTCACCTGGTGGTCGAGTTTATCCACGACGAGCGCCGCATGCAGGTTGTTGTCGATGCCTTTGTCCAGGTCTGAGTTCACTTGCCTGGCGTCCTTCTCGGCCCCTGGCGGGACCACTGCAATCGAGTTCGCCACGACCTGCTGACCGGCCAACGACATTGCGATGGATGCGGCCTGCAATTTCTGATCTTCGGATGCGACGCGCCCGCCCAGTGTCACGACACCCTTTTCGCGGTCCTGGCTGACCGACACGTCATTGAGGCCCGCCTGTCGCAGGGAGGATTGGATGCTGTCGCTGACCTCGGCCGACTTTGTTGAGGTGCTTGAGCACCCCAGCAGCGCCCCGAGGGCCACCGAGGCCAGAATCAACCAATACGGTGTGAGAGATTTCATGGGAGTCCTTTCGTGCGACCTGAGTCGCTCAACTTGTTTTGTGCACGGGGAGGGCCAACTCAACCTCGACGGTCCAACGCGGGAGAAGAACAGCCGGAACCGGGGATCGCATCTACGTGCAGAGGCCACCCTCGAAGACGGTCGGGACAATCCTGATCGCAGGCTTCCACTCCTCGGCTGGCGATCATCGCGCGTGCCGGAGCCGTGAGCGGGCAGACGCCCTGCGCCGCGGCGGGCATCACGCGCGCACCACTAATAAAGCGCAGTCCAATCACCCAACTGCGCTTGATGTGCTCACCAGGCCTGCGGATCAGGCCGCTTGTTGACGGTTTTTCCCGACGGTTCCGCCAGGGATTCGGCGACTCAGTGGGCGCGTGTTGGCACAGCAGTGTCCAACAGCCCATTCGACCACTTTTCGACCTGGTGCTCCGCGGTCTTTCTGGAGATTCCGTACCGCTGCTGAATGCGCGAGACCAGTTGCGCCTTCTTGCCGGTGATCGCCATCCAATCTTCGTCGGTGAGGACGCTCCAGTGCGCGCGGGCCGAGCCGGAGAACTCACTCCATTTGCATTCGAGCTGATCCCAATTCATGTCCATCCCCTTTCGTGCTGGCAGAAGACACCCCTTGCGGGGATTGAAGCCTGCTCCCTTTCATCTGCACGAGTGGGACCAACTTGAAATCAACGCTGGCCGCAATGGCTCGAGGATCCGGCACACCGGCGCCAAGGCAGATGCAGGCAGGACCTGGAGCAGACATGTCAACAGCATCGCCTGGCGGTGAGGCAGTCGAAGACGGTCCGCATCATCGCGCTGCGCCACGCTCAGCCGATCGCCTGGACTGTAAACCGGGAAGTGTGCCAGTGACGAGCGGAGGTCAAATGGCCATGGGCGGTCAGAGATCCTTGCGCGAGATGCCCAGCTTGCGCATGAGGGCGTTCAATGTCGTCCTGGGCATTCCAAGCCGGGTTGCCGCTTTGCTTACGACGCCGTCAGACTCCCGGAGCATGCGGAGGACATGCTCGCGCTCGATGTGTTCGAGGGTGCTGTCGCCGGCAGGGGCGGAGGCGCTGGCGCGGATCTCGGCCAAGGGCGCACGAAGGCTGGGGCCGCGGGAAAGGATGACTGATCTTTCGACGAAATTTTCCAACTCCCGCACGTTGCCCGGCCAGGGCCAGGCCGCCAGGGCCTTCATCGTATCCGCCGGGATCTTGTCGATCTGTTTACCCATTGCCCGCGAGTATTTGTGGGTGAAGTGGCGGGCCAGAATCGGGATGTCTTCGGGGTGGTCGCGCAACGGGGGCGTGGTGATCGGGAAGACTTTGAGCCGGTAGTAGAGATCGCTGCGAAAGAGCTTGTCGCCCATCATCTGCGCCAGGTTGCGGTTTGTCGCGGCGACCAGACGGACATCGATGGGAATCGTACGGGTGCCGCCCAGCCGTTCGAATGCTTTCTCCTGCAAGGCACGGAGAAGTTTGGGCTGAAGCTCCAGCGGGATGTCGCCGACCTCGTCCAGAAAAAGCGTCCCCCTGTGGGCCATCTCGAAGCGGCCGATCTTCTGCCCCAGGGCGCCCGTGAAGGCGCCTCGCTCGTAGCCAAACAACTCGCTTTCGAGAAGCCCGGTTGGGATTGCGGCACAGTTCAAGGTGATGAAGGGGAAGCTCCTGCGGGAGCTCAACCGGTGGACAGCGCGCGCCACCAACTCCTTCCCGGTGCCGGTCTCACCGAGGATCAACACATTGGCATCTGTCGGGGCGACGACCTCGACCTGCCGAAGGACCCGTCTCAGTGCCGCGGTGGTCCCGACCATCTCTTCGAAGTTCTGTGTGATGGCGACATCATGGTCTCCGACACTCTCGATCTGGTCGCGCTCGCGGAGGTCCTGAACAAATGTGATCCAACGGAACGGGGAGAGTTTCAGCACGGCGGTGGCAACAAGAACCGGCACTCGAGACCCGTCTCTGCACACCAGATCCTTCTCATAGGGAGTGCAGGCTCCAAACCTGAGGCCTTCTTCATGCGCCAGATCGTCGAGGTCGGAGAATTCCGGGGGGGTGAGATCGGGCCAGTGCAGGCGGCCGGCCTGCAGGTCTTCGCGGCTGTACCCCACCAGTTTGAGGAACGCGTCGTTGGCCTCGGGAACACGGTCGAACTCTCCTGAAACCACGCCGGCGATGGTCGACACGGACGGGACCGGGCGGATGCGAGCACGGCTCCGGCGAAGTTTCTCGTCCCTCTCATGGCGCTCGCTGAAGTCACGCACCACCCTGGCAAAGCCCTGAAGTTCGCCGCCTTCATCTCTCAATGCCATCGTGATGACGTTGGCCCAGAATCGAGAACCGTCCCCCCGGACATGCCAGCCTTCCGTTCCGAAGTGACCGTCAGCGGCGGAGCGGATCAATTCCTGTTGCGGTTCCGTGCCGGGGCCATCATCGCCAGGATAGAGAAACGATACGTGTTGGCCAGTCGCCTCGCCTCCGCTGTAGCCGTAGATTCGTGCAGCTCCCGCATACCAATCGACAATGCATCCGTCCACGCCCAGCAGAAAGAGCGCAAAATCCTGAACCCACGCAGGAATCTGATTCGTGCCGGCCTTGCCGGCTCCCACCGACTGATTTGATGACGGTTTGTCGCTCAGGACCAGGAGGTGGCGTACCGGCAACACGTTCTCCTTGGCTACGAACTCCACTTCCGCCGGGGCGCCATCCGGACCGGCCAGTCGAAGCGTACCTCTGTGTTCGCCCCTGCCAAGGAAGGCGCGCCAAAGTTCAGAGATCTGGGGCCGGAACGCCGGATCCGCAAGATCGTCTATTTTCTGGCCGATAATCCTGGTCCGCGGGATCCCCAGCAACTTGCCGGCGCCGACGCTGGCGTCCCTGTAGTTGCGATCGTTGTCGGCGATGAGAATGGGAACCGATGGGTGATAGACGATGGCGCGGAAGAGGAGCTCAAGTTCTCTTGGACCGTTTTCCAGAAGCCAACCGGCGGGTGTCTGTGAACATTCAGAGCCCAATTCGTCTCCTTAACCCCTACCCCAAGGTTTCCGGCCCAAGGTGAACGCCCACTGTGGCACTGCGTATGGAGATGGGCGATGGCAAACAAGCCGACACCCACAGCCTAATCCCAAATCCCGCCCAATACTACCATGATCCGAATCGAGCCGCCGCGCGGGTTGACCATATTCGGTCACGAGACGGCGACTGGGCGGACTCGCCGCTGGCGGCCTCGGACACGGGAGCTCCGCAAGCTCCACGCTCTGCTTTCGTGGCTTCATTTTTTGTTTTCCTGACCTTGAGGCAATGAAAGCGAGTACTGATGTGGCAGCCTGCCCGCGCAAATCGGCAAGTCGGAGAAGTGACCATTTATGGTCAGGTGACCACATCGCGCCGGAGCTGGCTTCGTTCCCATTCTCATCCAAGGTTGCCGCGTGATCGACGCGGTGCTCAGGTTGGAGATATTGGATTGCAGTTTGACTCATGTGAGAATGCGCAGTTAACCGATGAAACAGACTCTTCGCACTCACGAGGCGAGGGCTCGCCTTTCGGCAAGCCCCACCGTCGTCTCCTCCGGGCGGCGTACAACTTTCTTGGCTCTGACGAGCCGGAAAGCTGGCTCTCTACCCCTCCTCCAGACCGCGCATCTTGATGTCCCAGTCGTGACGCGCTGTCCATGTGGTAGATGCGTGCAATAGGTGAAGCACGCCGGTGGCCAAACGCAGGAATGGGGCGGTCGGATCCGAGGATTCGGGCAGGCTCAGCGTTTTTCTTCCAACACCCGTTTGATGTTGATCAGGAGATTCTCTTGTGCGGAGCGCGTGCGGCTGACGATCACCATTCTGAGAAGCGACCCCTTCCAACCGGTGAGGCCCTGTTGGGTAGATCCTTTCAAGCTGATGAGATAGAAGCCCTTCTCGTCAGTGCGGCCGCTTTCCCTGACGCAGGCAGTGAGGTCCAGTGCGAGCTGGAAGTAATGGCTGGCGTAGAGTTGCTTCACCGCGAGTACCTGCACTGGACCCTTGGGACCCGACGAATGGTAGGAGATCGCATGATTCAGGCGTAGCGTCGGCTTCATGCCGAAGTTGACCCTTTCCCAGTAGAAGAGCGATTCCGACTCCTCCAGTTTGGTGTTTGGGTAGTCGAGCAGGTAGCGGTTCAGTTCTGGAAGGTAGACGGGCAGAACCTCGGAACGGCCGAGCAACGACTGGAGTTGGGCGTTCACATCGAAGGGGTTGTCCGTGTCGCGATAGCTTCCGAGGACTCGATTGCCATCTTGCTGATAGCGGCGGAGGAGATCGAGGGCCATGGTCCGGACACGGTGGTTCACATGATTGGCGGCATCGGGCCTGGACCAGTCAATCGACCGTTGAAGCGTCTGCATGGCATCAGCCGGCAGCTGCACACCGCACTTGCCTGGGCGGCAGGATCGCAGGTTCCGAACGTCATCCGGTTCAAGATTGAAGCCTTCCAGGTCCGAGAGCACGGGGGGATCGCTGAAGCGGGCGACACCCAGGTAGCTTGGCGACCGGCGCAGCCAGGCGGGATCGAGAGCAAGTTTGAGGTATTGCTCGGGGTTGGCGTTTACGAAGACGGCGCCGAAGATGATGATCTCAGCCGGCGTGTTGGACGGAATCACCTTGGCCACGGCCTTACCGCGGGAGATCATGGCGATCTGGGAGTCGGTCAATCCCATCTGCTGGCGGAAGAAGTGGTAGGGTTCCTGGGGAGTCTCGGCGGTGCACATCAGAGCGCCGGAGAGGATGAGACCGGGCAGAGTCACCGCCTTAATCATGTTCGTCCACTCGCGTGCCGTCGCTCGCCCCACTCGCCGCAATGGGAATTGTGCAGCGCTGATTGAAGATTGGAGACAGCACATCAACTGTTGTCGCATCATCCGGCCTGCGTGCGCAAAAAAGGGAGTCCAGGGCGCCGGCGGCGAGCGCCACAGTCCGTAAGTCTCGCGCCGGCTGAGTCAACCCTGGACTCCTGGAGTAAAACCGATATTGATTAGCGCGCGGGAGTGGTGGAAGCCCACCGCTTCTCGAAGGCTTCGATGTGCTTCTCGGCAGCGTCCTTCGCCATCCCGTACCTCTCCTGGAGCCGGCCGGCCAATTGATCGCGCTTTCCCGCGATGACGTCCAGATCGTCGTCAGTGAGTTTGCCCCACTCTTCTTTGACCTTGCCCTTGAGCTGCATCCAGTTTCCTTCGAACGTATCCTTATTCATGTTTTCTGGCTTTCCTTTATGTCATCCGCAAATCAACACTTCCGTGAGGGAGTTGAGGTGCGCCCCTGTTTCGAAGCGCACCTCGACCGGGCTTACCGTTGTGCGACCGGCCTGCCAATGCCTGCACCGATGATCTCGCCCGAGATGACCAGTTCAACGCGCCGGTTTTCCTGGCGACCTTTCGCATTGTCGTTGGAGGCCACCGGTTGAGACTCGCCGAGGCCTTTCGACGAGACCGAGCCCGCCGGCATGCCCTGCTGAGTCAGATACTGAAGCACCGCCTGGCCGCGATTCTCTGAGAGTTGCTGATTGTATTCATCACTGCCGACGCTGTCGGTGTGGCCTTCAACGTCAAGTCTGAGGCCAGGATGCGCGGAGACGATGCCCGCCACTTTGGCCAACTTTTCGCGAGCCAAGGGCCGCAACGCGAATTTGGCGGTATCGAACAGGACATCGGACATGTTCACGATCAGACCGCGCGCAGTGTCCCGAGTCTGGAGGACCGCATTGAACTGGCTCAGCAACTGAGCTCGCAGTTCTGCCTTTTCGGTCTCCAACTGGGCCCTTTGGCTGGCGGCACGATCAAGTTCGGCCTGGTTGGCCGCTCGCTGCGCGTCATTATCCCGCCTGAGGCGATCGGCTTCAGCGCCGGCGGCGGCTAGCTGCGCGTCGCTGGCCAGCTTGAGGCGGTCCGCTTCGGCTTTGGCAGCCGCCACGAGGGCATCGTTGTCGAGTTTCGCGCGGTCGGCTTCGAGTTTGGCACGGTCGGCGGCAGCGCGGGCTGACGCAGCCTGCGCTTCGTTCTCCTGATTCAATCGCTGAGACTCGGCCTGGGCCCTGAGCCTCGCCAGTTCAGCTTCACGGGTGACGCGATCGGCTTCTGATTGAGCGGCGATACGACCGCTATCGGCCACTGCTTCACGTTCGGCCGACAGCCGCCGCTCGTTCGCGAGGGCTTCTTCCTCCTGGCGTTTGACAGCGATCGCACGGGAGTCTTCAGCCGTCTGGACCGCTTCACGGGCGGTCATGGTGACAGGCTTTTTCCCTGCTTTGCGGGCCTGATAGGCTTCGGCCCGGGCCAGGGTAGCCTCCGCCTTCTGGAAGGTCTCGGCGGCGTAGCGGTCGGCGCCG
>JACZJQ010000013.1 GCA_014860455.1 Bryobacteraceae bacterium | reverse complement strand
GATGGGACTGGTGGGCCGGGACCTGGTCGGCAAGGGCGAGTGGGACGTGCTCAAGAAGTACGACCTCGTCGCGACGATGGTGCCGGGGGCGGGCGGCATCAAGGACGGGCTGAACAACAAGGCCAAGCACGCCAGCTTCATGGAGTCGTTCCGGACGAACCTCAAGGCGGCGGCCGAGTACAAGTGGCCCAACGTGATCTGCATGGCCGGCGACCGCGCCGGGATCAGCGACGAGGAGGGTATGGATAATTGCCACCTGATCCTCAAGGAGGCGGTCAAGATCGCCGAGGATGCCGGCGTGACGATCTGTATGGAGATGCTCAACAGCAAGGTGAACCATCCGGGCTACATGTGCGACAACTACCCGTGGGCGTTCGAGCTGTGCCGGCGGGTGGATTCGCCGCGGTTCAAGATGCTCTTCGACATCTACCACATGCAGATCATGGAGGGAGATATCATCCGGACGATCAGGCAGAATATCCAGTACATCGGCCATTTCCACACGGCGGGCAATCCGGGGCGCAACCAGTTTGACGTGACGCAGGAGCTGAGCTACCCGGCGATTGCGAAGGCGATCATCGACACGGGGTATACGGGATTCATGTCGCATGAGTATTCGCCGACGAAAGACGTGGAGCCGCTGAAGACGCTGGACCAGATGATGGCGATTTGCGACGTTTAGTTATTCAAGACGGAAGAGAACGAGGGCCGCGGGCGAGGTAGTCCGCGGCCTTCTCATTGAGGCGGCTATCGGCGGAGAGGTTCAAGAGGGCTTGCCGATGGAGTATTCTGACGAGCACTGGAGGCGAACGAAGTGAAACTGAAGTTGATGTTGGCGGCGGCGGCCGTGCCGGCGGCGATGATGGCGTGGCAGGGCTACATGACGGGCCTGGGGATCACGCAGGGCGCGTTGAAGGCGGAGGTTGAGAAGTCGCTGCGTTACTACAACGAAGGCGTGACGATTCCGTGGTTTGGGCCGAAGACGAGCCAGGCGGCGAAGGCGTTGAGCGAGCAGAACCGGGCGGCGGCGGTGAGAGAGGTACTGGGGGCGGTGAAGGGGATTGTGATGTCGGCGGCGTTTATGGACGCGCATGCGGCCTACATCAAGCAGAACCACAAGGCGGTGGACCACGGGATTAAAGTGCAGACGCCGGAAGAGAAGATGAAGGCGATGATGGCGGGCGGCGAGGCGGCGGCGGATGAGGCGACACGGCAGGCAGCGGCGCAGATGGCGCAAATGCTAATGAACATTCCGGCGGCGCAACTGGCGCCGATGTTCGAGTCGGATTTAAGCGATTGGGAGCGGCAGACGAAGTCGAGGAATGCGAAGAGCGCGGCCAAGGCGCAAAAGATGTACGCGAGGGCGAAGGCGCTGCAGCCGCTGATCGCGAGCGATCCGAAGGCGTTCCAGAAGGGGTATGCGTTGCTGAAGTCGATGGAGATGGGCGGGACAGGTGATTTGGCGGCGGTGGAGGCGAGCGGGGCGCGGATGAAGCAGGAGCAGGAGCAGGAAGCGTGGAACAAGTACAGCCTGAAGGCGGTGCTGCGGATGAAGCTGAATGCGGTGGTGAGAGAAGCGGCGACAGTGGATTTCGCGGCGCAGACGGTGCAGCAGGGCAAAATGTTGAAATTCGCCAACGCGGCGTATGAACAGAAGAGCCCGATTTGGAAGTCGATGTACAGGGCGGGCAGGGCTCCGACGGGGGCGATGGTGGAGTTCGCCAGGGCGTGGTTGAAGGAGTTGTAGAAACCCCTAAGCTGGGCCGGCTCCGGACGAGGGGACGCAGCGGATGATGGTTGGGGTGAGGTTGTAGCGCTGCTGGTAGCGGGAGGTGATTTCGGCGGAGAAAGCCGGGATGGCCGCCTTATCGACCAGGTTGACGGTGCACCCGCCGAAGCCGCCGCCGGTCATGCGGGCGCCGTGGACGCCTTCGATGGTGAGGGCGGAGTCGACGAGGAAGTCGAGTTCCTCGCAGGAGACTTCATAGTCGTGTTGAAGCGAGCGGTGGCTTTCAACGAAGAGCTGGCCCATGCGGGCGAGGTCGGAGGATTGGGCGGCGGCGAGGAACTGTTCGACACGCCAGTCTTCGAGAACGACGTGGCGGGCGCGGGCGAGAGGGGTTTCAGCGATCTTTGAGGCTTCGCGTTCAAGTTCGCCGAGGGTGACGTCGCGCAGGGCCGATTTGCCGGGGAAATGGGAAAGCGCTTCGGCGCATTCGGCGACGCGGGTGCGGTAGGCCGAGGAGCCGAGTTCGTGCTTGACCATGGTGTTGACGGCCACCATTTCGATGGAGTCGGGCAAGGGCACGCGGCGGTGGGTTTGGGTGCGGCAGTCGAGCAGAATCGCGGCGTGGTGTTCGCCGAAGACAGATGCATACTGGTCCATGATGCCGCAGGGCATGCCGACGTGGTTGCGTTCGGCGCGCTGGCAGAGGCGGGCGAGTTCGATTTTGTCGATGGGCCGGCCGTCGAGCAGGGCGAGGGCGGTGGCGACTTCGAGAGCGGCCGATGAGCTGAGACCGCTCCCCGTTGGGACGGTGGCGTCGATCTCGAGGCGCATGGGGCGGAGATCGTAGCCGGCGGCGGCGAGTTCCTTGGCAACGCCGGAGACGTAGTCGCCCCAGGATTTGGCGGGCTGGAGAGAGGGGATTTCGTCGATGGCCCAGCGCTGGACGCCGTCGAGCTGTTTGGAGACGGCTTCGATGACGGGGGAATCGATGGGGGAACTGGTGATCGTGCATCCGAGTTGGATGGCGATCGGCATGACGAAGCCTTCGTTGTAGTCGGTATGTTCACCGATGAGGTTAACGCGGCCGGGGGCGCGCCAGGATTTTACGCTTTTCTGCTGAGCCACAGGAACACGCCTCCAAAAAAGACACAGAAAATGCCGAAGTACAGGTTCAGGTTCATGTCAAGCAAGGGCGCTTTGGCCTCGACGGCCATGCCGTAGCCGGCCAGCAGCAGGCCGAGCAGGAGGAAGAAGAAACCGGCTGGTTTTCGCAGGTCTAGCATAGAATCCTCAGAAGAACAGGAAGTTCAGGGCGATGCAAATGATGCCGCTGATGATTGCCAGCACGGATGGACGGCGCCACCAGACAGCGCTCTCAATCTGGCGCGGGGTGACGCTGTAGACCAGGCCGACGAGTTCGGAATCCGGCCGGGCCTTGCCGGCGAGGCTGACGATGATGGTGAGCACGAAGCACACGACGAAAGCATTGATGGCCACCCAAAAGTTCTGCGCCATGGACGACGGGAACTCGTACAGCACGCCCAAATAGCCGCCTTTGGCCTCGGCCAGAGTGAGGCCGTAAGTGACGGCGGCGGCGGCGGTGCCGGAGACCAGGCCGGTGAAGGCGCCATTGGCCGTGGCGCGTTTCCAGAACATGCCGAGCAGGAAGGTGGCGAACAGGGGGGCGTTGACGAAGCCGAAGATGAGCTGGAGGAAGTCCATCATGTTGTTGAAGGACTGGGCGAGATAAGCGGCGCCGATCGAGAGCCCGACCCCGAAGATGGTGGCCATGCGGCCCATCCAGAGGTAATGCGAATCGGGGGCGTCCTTGCGGATGTAGCTCTGATAGATGTCGTAGGTCCAGACGGTGTTGAAGGCGGTGACGTTGCCGGCCATGCCGGACATGAAGCTGGCGATGAGAGCGGTGAGGCCGATGCCGAGCATACCGGAGGGATAGAACTGCTCCATCAGGCTGAACAGGACCATGTCGTAATCGGGTCCGCCGTTCTTGAGCGGGAGTGCGTAGCCAACGTTCATCTGTGCGATGGCCACGGCGGCGATGCCGGGGACGATGACGATGAACGGGATGAACATCTTCGGGAAGCTGCCGACGATGGGGGTGTTGCGCGCGTCGGTCATGTTACGAGCAGCCATGGCGCGCTGGACGACGAGGTAGTTTGTGCACCAGTAACCGAAGCTCAGGACGAAGCCGAGGCCCATCATCAGACCGATCACCTCAACGCCCATGGGGTTGTCGGCGGGCGTTCCGAGATGCTGCCAGGATTGGGTCATCACCGGCTGCAGCCGTGATGAAACGCCTTCCCAGCCGCCTGCCTTTTGGACCGCGAGGAAAGCCAGCGGCGCGAATCCGGCGACGATGAGGAAGAACTGGAGGACTTCGTTGTAGATGGCCGAGGAGAGACCGCCCAAGTAGGTGTAGGCGAGGACGATGCCGGCTGAGACGAGGACGGAGAAGGTGAACGACCAGCCGAAGATCACCTGCAGCAGGATGCCGAGGGCATACATGGAGATGCCTGAGGAGAAGATGGTCATCACGGCAAAGGTGATGGCGTTGAAGCCGCGGGTCTTTTCGTCGAAGCGGAGCTTTAGGTACTCAGGGACAGAGCGGGCCTTGGAACCGAAGTAGAACGGCATCATGAAGACGCCGACGAAGAGCATGGCGGGGATGGCGCCGACCCAATAGAAGTGGGAGGTCATCATGCCGTACTTGGCGCCGGAGCCGCACATGCCGATCATTTCGAGGGCGCCCATGTTGGCGGCGAGGAAGGCGAGGGAGGTGATCCAGAGCGGCAGGCTGCGGCCGGAGGTAAGGAAGTCTGAGCTGGAAGAGACGCTCTTGCGGAGGAACCAGCCGATGCCGAGGACGAAGCCGAAATAGAGGATTAGGATTGTGTAGTCGAGGAGATGGAGGGTCATGGCAGTGGTGGACCGACCCACTATCATATACGGAGGGCCGGGTCCAATGTGTGATCCCGGCTAACATATGGGGGAGCGTGCCGGGATCCCGGTATCCGGGTGAGAGCGCAGAGCAGAAGGCCTTCGAGAGAACCATGTCCACAGTCGCAGCCGTAGAACTGGTAATCGTATTGCTGATCGCAGTGTCGATCGTGGCGCTGGTGACCAGCAGGCTGAAGATCCCGTATACGATCGCGCTGGTGTTCGCGGGGATCGGGATCGATCTGTTTCACATTCCGATCATGGGCGTGATCGGGGCGGGCGGGCAGGAGCGGCTGTTGACGCCGGAGGTGATCTTCGTGCTGTTCCTTCCGGGACTGCTGTTTGAATCGGCGATCAACATCGATGTGGCGCACCTGCGGGAGAACTTGAGGCCGATCCTGCTGCTGGCGGTGGCAGGCGTAGCGCTGGCGACGGCGATTACGGGCTATGCGATCGGGACCTTTCTGGGGTTGCCGCTGGTGATCGCGATGCTGTTCGGGGCGCTGATTTCGGCGACCGATCCGGTGTCGGTGATCGCGCTGTTCAAGGACCTGAACGCGAACAAACGGCTGGCGGTGATCGTGGAAGGCGAGTCGTTGTTCAACGACGGCACGGCGGCGGTCATCTTTCAGGTGATCCTGGCGGCGGCGGTGACGGGCCAGTTCAGCCTGACTGAAGGGCTGCGGCATTTCGTGACGGTGGCGATCGGCGGCGCGGGACTGGGGGTGCTGGTGGGCTATGCGGCGAGCCACATCACGGCGCAGGTCGACGAGCCGCGGATCGAGATCACGCTGACGACGATCGTGGCCTATGGGTCGTATCTGCTGGCGGAATCGCTGCATGTTTCAGGCGTGATCGCGGTGGTGGCGGCCGGGGTGACGGTGGGCAACTACGGGGCGCTGTTCGGCATGACGCCGAGGACGAGGGTGGCGTTGTGGTCGTTCTGGGAGTATTTCGCGTTTGTCATCAACTCGCTGGTGTTCCTGCTGGTGGGCATCGAGGTGCATGTGTCGGAGATGCTGGGGTCGTGGCGGAGCATCCTGCTGGCGGCGGCGGCGGTGCTGCTGGGGCGGATGATCGTGGTGTACGGGCTTTCGCCGTTGTCGGCGCTGTTCGGGCAGCGGCTGAGGGTTTCGTGGCAGCATGTGCTGTTCTGGGGCGGGCTGCATGGCAGCGTGTCGATTGCGCTGGCGCTGTCGCTGCCAGTGAACCTGCCGCACCGGGCCGAGTTGCTGACGATGACGTTTGGCGTGGTGGCGTTTTCGATATTGGTTCAGGGCCTGACGATGAAGCCGCTGTTGCGGTGGCTGAACCTGGTGGAGGGCGGCGGCGAGGAGTTTTCCATGCTGAAGGCGCGCCAGATGGCGCTGGCGGCCGCGGGCCGTGAACTGTCGTCGCTGGCGGGAACGCACTTCATCACGCCGGCGACGGAGAGAGCCCTGGCACAGGAACTCGAGCATGAACGGGGAGAGATCGAGACCGGGATCCGGGGGATGCAGGAAGACACGCCCGGGCTTGTTGACGAGGAAGTGAGGGTGGCCCGGTTGAGGCTGATCCACGCCGAGCAGAGCGCCATCCAGCGCGCGGCCATTGAAGGGGCGGTTCCGGCGAACGTGGCCGAGCACCTGCTGGCGGGCGCAGCCGAGAGGATCCAGAAACTAACCAGATCCTGAGGGCCGCGCCAGCCGAGCGTGATTGAAACTCAGGGTTTGAGTTCGAAGGCGTCGAGGATTGTGCCGTCGAGGGCGATGGCTTCGACGGCGGCCGAGGTGGGGGTGACTTTGAGGCGGACGAAGTGTTCTGTGGAGACCACTTTCTTTGTGATGCCTTCCATGGCTCCGGTGACGGGATACAGCGGTGCGCCGCCGCCGCCGGTGACGACGTAGTGGACGCCCATCCATTCGTGGTGCTGGTAGTTGTGGTCGTGGCCGTTGAAGACGAACTTGACCTTGTACTTTTCAAAAAGCGGGATGAGGCCGCGGGCGAAGACGTTGCCGCCGCCGCCCTGGCGGCTGGCGGTGGCGGTGAAGGGCGGGTGGTGCATGACGACGATGCGGAACGACGCCTTCTGGGAACGGGCGAGATCCTCCTCGAGCCAGCGGGTCTGTTCATCCCAGAACTTGGAGCGGGAGTCGGCGCTCATGGCGACGTTGCCAACGTCGGAGTTGAGGATGACGAAGTGGGCGTCGCCCCAGTTGAAGCTGTAGTAAGGCGACTGGACCTCGAAGAAGTCGTAGTACTTGTAGTTGCCGCGTTCGTGGTTGCCGAGGACGGGGAAGAAGGCCATTTTCTTAAGCAGCGGGCGTTCGATGTCGAAGAACAGGGGCCACTGTGCGGTGTCGAAGCCGTCGCTGACGAGGTCGCCGGTGTGGATGGCGACTTCGGCCTGGGACTTCTCCATGATGGCGGCGATGACTTTGCGGTGGAGGTCGTGGCGGGTGCGGGTGTCGCCGAAGACGACGGCTTCAAAAGGCGTGCCGGCGGCGGGAGGGGTTTTGAAAGAACCCTTGCCTTCTTCGCTGCCGCCAAGAACGTCATAGTTGATGGTCTGGCCGGCGGGCAGGCCGGTGAAGCTGACCTTGCGGGATTCAAGGACAGGAGCGACGTGGGTGGGCTTTGCGAGGTCCACTCCGGCCTTGGCTTCGCCGACCTGGACGATCCAGCCGACAGTGGCCGAGCGGCCGGTGGCGTTGACGACGTATGGTCCGCCGACGACCTTGTCCTGCGCGGCCGCGGCAGCGCACAATGCCAGGAAACAGATCAGAACTCTCTTCATGCCTTCGTTACTCCTCTGATGTCGATCAAATAAAGCTGACGCCCGTTGCCGCCGTGCGGCGAATCGATGGTAACCCAGTTGCCATCGGGGCTATATCTTGGATGCGTGTCGCACCGCCATTCGCCCGAGTATTGTTTCGGAGAATTGAATGCACCCAGTTCCACGCGCCGCCCAGTGGCTACCTCATAAAGATACACGTTCTGGTTGCGCTGGCGGTCGGGGTAGGTGTCGTTGAGGATCCAGCGGTTGCCGGGCAGGTAGGTGCAGTGGCCGTTGACAGTCATGACATCAGGGCCGATGGCTTCGACCTGACTGGTCTGATCCTTGTAGAGATAGAATTTGTCGGCTTTGAGAGAGGGGTGCCAGGCCCAGGCGAGGACGTGGGCGGGGTCGCGCCAGATGAAGTGGGAGGTGCGGCCGTAGGGGTCGAGGACGTAGAGGGATTTGCCGTCGATGGAGGCGGTGAACATGCGGGTGGCGAAACTGCCGGGGCGTTGGCGGGGTCCGCGCCAGCGGTGGAGAAAGATGAAACGGGAGCCGTCGGTGTTGAACAGCAGGTGGTTGAACCAGTGCTTGGAGGCGGACATGTCCTCGTGGGGATTGGCGATGGCGGCGGCTTCGGCGAGAGGGATGATGAGTTCGGACTTGCCGGATTTGAGGTTCATGCGCCAGATGCCGATGTCTTTGGGCGTTTCGATGGCGGCAAAGGGGTCGGGCAGGCCGCAGTAGCCGTAGCCGGGGCGGGTGTCGTTAAGGCGCTTGAAGTCAGGGTAGACGGCCCATTCGCCATCGGGGCTGACGGCGTAGATGGGCGCGGGCAGGGTGCGGCGGCGGCCGGTGCGGATGTTGCAGACGACCGAGACGAAGCGCTTCTCTTTGTCGTCGCGTTCGTTCCAGATGACTTCGTCGCGGGAGCCGGGGACGAACTGGAGCATGGCGCCCTGCTGCCAGTTCCAGGCCTTGGTGCGACCGATTTCGGTCCAGCGGTTTGCGTCCTTGAGGTCGATGAAGCCGAGGCGGATTTCGTCGTCAGGAGCGGGCGAGCGGTGTTCGAAGTCGACTTGATGGGAGAGGACGTAGCGGGAAGAAGGGTCGAACTGGAGCTTGTCGTAGTAGGCGAACCAGTGGAACTGTGGACCCTTCGTTAGAGCGGTGACGGGCGGCAAGGCGGACTGGCCGCGGACCGCCGTGCCGGAGAGCAAGGCGGCGAGCAGGGATCTGCGAGTGACCATGCGGCCAGTCTACGCGATGACTATGGCCGGATGCGCGCGGGGATGGTGGGCAGGTTGGCGATATCGAGTCCGAGGGCGACGCCGAAGCGGGCGAACTGTTCCATGCCGGAGAAGTCCCAGTCCTCGTGGTATTCGTCGGTGGGCTGGTGGTAGATGCCGGTCATGCGTTTCTGGACCTTGACGAGCGCTTCGGGCAGGGGCGAGGGGCGCGAGCCCATGTTGACGGAAAACGCCGGTACGCCGGCCTTGGCGAAGGGGAAGTGGTCACTGCGGAAGTAGCCGCCGGCTCCGGGGTTGGATTCCTTTTCGATTGTCAATTGATGCCTTGCTGCGGCGGCCTGGACGACGCCATAGAACGACGTACGGTCGGCGCCGGTCATGACAGTGGAGTTGGCGCGGCCGAGGGGGGCGTAGGAGTCGAAGTTGAGGTTGGCGGCGAGTTTCGAGATGGGGATGGGCGGGTTCTGGGCGAAGTAAGCCGAGCCGAGCAGCCCGCTTTCCTCGGCGGTGACGGCGGCGAAGATGGCGGAGCGGCGGGGTTTGGGTTCCATGGAGGCCCAGGCGCGAGCCATTTCGATGAGCATGCCGACGCCGGTGGCATTGTCGAGAGCGCCGTTGTAGATGGAGTCGCCGTTGATGGGGTCGCCGACGCCGAGATGGTCCCAATGGGCGGTGAAGACGACGGCTTCGGTGGACAGGTTGGGATCGGAGCCATCGACACGGCCGACGACGTTATAGGTTTCGACGTCGTCGACTTTGTTCGAGAGGTCGAACTTCAGGCGCGAGCCGAGGGCGATGGGCTTGAAGCCCTTGGTGTCGGCGCGTTTCAGCAGGCCGGCGACGTTTTCGCCGGAGAGGGCGAGGAGTTTGTCGCCGGCGGACTGGGTGATCCATCCGGCGAAGGCGAGGGCGTGCGCGCCATTGGCGCGGGCGACCTGGGGCTGGGGGCGGCCGTTGGCCTTGACGACCTGGTAGCCGTAGGTGGCGGTGGCGTCGGTATGGATGATGAGGACGGCGGCGGCTCCGCGGCGGGTGGCTTCCTCGTACTTATAGGTCCAGCGGCCGTAGTAGGTCAGCGCGTTGGCGCCGAAGAACTTGGGGTCGGTCGAGGGCGGCTCGTTGGTGAACAGGACGACGGCCTTGCCTTTGACGTCGATGCCGGCGTAGTCGTCCCAACCGAATTCGGGGGCGGTGATACCATGGCCGACGAAGACGAGTTCGGCGTCGGCGGCGATGCGGGTCTGCTGGGCCTGGGAGTGGCCGACGAAATCGTCGAGCCACTTCATTTCTACCGTCTGCGCGCCGTTGGTGGCGGTGAGGACGGGCGAGCCTTCCATGGAGATGAGCTTAAGGGGGACGCGCTGGAGGAAACTGCCGCCCTGGGCGCCAGGCTTGAGTCCGGCGGCGGCGAACTGGGATTCGATATAGGCCGTGGCGAGGGCTCCGCCGGGCTGGCCGACGCCGCGGCCTTCCAGCAGGTCGCTGGAGAGAAATTTTACATGAGGGCGGATGAGTTCGCCCTGGATGGCCGAGATCTGGGCCGAGGCTGCAGCGGAGAGCAGCAGCGCGATGGCGAGGAACTTCATTGTGCGGACTCCTTTTTCATGGCCAGCCGCGTGGCGAAGCGGTTGACGTCGATGATGAATCTTTCGTGGACACCCTCGCCGATTTTCTCCTTTTCGTCGTGGGCTTCGACGTGGAAGGTGACGCGGTTGCCGTCGACGGCGGTGACGCGGGCGGTGATGGTGACGCTCATGCCGATCGGTGTGGCGGCGAGATGTTTGATATCCACGATGGTGCCGACGCAGTCCCAGCCTTCGGGCAGGAGAGGCTTGATGGCGTCACGGGCGGTGAGTTCCATGTAACCGATCATGTGGGGCGTCGAAAGCACGCGGACGTTTTCCACGCCGATGAAGTTGGCGGTGTCTTCCGGGGTGACCAGGATGCCGCGGGAGGCGGTGGTCCCCAGGGGGATAGTGTCCATGTCATTATGGTAACGTGCGGTTGGCGGTACCTTTACAGCCGGAAGCTGCATCTACCGAAGTAGAGTCTATTCACCGGAGCGTTTGAAGAGTTTGCGCCGACTGCTGATCACCGTCCTATTCCTATCGT
Organism: Bryobacteraceae bacterium; assembly: GCA_014860455.1. Taxonomy (GTDB): domain Bacteria; phylum Acidobacteriota; class Terriglobia; order Bryobacterales; family Bryobacteraceae; genus PNKE01. The sequence continues at coordinate 15,058 of JACZJQ010000013.1, read as the reverse complement.
TTACCCTTTCCGCCAATGTCTCTGAGGCGGGGGTTCCGGTTGGCGCATCGTCTCTGATGGCGGGCGCCGACAACGATAAAGAGAAGCCGGGCGACCAGATTCTAGCCAAATACATGGCCGCATCGGGCCGGGGCATGGCGCGCGGATTTTCGTCGGTGGCCCGGTTCGTCGGCCGGTTGCCGAAAATGAAGAAGTCGGCCAGCCTGGCCGCCAAGCGCCATATCGACGCCGGCGGCGCAGTGGAGTACTCTGACGTGCTGGTGCGCTCGGGCGATACGACGGTCCAGAAGGACGTGATCGCGCGGTTCATGAACGGCGAGGTGGAATCGACGATGCCGGACCTTTCAAAGGAAAAGGACCGCAAGGCTGTAGCGATTACGCCGGTGAACTACAAGTTCAAGTACAAGGGGTTGCAGGAGATCGCCGGGCGCCAGGTGCATGTGTACGAAGTGAATCCGCGCAAGAAGCGGGTGGGGCTGTTCAAGGGCGAGATCTGGATTGACTCAGACACGGGGCTGACGGTGCGCGAGGCGGGCCGGTTTGTGAAGAGCCCATCGATCTTCTTGAAAAAGGTGGATTTTGAGCGCGAGTATGCGATTGTGGATGGCGTCTCGGTGCCGAAGTCGCTTTCCTCACAGATCCAGACCCGATTCTGGGGCATGGCGGAACTGGAAATTGAGTATACCGACGTGACCTGGGATCCGGAACTGCACTTCGCCGGGTCCTCCGCTTTTTAGCAGCCGCCTGATTCCCGGTTCTACACTGGGACTTGCCTCGCAAACACATCCTGGCCGTTGTTGCGTTCGTCCTGTTCCTCCGCCTTCCCTTTATTAACCAGGCGATCCAGGGCGATGACTACTATTACCTCGCCGCCGCACAGCATGCGCAGACCGATCCGCTGCATCCGCACCATGCGCGATATGTGTTTCTCGGAGAAGTGATCGACATGCGGGGCCATCCGCATCCGCCAGGCAACGCCTGGATCCTGGCCGGACTGCTGGCTGTGGCGGGCGATGTGCGGGAGCCGGTCTTCCACGGGGCATACATCGGGTTTTCGTTGATCGCGGCGCTGTCGATGCTGTGGTTGGCGCACCGGTACGCGCCAAGGCGGGCGCTGGAGGCGACGGTGCTGTTTTGCGCCGTGCCGGCGTTTGTCGTGAATGGAACATCGATCGAGGCCGATCTGCCGCTGCTGGCGTTTTGGATGCTCAGCATCGTGTGGGTGATGAAGGCCACGGAAGACGGGCGGTATGCGGGGCCGGCGGCGCTGGCGATGTCGGCGTGTGCGCTGATGGCGTACCAGAGCGTGTTGTTGATTCCGCTGATGGGGTACTGGCTGTGGCGTGAGGGGCGGTTGCGGTGGTCGCCGCTGCTGCTGGTTCCCGCAGCGACGCTGGCGGGGTACCAGGTGTTTGAGCGGATATCTTCGGGGGACCTGCCGGCGCAGGTGCTGGCAGGACATTTCCAGACCTACGGCTTGCAACGGCTGGAGATGAAGCTGAAGAACGCCATCGCGCTCGCCGGGCATCTGGTGGTGATGCTTTCGCCGCTGGCAGTCTGGGCACTGATGCGGCGGAGACATGGGTTTTTGACGGTCTGGGTGGCGATGTTCTTTGCCGCGGCGCTGGTACTGTTCTTCGCCGGTTCGGCGAGGTATCTGCTGCCGCTGGCGGCGCCGCTGGCGATACTGCTGGTGCTGCACTTTGAGGAGCGGCCGCTGCTGATCGGCGCGGCACTGGTCTGGAGCCTGTCGATCGGGCTTGGGCTGGCGTGGGTGAACTATCAGCACTGGGACGCCTACCGGGCGGCGATCCGGGCCGCACGGCTGCCTTTGCCGGACGGGTCGACGCGTCGGCTGTGGGTGAACGGCGAATGGGGATTGCGCTTCTATGCAGAAGCCGCGGGGGCGGCGCCGGTGGTGCGCGGCGAGACTTTGCGGCCGGGCGATATGCTGATCACGTCCGATCTGATGTCGGCGGTGGGATTCACGACGGGCGGGGGCGTGAAGGTGGAGCAGGCGACTGTGATGGTCCAGCCCACACTGCCGATGCGGTTGATCGGGTTAGGGTCGAGGTCGGGGTATTCGTCGGTGGGATTCGGGTTGTGGCCGTTTGATATCAGCCGCGATCCGGTGGACCGCATGACGATTTCATCGATCATCGAGCGCAAGCCCGAATCGTCGTGGATCGACATGAAACTGGCATCGTCCGATGCGCAGATTGTCTCGGGTGTCTATCAGGTGGAAAACGGGCAATGGCGGTGGTCGTCGCCGCGTGCGGTTTTGCTGCTGAAGACGCCGGCGGGTGCGATGCCGGTGCGGGTGAATCTGTACTTGCCGGAGGCCGCGCCGGGCAGGCAGTTGACGGTGACGCTGAACGGGGATATCGTCGACAGCCGGACGCTTTCGGGTCCGGGGATGCATGAGATCGTCACCGCTCCGAAGGCGGTCTCCATGGAAACGGCCACGCTGGCAATCACCATCGACCGCGGATTCTCGCCGCCGGGCGACAGCAGGCAGCTTGGGTTTATCCTTACCGGCGCCGGATTCCAACCCTGAGGGCGGCCTCGGCGACCATTGCAGGTGAAGATTCAAACGGCAGAGTGACCACAGCCGCCCGACCCCTGGGCGTCCAAACGAGCGGGTCGGTGGGTCCGAACAGGGCAATGACGGGTGCGCCGGCGGCGGCGAGATGGGAGGGGCCTGAATCGTTGCCGATATAGACGGAAGCTCCGGCGAGGAACGAGGCGAGATCGGCGAGGCGGGGGAAGCGGTGGGCGCCGTCGAGGGGTTCGTCGGGTCCGGCGCACCATTTCACTTCCATGTGAGGGGCGAGCAGGCGGGCTGCTTCGTGGAAGTTCTCCAGCGGCCAATTCTTCCTGGGGCTGCCGGAGAAGGGGTGGATGACCGCATAGCCGCCATGGACGCGCGTGACGGGGATCCGGGGGACGGCTCCGGCTCCCGGCGCGGCGCCCACCTGGTCGAGATAGAAGTCGACTGCATGGACGGGGCAACCGCTGCGGGGCAGCGCAGGGAAGAACCTCGCAGGGACGCCTAGCCGGGCCAAGGCATCGCGGAACTCCGCACGAGCGGTCCCGTACCAGGAGACGATCTCGTCGAACGATTTCAGCCGCTCAATCAGTGGTTCGGGGACCGCCGCGCCGGGCAGTTCGAGCAGGTCAAGTCCGGAGCCTTCGATGGCGCGGGATGGGGCGAGGTGGGCGACGAGGTCGCGGTTCGCGCCAGCGCACCAGATTTCGCTGCCGCCGGTGAGGAGATGTTCCGCCGCCGGCAGCCAGACGATCAAGTCGCCCAACGCGCCGGGACGGATCAGCAGCCGTCGCACTTATTCAAGCAGCAGCGGCAGACGGACGTCGATGGTCTTGGGAGGGAAGCACATCTTGTCGTTGCAGGCCTGGTAACGGAGTTTACCGGTGAGCGACGACGGGCCGGGCTGCGCGATGGCCGAGCGCTTGAATGTCGTCACGATCTCAAACTGTCCGCCGACCACCGACATCGGTTGTTCGGCGAACTCGTACTTCTCCATGGCCGGCTTCGGATAGACCGTCTCAGCAGCTTCGACGGCGCCAGGATTCCAGGTGATCTTCAGCGGGATGAGGAACGATTCCAGCGGCGCGTTGGAATTCGCATGGCAACCCGCCGGCAACGACAGCTTCAACCGCTGTTCGGTTGTGCCCTTGCGAGCAACCCGCAGCTTGGCGGGTTCGGTCAACGTCAAGACGCACTGCTGCGCGGCAGCTGGCAGCGCCAGCAGCGCCAGACTAGCGAAGAAGTTGAGCGATTTCATTCTCATAGTCCTTCTTGCCGACAAGGCCGATGTGGGTGGAGGCGATCTTGCCCTCGCGGTCGATCATGAACGTGGTCGGCAAGGCCTCAACGCCGCCGTACTTCTGCGCCACCTCTTCCGTGGCGACCATCACGCGGTAGTTGACCTGCTTGTCCTGGATGTAGGGCTTAACGATCTCCCAACCCTCTTCGTCCATTGACACGCCGAGGACGGCGAAGCCCTTATCCCTATATGCCTTTTCAAACTCGACAAACCATGGGATCTCGAGTTTGCAGGGTCCGCACCAGGTGGCCCAGAAGTTGAGGAGCACCACCTTGCCCTTGTAGTCGGAGAGCTTCACCTTCCGGCCGTCGGCGTCTGTGAGGACGAAATCTGGCGCGGCGTTGCGTTTGACGCTGGGCTTGAGGTCTGCTTCGGCGGCTGCGGTTTCGGCGGGCGCGTTGCTGCAACCTGCTGAGGCGAGCGCCAGGGCGGCTGTCAAAGGGATGAGGAGAAAAGATTTCATTGCGGGGGTGTCCAATTCGATGCCGGACTCGTTCATTCCATTAGATGCGCCACGCTCCATTCCAGTGACTCCTGAGTTCCCGGAAAAACCGTTCCCGGCGCCTCAGCCAGCGCCCGCCCGGCGTGACGTCCTGGTCACCCGGCAATCCAATGGCAATCCAAGCCCCGGTGTCGCAGAAGCTCTCCGAGGTGTATTCACGCCAGCGGCGAGTGTTCAGCCGGGCATCCGCGGGGTCCAACTCTCTCCGCCGCCATTCCGACGACCAGCCGAGTTCGCCGCGTGTGCGTTCAGTGGCCAGCAACTCGCTCCAGGCCCTTCTCTGGCCGTTGTGCATTCTCAACCAAACGAAGTGGAACAGTTCGTGGGCCACGATACGGGCCAGTTCGTCCGCGGATCCGGCAAGTGCTGTGTCCAGCACCACCTCGCGGCGGCGCACCCACGATGCCGCGTGAACCTCGGCGCCGCCGCCCGGTCCACTCTCCAGCTGGCCTCGCATCACCCTCAATCCAGCGGCGAAGCGCCACTCGACAGGAGGGCCATCAAAGTCCTTCAACCGGTCCAGCACCCGCTCTAGCGCCGCGCGGGGACCGATTCGGTCATGTATTTCATGTCCTTGATCTCGACCTTGATCGTCTTCCTGATTTCCGCCATCCATGCCTCGAACCGCTCCCTCTGCATCGCGTTATAGACGTCGCTCCGGATCTGCATGTACTCGGGCTCGACAAACTTCTCGAGCCTGAAGATATAGAAGCCGTTCGGCTGGCGCAACGGTTCGGTCACCTCTCCCGGCTTCAACCCGAAGACGGCTGCTTTCACCGCCGGCGGCAGGCTCTCGTCGCCGGGCCTGATTGTAGGGAACTCGCCGTCGCGGGACTTCGAATCGCCGTCCTCGCTGTATTTCTTCACCAGATCGATGAATGGCTCGCCCGCCCGTGCGCGATTCACCAGGTCGTCCGCGCTTTTCTTCACTTCGGCTTCAGGCTTGCCCTCCTTACCGGATGCGGCAAAGCCGAGGAAGATCATCCGGGTCTGCGCCTGCGAATACTCGGCCTTGTGCGCGGCGTAGTATTTCTTTTCCTCTTCCGGACTGATCGCCTCGCCTCGCTGGCTCTCGCTCAGCATGGCGGTGGCCAGAGTCATCATGCGGCTGTAGGCGATACGCGATTTAAACGGCTCGCTGTCGGCCATCTTCCTCTCGTCGGCGAGTTGCTCCAACCGCAGCGTCAGCGCGTATTGGTCGAGGAAGGCTTGGCGGTTGGCATAGAAGTTTGCCGTTATCTGGCCGCCAAGCGACCGCACGAGGGTCTCGATCTCCGACTTGCGGTAGTCGCGGCCGTTAATGTTAACAACAATCGGGTCGCCGTCGCCCTGCGGCGGCGTCTGCGCCTGGCCGGACGCCAAGGAGGCCATCAGTGCCACTAACATCAATGTTTTCATCATCTTCATCTTAAATGGTAGCATGGCGGCATGGCCGCCCTTCATCTCGATGTCTCAGTCTGGTCGGTCGATCTGGCCAACCTGGAACCCGAACTGCGCCGGCTGGAGCCCGCAGCCGATTCCTTCCATTTCGACGCATGCGATGGCCACTTCGTCCCATCCTTGTTGTTCTTTCCCGACCTGATCGCCCGCCTGCGTCCGGTCACGTCAAAGGAGTTCCATCTTCACCTGATGGCAACCCGCCCCATGGACCTGCTGCCCGCCTTCCTCGACGCCGGCGTCAACCGCGTCACGCTGCCCCTGGAGACCGGCAAGCGCGTCTCCCCCGCCCTGGATTACCTCATTGAACGCGGCATCAAGACCGGCATTTCCATCGATCTCGAAACTCCGCCCATTCAGGTGAAGGACTACGCCCCCCGGATCAGCCGCGTCCTCCATATGGGGACGCAAATGGGCATCAAGGGCTGCGATCTGGACCCGCGCACTTGCGGAAGGATTGAGGAATTGCGGCGACTGGTCCCCTCGCTGGAAGTCTTCGCCGACGGCGGCATCCGTGAACATACGGTCCCACTACTGCGCCAGGCGGGCGCGCATGGGATTGTCCCAGGTTCGCTCGTCTGCGCCGCGCCTGACGTGGCCGCCCGCGCCGCATGGCTCAAGTCGTTGTAGCTACAGTGCCAGCAGCCCGGCGAAGACCATGTCCTTGGGTTTGAACTTGGTCTCGACTGTCATCGGGCCCATCTTCACCACGAACTTCACTTCCTTTTCGTCCTGGGTGATGGGATCGGTCTTCTTGAAGTAGAGCTGATAGGTCGGGCCACGTTCGCCTGGCATCAAGCGGACGCCCTCGGGTCGCATCGGTTCCTTGTCCTTGCGGATCAGGGTCGCCGACTGGCCCATGCGGTCCTGCATCCGCTTGAGGTCTTCCTGGGTCAACTGTTGCTGGTCGCCCTGCGGGCGCTGCTGGCCGGGCTGTCCGGCCCTGGGGCGGCCCATCTGCATACGCATGCCTTCCAGGGTGATGACGTAGTATCCGGCTGTTTTTTCGGCGATTTCCTTGGGGAAAGGGTGGGCGACATCGAGTTTCGCAAAGGCTTCACGCACGGGTGTGGCCGAGTCCCATCGGATGTGCACGTTCGGTATCGGTGCGCTGCCACCGGCTCCGCCCATGTTGCCGCCACCGCCTGCATCACCGCCCATGCCGGAGCCGAAATCGCCGCCGGACTCGGCGCCGCCCATCGCACCGCCGGCACGTCCGCCTCTGCCGCCGCGCCCACCTGAGGGCATTGCGCCGCTCATCATGCCTTCCATCTTGGGCGTCGCTTCATGGGCCCAAGGCGAGTTTCGGGTCATCTTGCGGGCTTCCTTCTCGCTCCAGTCCGCCGGGCTCTTCTCTTTCCAGAAATCGCCGGCCGAAAGCAGCGCCGGCAAAGCCAGGACAAGCAATGCGGTTCTCATACGCAGATACTAACAAAGATGCCCGACCTTGGGAACACCTGAACCGGATTACCGGCTCCGGTTTGCGGATGGCTCTTCTTACCGGCCGTTCCAGCGGGTCCAGGCTTCGAGGAAATCCTTGCCCCTGAAGCGCAACGTGCGGGGTCCGATGCGCTCCACGCCCTCGCCGAGCACGGCATCCGGGCTTGGCGTGCTGCGCGTGGTGAGTTCCATCTCAATCGCGACCGGCCCATTCACCTTATAGGGCTTGATCCGGGCCAGTTTCCTCCAGGCGGCTTCGGCCTTCTGCTCGATCAGGGCCTGCGCCGCGGCGGCGCTCATCGACTCGCAGGCGTAATAGGAGATCCCATCCTTCACCACCGCGGCCTCCGCCTCCGGCACGATGGCGTGCAGGTCTTCGGCCGCGGCGCGGTCGCCGCTGAGGAAGATTACCGGCACGTTGAAGGCGCCGGCCAGAGCGGCGCGGGTCTCGATTTCGCCCACTTCAGCGCCGTTCATTGTCAGTTTCTGGATGCCAAGCGACGAATAGCTGTGAGCCATCACGGCCCGTTCGCGGTTGGCGCGGGCATGCTGGCCAACGAAGGCCACAGCGGCAAACCGTCCGCTATCCATCAGCATCTTCGAGCCGAGCGAGCCCGTGATGAGGCGGGCCTGGTCGTGGATGGTTTGGGCGGTGAGCGTCCAACTGCCGCCATGGCCGTCCCAGACCACCACCTGCTGAGCGCCCGCTTTCAGGAATCCTCGCACGGAGGCGTTGATTTCGCCGGTGAGCAGGCGTTGCATTTCAGCGTTGCCCTGTTCCACCTGCTGCTGGCGGCAGACGCCGGCCACCCCCTCGGCGTCGGTGATGATCAGGACCGCGCCTGGTTGCTGGGCGAAGGCGGCGACGGCGACAAGTCCGGCAAGAGTGAGTCTCATGTCATGTAATTTACTCCCATTCCACAACCGCCGCAGCGTTACTTCAGGAAGCCTCATCTGGGGCTATCCAATGAGACATTCGTGGCGATGGCAGTGGGATCACGGCCGGGCTCAGGAGGCGCCTCGGGGGTGAAATGACAACGTGTGTATATTGCACTTCAATAGAAACACTATCTTTAGATAGGTATCTAGAGACGATGTCTTAAGGATAGAATCATGAGAGATAACCAGGGTCTCGCCAGCTCCAAGCCGATATGTCCCCAGAAGCGGCGCTTAAGACCGCACCGGGCAGAGTGACCCGGCGGAGGCGGCCGGCCCACCAGAACATCAGTCCAAGACAGACAGCTCCAAGGTGGAGGAACGAATGAATAGAACTACGAGAATCGCGGCTACCATGTTCGCGATGTTTTGCTTTCTGGCAATCTCAGCGTTCGCCCAGTCCGACAACTCCAGCATCTCTGGAATCGTGAAGGATCCCAGCGGCGCGGTGGTTGCGGGTGCAAACGTAACAGTTACCAACGAGGGAACCGGCTTCGAGCGCAAAACCACGACGAACGAATCCGGCTTCTACACCATCACCAACATCCAGCCCGGTTTCTACACGATCGTGGTCGAAACCGCCGGCTTCAAGAAGTATGAGAGGACCCGCAACCGTTTGGAAGCGGCCCTGCCAATCCAGGTGAATGTGGACCTGAGCGTCGGCCAGGTGTCGGAGTCGATCACGGTCGAAGCCAGCGCCGCGCAGCTCAACACCGAGACCGCCACGGTCGGAAAGACCGTCGAGCAGCAGCAGATTCAGAATCTCGCCCTGAACGGGCGGAATCCCATCTTCCTAGCAATGCTGAAGCCGGGCGTCCGCCGCGGTTCGCCGATGAACAACTTCAGCTACGGCCTGGATTCGGGCGGCTTCACCATCAACGGCGGCCGTTCGCAGGATTCGCTGATCACGTTTGACGGCGCGGTGGGCATCCGCACGCGTGCCAACGGCACGTCGGTGGGCACGGCCGATCTCGACACCGTCCAGGAAGTCCAGGTTCTGACCGCCAACTACTCGGCTGAATACGGCCGGTCGGGCGGCGGCCAGATCCGCATGGTCACCAAGTCCGGCGGCAAGCAATTCCACGGCTCGGTCTACGAGTACCTGCGCAACAACAAGCTTGACGCCAACAGTTGGAGCCGAAACCGATTCGACAACACCAACTTCGTCGCTCCGCTGAAGTTCAACCAGTTCGGTTACGTCATCAGCGGCCCGGTGATGATTCCCAAGGTCTTCAATGAGAACCGCGAAAAGCTGTTCTTCCTGTGGAGCCAGGAATATGTCCGCCGGCGGTTCGAGGCGACGCTGCAGGGCCGCGTCCCTTCACCAGCAATGCGCACCGGCGACTTCAGCGAGTTGCAGGGTACCAACATCTATTACGGCAGCCCGCGCGTCATCCGCGATCCGCTCACCAACCAGCCCTTCGCCAACAACGTGATTCCCTCGGCTCAGCTGAGTCCGAACGGCGTTGCGTTCCTGAAGGCATACTACGAGCCGAACGGCACCTACGGCACAAACAACTGGCTGAAGGTCCGTCCAGGCTGGCAGAACCAGCGCAAGGACCAGTTCAACGTCGACTACAACCCGACCATGAACCAGTTCTTCAAGTGGCGCCTGTCCAACTATAGCTACACCGCGCTGGACACCAGCCGCGGCTATGCCGACTACGCGATTACGGACTGGTCGCGTCCGAACCGCACCGCCAGCCTGTCTCACACCTGGACGCTGAGCCCGACCATGATTAACGAATTCCTGGTCACCGGCTCGGTCGACCGCGTCTACATCGGCATCGACCGCGAAGGCGAGCGCTACCTGCGTTCGCGTCCGGGCATCAACTACCCCTACATCTTCCCCGAGCGCAAGGAGATCTTCGACAAACTGCCGACGATCGAAATCCCGAACCTCGGCACGATCGACGGCGGCCCGTATCCGGCCCAGTCGACCGGCCCGATCTACCAGGTGGCGAACAACTTCACGAAGATCGTGAACAACCACACCTTCAAGTTCGGCGGCACTTGGGAACGCTCCGGCCAGAACGACTTCGATCAGATCAACGTGTCGGGCGTTCCCGGCGGCACCAACAACCAGAACGGCCGCTTCATATTCAATGACGCGCGTCCGGGCGGCGCTCCGGGAACCGGCACTGGCGTGGCCAACGCCGCGATGGGGCTGTTCTCGACCTACGCCGAGATTGGTCCCCGCGCCTACACCCCGTACCGCAGCCACATGTTCGAGTTCTTCGGCCAGGACTCCTGGCGCGTCAACTCCCGGTTGAAGCTCGAACTCGGCGCCCGCGCCACGTGGATGAACGGATACCAGAAGTCGCTCTGGGGCAACATCGCCGTGTTCCGTCCTGACCAGTACGATCCGTCGAAGGCGGCGGTGATTGACCGTGCTACCGGCAACGTCCTGGCCGGCGACCGCTATAACGGCGTCGTGATCCCCGGATCCTCGTTCCCCGATGCAGGCAAGGGACGCGTCCCGGCCATCGACTCGGGCGAATTCAACCGCCTGCTTACAGGCGGCAGCGCCTACCCGGCGCCGAACCAGTTCAACGTGGTTCCGCGCATCGGCATGGCCTATTCGGCCAGCAGCAAGGACGTCGTCCGGCTCGGCATCGGCGGCTTTATCTCCCGCCCCGGCGTTTATGACAGCGTCTTCCTGGGCGGCAATCCGCCGTGGCAGCCGATGGTTTCGGTGACCAATGGCGTGGCCGACAACCCCGGCGCGGGTCCGAAGGTTGCGTTCCCGCAGTTCTTCATGACCATCGATCCGGTCTACAAGGTTCCGCGCTCCTACAACTGGAACGCCACCTATCAGCGCCAGCTCACCGGCGACACGACGGTTGAAGTGGGCTACATCGGCTCCACCGGCATGTTCCTGTCGCGCGAACGCGACTTGAACCAGTTGCCCACCGGCACGACGTTCAAGCCCGAAAACGCCGGCGCGAACGTGAACTTCCTGCGTCCGTACCGCGGATTTGCCAACATCCCGATGCTCGAGCACTCCGGCCGCAGCGAATACAACGCGCTGCAGGTGGAAGTGAACCGCCGCTTCTCGCGGGGCCTGAGCTATGGCGTTGCCTACACCTTCGGCAAGACCATGGACAACAACTCCGGCCCGCGCGACGGCTTCATGGACGTCTACAACCAGCAGCTCAACTGGGGCAAGTCGGGCAACGATGTCCGCCACGTCGTGGTGGGCAACTATGTCTGGGAAATGCCTTTCTTCAACAACTCCAGTTCCAAGGCTCTCAAGGTGATCGCCGGCGGCTGGCAGTTGTCGGGTCTAATCCAGTTCCAGACCGGCGCCCCGATCTCGATCGGCAACGGCGACGATTACCTGGGCATTGGTTCGACCAACGGCAAAACTTGGAACCTCAACGGTGAAACCGACCGTCCGCAGATGTTTGCCGACCGCAACGCCGCTGGCAACTTCACCGGCATCACCAACTTCTGGTTCAACCCGCGTCCCGGCGGCTCGGCCTGGGCCACGAAGCCTGCCAACGGCACGCTGCCCAACCAGAACCGCAACTCGATCGGCTTCAACAACGTCGGTTTCCAGAACTGGAACATCGCGGCCTTCAAGAGCTTCAAGTTCACTGAGAGCCAGTTCATCCAGTTCCGCATGGAAGCCTTCAACTTCCCGAACCACCCGAACTGGAACGGCGTCGACACCAACCCGACGTCGGCCACCTTCGGTATGGTCACCGGCAAAGGTAGCGAGCGCAATATTCAGTTGAGCCTCCGCTACAGCTTCTAGTTCGAACCAAAACCGTCAACAACAGGGCCTGGGAGCGATCCCAGGCCCTGTTTCTCTTAACTGACTGAAAATTAGCCATTTTCTCGACTCCTCAAGTCCATTCCACACGTTTGCGCCAGGTCCATTAGATAGGCTCATTAAACCCGCTCCTAAGATCTCTATCGCCACCTCGAACGATCCCCTAGAATTGCTGGCAGGTCGAGGGTCTCGCATGTTCGCGCAATTTCGCATCCTGGAGCGGCGTAAGACCGCGTCGAAAAGCGTGTTCTGCAGGTGAGACCTGACCCACTCGACCCACAGTCTAGGACAGACCACTCCGAAGTGGAGGAATGAATGAATAGAACTACGAGAATCGCGGCTACGTTGCTCGCGATGATGTGCCTTTTGGCAATCTCTGCGTTTGCCCAGTCCGACAATGCCAGCATCTCCGGCATCGTAAAGGACCCGAGCGGCGCGGTGGTTGCAGGTGCAAGCGTGACAGTTACCAACGAAGGAATCGGCTTCGAGCGCAAGACGACGACGAACGAATCCGGCTTCTACACGATTACCAACATCCAGCCGGGCTTCTACAGAGTTACGGTTGAAGCCCCTGGCTTCAAGAAGTTTGAAACCACCCGCAACCGTCTGGAAGCAGCCATCCCGCGCCAGGTCAACGTTGACCTGACCGTCGGCCAGGTTTCTGAGTCGGTTACGGTTGAGGCGAACGCCGCCCAGCTCAACACCGAGTCGGCCACCGTCGGCAAGACGGTTGAACAACAGCAGATTCAGAACCTCGCCCTGAACGGGCGCAATCCGCTGTTCCTGGCGGTTTTGAAGCCCGGCGTCCGCCGCGGTTCGCCGATGAACGGTTTCAGCTACGGCCTGGATTCGGGCGGCCTGACCATTAACGGCGGCCGTTCACAGGATTCGCTGATCACGTTCGACGGCGCAGTCGGCATCCGTACGCGCGCCAACGGCACCTCGATTGGCACGGCTGACGCCGACACCGTCCAGGAAGTCCAGGTTCTGACCGCCAACTACTCGGCCGAATACGGCCGGTCGTCGGCCGGGCAGATTCGCATGGTCACCAGATCCGGCGGCAAGGATTTCCACGGCTCGTTCTACGAGTATTTCCGCAACAACAACCTGGATGCCAACAGCTGGAGCCGCAACCGCCGCACCGCGACCAACTTCGTCGCCCCGCTGAAGTTCAACCAGTTTGGCTACAACGTCAGCGGCCCGGTCACTATCCCCGGCGTGTTCAACGAGAGCCGCGAGAAGGTGTTCTTCCTGTGGGCGCAGGAGTATGTCCGCCGCCGTTGGGAAGACACGCTGCAGCAGCGCGTTCCGACCGCGGCTATGCGCACGGGCGATTTCGGCGAACTGCTGGGATCCAACATCTTCTATAGCAGTGCGCGCGTGATCCGCGATCCGCTCACCAACCAGCCTTTCGCGAACAACGTGATTCCGGTGGCGCAGCAGAGCCCCAACGGCATGGCGTTCCTGAAGACCTACTACGCACCGAACGGCAGCTACGGCAGCAACAACTGGCTGCTGGTCCGTCCGGGAAGCCAGAACCAGCGCAAGGACACGGTTTCGATCGATTACAACCCGTCGATCAACCAGTTCTTCAAGTTCCGCCTGGCGAACTACTCCTACACCGGCCTGGACACCAACCGTTCGGGTTTTGACTATGCCATCACGGATTGGGACCGTCCGAACCGCACGGCCAGCCTGGGCCACACCTGGACCCTGAGCCCGACGATGATCAACGAGTTCCTGGTATCGGCCTCGGTTGACCGCGTCCGCATCGGACTTGACCAGACGGACCAGCGCTACCTGCGCTCCCGCTCCGGCATCAACTACCCCTACATCTTCCCTGAGAAGAAGGAGATCTTCGACAAAGTTCCGACGATCGTGATCCCGAACATCGGCACGGTGGACGGCGGTCCGTATCCGTCATCGTCGGCCGGCCCGATCTACCAGTTGTCCAACAACTTCACGAAGATTTCGGGCAACCACACGCTGAAGTTCGGCGCCCTGTGGGAACGTTCCGGGCAGAACGACTTCGACCAGATCAACGTCTCCGGCGTCCCCGGCGGCACCAACAACCAGAACGGCCGCTTCCAGTTTGTTGACGGCGTCTACAGCGGCACGGGCTTGGCCAACGCCGCCCTGGGCCGGTTCACCACCTACGCCGAAATCGGACCGCGCGCCTACACGCCGTACCGCAGCCACATGTTCGAGTTCTTCGCCCAGGATTCCTGGCGCGTGAACTCGAAGCTGAAGCTCGAACTGGGCTTCCGCACCACGTGGCAGAACGGCTACTACAAGTCGCTTTGGGGCAACATGGCCATCTTTGATGCCACGAAGTACGATCCCTCCAAGGCCGCTCTGATCGACCGCGCCACCGGCAATATCATCTCCGGCAGCATCTACAACGGCGTCGTGATTCCCGGCAAGTCGTTCCCCGACGCAGGCAAGGGCCGCGTCCCGGCCATCGACTCGGGCCTCTACGACGGAATGCTCACGGGCGGCAGCGCCTACCCGGCGAAGAACCAGATGAACTGGATGCCTCGCCTGGGCATGGCTTACTCCATCACCTCGAAGGATGTCCTGCGCCTGGGCGCCGGCGGCTTCGCATCGCGTCCGGGCGTGTATGACAACGCGTTCCTGGGCGGCAACCCGCCGTTCCAGCCGATGGTTTCGGTATCCGACGGACTTGCAGACAATCCTGGCGGCGGCGCGAAAACGTCCTTCCCGCAGTTCTTCCAGACGGTTGACCCGGCCTACAAGATCCCGATCAGCTACAACTGGAACGCCACCTATCAGCGCCAGTTGACCGGTGACACCACTGTTGAAGTGGGCTACGTCGGCACCACCGGCCTGTATCTGGCCCGCACCCGCAACCTGAACCAGTTGATGACCGGCACCACGTTCAAGACCGAGAACTCTGGCGCGAACGTGAACTTCCTGCGGCCCTACCGCGGATTCGCCGACATCACCATGACCGAGCACTCCGGCCGCAGCACCTACAACGCGCTGCAGTTCGAAGTGAACCGCCGGTTCACCAAGGGCTTCATGTACGGCTTCGCCTACACCTACGGCAAGACGATGGACAACAACTCGGGTCTGCGAGACCTGTTCATCGATTCC
>JACZJQ010000196.1 GCA_014860455.1 Bryobacteraceae bacterium | reverse complement strand
CCCCGATCCCACCCGTCGCCTACCGCACCTGGGCCCCGCCATCCCAACGCCAACTCCACTTCCTGATCGACGGCCACGTCCCCTGCCCGGACCTCAAGTAGAGACCGCCGCCCCTCACCGCCCAGCCTCCCGGCGCTTCCTGATCCACTCGCGAATCCCCTCCAGCCGGTCCTTCACCCGCGCTTCAAATCCCCGCGCCAGCGGCTTGTAGAACACCGTCTCTTCCATCCCCTCCGGCATGCATTCCATCGTCGTCAGCCCTTCTTCGTTCAGGTGCGCGTGCTCGTAGCCCCCGCCATAGCCCCACTGCTTCATCGCCCGCGTCGGCGCATTGCGCAACTGCATCGGCACCGCCGCCGGCGGCCGGCTCCTCACCACTTCCCTGGCCGCGTTCAACGCCTGATACGCCGCATCCGACTTCGGCGCCGCGCACAGATAGATCGCCGTCTGCGCCAGCGCCTGGTCGCCCTCCGGCACGCCCAGAAAATGCACCGCCTTCATACAGGCGATGGCCTGCTCCACCGCTCTCGGATCGGCCAGCCCGATATCCTCCACCGCCATCCTCAGCAGCCGCCGCGCAATATACATCCGGTCCTCGCCGGCCTCCAGCATCCGCGCCAGCCAGTACAGCGCCGCATCCGGCCTCGACGACCTCACTGACTTATGCAACGCCGACACCAGGTTGAAATGCTCTTCCCCCGACTTGTCGTACAGCAGCGTCTTGCGCTCAATCGCCGACTCCACCGCCGCCTCGTCCAACCGCCCCTGCCCCGATGCCGCCGTCGCAATCTCCAGCACGTTATAAGCCGTCCGCGCATCGCCCCCCGAATAGATCGCAATCTGGCGCAGCAACTCCCCGTCGGCTTCGACGCCCAGACTCCCCGCCGCCCGCCCCAACAGCACGACGATCTCTTCTTCCGACAGCGGCCTCAGCGCATACACCTTCGACCTCGACAGCAGCGCCGAGATCACCTCGAACGACGGGTTCTCCGTCGTCGCCCCAATCAGCACGATGTCGCCCCGCTCCACATACGGCAGAAACGCGTCCTGCTGCGCCTTGTTAAAGCGGTGGATCTCATCGACGAACAACACCGTTCGCAGCCCCATCTGCCGCATCCGCTCGGCCTTCGCCATCACCTCCTTGATCTCTTTGATCCCGCTCAGCACCGCGCTGAACGGCACGAACGACGACTTGGTCTGCCGCGCCACCAGCGTCGCCAGCGTCGTCTTGCCCACCCCCGGCGGCCCCCACAGAATGATCGACGTCAGCCGGTCTTTCTCGATCTGCACCCGCAGCGGCTTGCCCGGCCCCAGGATGTGTTCCTGGCCGACGTAATCCTCCAGCCGCTCCGGCCGCATCCGCTCGGCCAGCGGCCGCGCGCCTCCCCCGTCGTTCTCAAACAGGCCCATCACTTCTTTCCCAATCGCCGCTGCGACGCCGCTTCGTACAGCAGCACCGCCGCCGCGATCGACGCGTTCAGGCTCTCCACCCCCGACGTCGCAATCCGTATCGGTGCGCACACCTCGGCCATCTGCGCGCTTACCCCACGCCCCTCGCTACCGATCACAAATGCGCACGGGCGCATCAGATCGGCCTCGTGCGCCGGCAACCCGCCATGCGCCACCGCCGCATACATCTTCACCCGCCTCTGCGCGAATGCCGCCAGCACCGTCTCCGGATCGGCCCCGTTCATCACCGGCAACCGGAACAGGCTGCCCGCCGACGCCCGCAGCGTCTTCGGATGCCACGCCCCCGTCGTCCCCTTCAGAAAAATCGCGCCGGTGGCCCCAAACGCCTCCGCCGCCCGCACAATCGCCCCCGCGTTTCCAGGCTCCTGAATCCCGTCCAAGACAACCACCAGCGGCCGTCCCCGGAAGATGTTGTCGAAGCTCCACACGGGTGGCTTCACCAGCGCCATCACGCCTTGCGTGGTCTCGGTCGTCGCCAGTTTCTCAAACCACGCATCCGGCGCCACCGCCAGCCGTAACCGCTTCAACCCCGCCACCCGCCGCAAAATCACATCGCTCACCGACCGCGCACAAAGCACCACCGGCACCGCCAGCCCGCTCCCCAGCGCCTCGTCCAGCAGGTGCAATCCTTCGGCCAGGCAAAGCCCGGATTCTTCTGTAAGCGTCCCGCGAGCCGCCGCCCGCGCCACTTCCTTCAGCAGCGGATTCCGCGGGCTGGTGATGAATTCTGCCGGCGCCATGGTTCGCAGTAGAATTTGAGTGTATCAATGAAGAAGCTGGCGGCCATCGTCGTGTTAGCGGTCTCGTTGCCTCTGGCGACCTACGTCGTCGCACTTTCCAAGGAGATCGAAAGCCGCTCGCTCATCGACGACTCCGAATCCTCCGACGTCATCGTCATCCTCGGCGCCGCCGAATACAACGGCCGACCCTCCCCCGTCCTCAAGGCCCGCCTCGATCACGCCTTCTCGCTCTATGAACGCGGACTCGCCCCAAAGCTCATCACCACCGGCGGCGCTGGCGGCGACCCCCAGTTCACCGAGGGCCAGGTCGGCCGCGACTACCTCGTCCGCCTCGGCGTCCCCTCCGAGGACATCGTCGTCGAGGAGGAAGGCGATTCCACCGTCCACACCGTCGTCGCCGTCAGCGAGATCATGCGCCGCATGGGCCTTTCCTCGGCCATCGTCGTCTCCGACGGCTACCATATCTTCCGCGTCCAGAAGATCCTCGAACATGAGGGCATGAAGGTCCGCGGATCGCCCCGCCCCACCGCCCCGCAAAGCGGCGTGCGCGAACGCTGGCTCTATGTCCGCCAGGCCGTCGGCTACCTGCTCTGGCGTGTCGGCATCAATATCTGAAGCTCTCAGCCCGGCATCCGCCCCGCGTGAATCACGTCTGTCATCCGCCGGTGCCATGCCACGTCACGCCACATCCCCCGGAACTGCGGCCCGCAGAAATTCGACGTTGCAATCGCCACCCACCGCCCCTTCGACGACGCATAGCGAACCCCCAGTTCGCATAGTTCCATGATCCAGCCCCAGTTGAGCATCGGAAAGTCCTTGTAATCCACCACCGACCAGCACTCGGTCGTGATCAGCGGCTTGCCCGACTTCTCGCTCCACGCCGTCAACTGATCGATCCCATACTTCAACCTCGACTGCCAGTGCTCGCGGTTGCTCTGATACAGCGCCTCCCCGTTCAGCGCCAGGTTGTCGTACCCCTTCGGATCGAACCGCTCGTAGTGGTAGCCCACCTTCTGATAGAAATCCGAATAATGCGTCATCCAAAGATGCAATTCCAGGAAGTCGAGCATCGACACATCCTGCTTCTCCCACGTCTCGTACTCGCTGGTGAACGAAAACGTGTACGCCAGATCCGGGTAATGCCGCTTCAGCAACGCGATCGGCTCGGCCATCCACCTCACGCCCTCGGCCGTCGCCCGCGACAGTTTCGCCGGCACGTATGGCGCCCACACGTCCAGCGGAAACTCGTTGCACAGATCGACGTAATGGATGTGCTTCAACAGCCCTTCGGCTGCAATTGAATCCAGAGTCGTCTTCCACGCCGCCCCCAGCTTTTCCGGCGTGTCCAGCCGCATCCTGTGGTCGTGGATGTCCTGGCGGAACCAGGACGACAAGCCGACTTTCAGCCCCCGCTCGCCGCACTTTCTGATGAACTGGTTCAACTCCGGCTGCACCCTCACCCGGATCCGCGCCGGCGCCCCCCAATCCTGCACCGTCCACTGCGGCAGCAGCTCCCAGTTCCGCGTCGCCCCAAAGTGAATCAGGTGCGGGTAAGCGTCGATCCGCAGGGCGTCGTAGCCGCGCTGCTTCAACTCATCCAGCGCCGCGTCCCAGTTCTCATAGCCCGCCCCAGGCCACCGCCGCTCCAGCCACGAAAAATCCCACATCGTAATGGCTAGCGGACGGTCAGTGCGCGGCAATGCCGCGAGCGCGGGCAGCGCGATGAACTCTCGGCGGTTGATGGCCATATCGCCACGATGATACTGAATACGGTCCGGCGCCGGGTGGCGGACTTCTATTGCGCCGGGTCCGGCACCGACACCGGCAGCGACGTGAAATTCAACGACGGGTTGAAGCGCAGCCCCAGCGCGGCGATGCCCGCCGCAAGGCTGCTCTGTAGCTCGATCGATCCTGCCCGCCCGGCCAGCGAGGGCCAGCGCGCGGGGAGAGAAAACGAGATGTGGCCGTTGAGCGGGATCACGAAAGCGTCGCGGTAGAATTCCCGCCCGAGGTCGTCTCGGCAAATGGCCGTCACGGTCGCCGGCGATGCCGGCGAGAGATTTGCCACCGCCACGCCAGTTGAGTAGTTCGACTGGTTGTCGAAGGGTAGGACGATGTTTTGCGATGTCCGGCTGTCAAGCGCCGAAGTGCCTTCCGATTCCGAACCGTCTTGATGCCGTTGCCTGAAAATGGCGAACCCGGTCAGCGGCGCCGAGCCCCGGATCTCGATCCAGCCCACCGTCGTCGTGGAAAAAGCCGCATCGGTTTCCACCTGCAGCGAACCGTTGGAGAGGATCGTCCTTTCCACCACCGCGCCCGACATCGAAACCGACGCTCCGGCTTGCGATACCACCAGCGGCAACTGAGCAGGCAGACCGTCGCTGCTGATCAGCGTGACGCGGACCGAGGCCGGCGCCCTGGTGAGATTCAGCAGCCGGATCGTCGTCTTCCAACCGCCACCCGAGGCAAACTGGGCCATGGCGCCGACGCGCGTCGAAGGCCCGGAATCCAGCACGACCGAGAAGCTGAATGCCGTCGAGGTCTGGCCGTCGGGATTCCTGGCTGTAATCGAATAGTTGCCGGCGATGCCGCCGAAATCCACGCTCACGAACATCGAAGTCGCCGTCACGTTCACCACCGTCACCGCGCTGGCTGGCATCGCTGTCCCGTCGGGCCGTAGCAGCGCCACCGTCAGCCCCGTGACTAAATTGCTGCCCGTGAATGTGACCGTCCGCAACCCCGTGGCGATCGGGGTCACCGGATTCACGGCCGTGATCCGCGGCGCCGTCGATGTAGCCGCCACATGCGCCACCACCGCCTGGCTCGACGTCATCACCACGCTGCTCAGGCTCGATGCCGTCACATTCGCCGTCACCGGCCCTGCCGCCGCCGTTGTGGCGTTGATGCGGATCCCGCTCAGACGCATCGTCACTGTGCCGCCGGCGCCCGGCTGCATTACCGCGACAGACGGCCAGGCGATGCTGTTCGACCCGGAGCGAGAGCCCTGGTAGGAGCCCGAATCCGTGGTCAAAGCGGCCGTCTGGATGGTTAAACTCGCGTTCAGATACACCTGGAAACTGATCGCCGCGGGCGTCCCCGCCTGGCCTCCGGTGCACTGGATCGTCATTTCAGCCACGGCGGCGTCGGCATTGGTGTCCTGGATCTGCGGCGCATCGGCCCCCGCAACCGAGCAGGAAATCGGCGAGGCAGGGGCAGAAACGTTGCCCACCGCGATCGTCAGGTTCGAGATGGAAATCGAAGGCGTGCCCGCGATCTCGAAGGACATGAGGACTGTCCCGGTGGCCGCCTGCGAAGCGTTGATCCGCACCCCCGAGATCCTGAACGTCCGCACGCCGGAGCCGCCCGGAGGTGGGAGCGCCACACCCGTCCAACTCATGCTGTTCGAAGCCGTGCGCGTCCCCTGAAAGCTGCCTGCGTCGGTCTGAATCGTCGCCGTCAGTCCGCTCACCGGGGCGCTCAGGTCGATCCTCAGATTGAAGTTGATTGTCTCCGCGGCGCTGCCGCCGGTGCAGTTGACTGTCACGTCCGAGACGCCGAAATCGCTGATGCCCGCGGGGATGCCCGGCATCGAGTCGGCCGTGGCGATGCAACTGACGTTCGAGGCCTGTCCCCTCACCTCCGCCGGCAATGCGGCCATCAGCAGCGCCGCCGCGGCTACTACATAAAGCCCTCGATTCACTTTGTTTTGCCTGGACCCGCCGGGGCTGCTGAACACCGGCAAACGAGCGCTGGTTCCTCTCAGTGCCATACAATCATTTTCCGCCTATTTTGTTTCGACGCCTAGAGAAATTTAACCGCTGCCGCCTACAGATGAGCCGCCGCTGTTCCGATTGGATGAATAGTCGAACCATGGTTGTCCTCATCCTCATGGCGCTGCTGGCAGCAACCCCGCAAGTGGGCCGGGACGGCGCGGTGCTGCGCGCGGGCTGCGAACCCGGAAGCGGCGAAATCGCGCGCCTCGCCGGCGGAATCGCCGCCTCCATCCGTTTCTCGATGAACGGCGAAGGCGGCGTCTGTTACAAAGTTGACGCCGCTGGCAAACAGGGCTACCTCAGCGCCTCGGATCTCGTCGGCCTCGATGGCTTCGAGCAGGGCCGCCGTTCGGCAAACCCGGCCAACGCCTCTTCGCCGCCATCGGCCGCCGGCCCAACCGAGAAACCTGCCGCCGCCGCGATCCGCTTCAACGGGTACGCCAGCCCTACGGTCAGGGAGGCGATCGACCTGCTCGATAAGCACCAACCCAGGCAGGCGCTAAGGCGGCTGGAATGGTCGCTCGCCAACGAGGGCCGCGCAAACCCGCTCACTCTCGCCCTCGCCGGCCTCGCCGCCTATCACAGTGACTCGCTCGACCGCGCCGCCCAATACTGGCGCGAGTCTCTCCAGATCGAAAACAACCCCTCCGTCGCCCTTCTCCTCGACCGCGTCACCCGCGAATCCGCCGCCGACCGCGGCAGCAACGTCGAACACGGCGAGCGCTTCCGGCTCCGCTTCGACGGCGGCCAGATTCCTCCGCACATCGCTTCTGCGATGCTGCAGGCGCTCGACGCCGAATACCAGCGCATCGACGATCAACTGGGTTGCGGCGGCAACGAGTCCATTACTGCCATCGTCCTCAGCCGCGACGCCTACAATGCCTCTTCCGGCGGTGCCGAATGGAGCGCGGCTCAGTATGACGGCCGCATCCGGGTGGGCATGCCCGATGGCGCGGTGGTGTCACCGGAACTGCGCCGCCGCTTCGGCCACGAAATCGTCCACGCCTGCCTGGCTCGACGCGGAACGTTCCCGTCCTGGTTCCACGAAGGCCTCGCCCAACGTCATTCCGGCGACCGCTTGACCGCCGAAGAGAAGGCAGAAGTCCGGTCTGCGGTCCGCGACGCCCGCCTCCCTGCCCTCTCCGCACTCTCCGGCCCCTGGATCGGCATGACCGCCGCCCAGGCCCGCCTCGCCTATAACTACGCCCTCGCCGCCATCGAAACCCTCATCGCCGAGGAAGGCGAAGCTCGCGTCCGCGACCTCATCCGCAGCCCGGCATCGCTGACGGCCGCCGCGGACCGCATCGTCGAAAGCCTCAAACGCTAGCGGCCTCACCTCGGCGAACGGGGTGCGCATCTCCGGCCTTGGGATATCATGGTTCCGCCACACATTGGTGAATAAGGTAGGGTTCTATGGAATCGGTTTCCCGGCGTCATTTCTTCTTTGGCCCGCTGCTTGCGGGCGCTGTGCCGACGGCCGGCTTCGGCAGCGTGCCGTCGCTCAAAGCTCTCGGCTACAAGCCCTATTACGACAAGCTCAACGTCGCCGCCATCGGCTGCGGCGGACAGGGCGGCTCCATCATGAACCAGGCCGCCAATACTGAGAAC
Source organism: Bryobacteraceae bacterium (assembly GCA_014860455.1). Lineage (GTDB taxonomy): Bacteria > Acidobacteriota > Terriglobia > Bryobacterales > Bryobacteraceae > PNKE01. The sequence goes on along the minus strand of JACZJQ010000196.1, from coordinate 23,137 downwards.
ATCGTCGCCCTCTGCGACGTCGACGAAAGCCGCGCCGCAGCCAATCTCAAAAAGTACTCCAGCCAGCCGAAGTACAAGGACTTCCGCGTCATGCTCGACAAGGAAGCGAAGAACATCGACGCCTGCACCGTCGGCGTCCCCGACTTCATGCACGCCACCGTCGGCCTGGCCTGCATGCAGCGCGGCAAGCATGTCTACATCGAAAAGCCGCTGACGCGCACCCCCTGGGAAGCCCGTCTGCTTCAGGATGCAGCTGTGAAATACCAGGTCGCCACACAGATGGGCAACCAGGGCTTCTCGCATGAGTGCAACCGCGTCGCAGCGGAGATTCTCTGGTCGGGGGAAATCGGAGATGTCCGCGAGGCGCATATCTCCGCCTCGCCCGGCACCCATCCCACCGGCGTACAGCAACTGCCCAGGGAAGCATCCGTTCCCGATACGCTCGACTGGAACCTCTGGATGGGCAGCGCCAACATGCGCCCGTTCAGCCCCGACTACATCCCTTACAACTGGCGCGGCTTCCTCGACTTCGGCACCGGCCAGGTGGGCAACTGGGCCACACACACCGCCGGCCCCGTCCACACCGCGCTGCAGTTGACCGCTCCGGTTACCATCGAGCGCATCGCCATCGAAGGCGAAAGCAAGTACTCGATGCCTCACCGCTACGTCGTCCGCCTCGACTTCCCGGCGCGCGGCAAGATGCCGCCCGTATCGGTCTACTATCACGACTCGGCCCGCCCCGGCGACCCGGAAGCCTTCAAGGTCCCCGGAATGGAAAACGAGACCATCCTGCCGCCCGTCAACAACCTCACCGAAAAGGGCCGCCCCATGGGCAACTGGCGCCGCGGCCCCAACGCTCCCCCGCCTCCTCAGCGCCCGGCGCGTCCCGCTGGTGGGCCTCCGATGGGCGCCGGCGGTCCCGGCGTCCCGGTCTTCCTGCCGCCCGGCGGACGCGGCGGCGGACCCCAACCCGGCCTGCTCACCGGCAACGGCTCGGTTTTTGTCGGTTCGAAAGGCGTCATGGCGACGTCGTCACGCGGCGAAGGCGTCTGGCTGCTTCCTCAGGCGCGCTGGCAGGCTTATCAGCTTCCGCCGCAACTGCTCACGCGCTCGCCCGGCCACATGATGGACTGGATCCGCGCCTGCAAAGGCGGCGAGACTTCCTGCTCCGACTTCTCCATCACCGCTCCGTTCGCCGAATGGCTCGCCCTGGCCATCATCGCCATGCGCGTGCCCGGCAAGCTCGAATGGGACAGCAAGAACATGCGCTTCACCAACAGCCCCGAAGCCAATAAACTCGTCAAACCCGAGTTCCGCAAGGGCTGGGAACTGAAACTGTAGCTGGAGGCCATCATGGAAATCACCCGTCGCGATCTAGGTAAACTCGCCCTCGCCGCCCTGCCCGCCACGGCACCGGCGGCAGCGAAGCCCAACTCCAAGTTCGCCGGCATCCAGGTCGGCATCAACATCCCATACAGCTTCCATGGACTGCCCAGCAGTGCCGACCAGATTCTGGGCTACCTCGCCCAGACCGGCATCAGCGCCGCCGAGTTGCGGACACAGCCCATCGAAGCCTTCCTCGGCGCGCCCGCCGCCTCTGCCCGCGGCGTTGGCGAAGCCCCCGCCGCACCCCGCCAGGGCAAGCTCACTCCGGGGCAGGAAGCCGCCCAAAAGGCCGAGATCGCCGAACTCAAGAAGTGGCGTCTCTCCCGCCCGATGAGCGACTTCAAAGCCTTCCGCAAGAAGTATGAGGACGCTGGCGTGCTCATCGAGATCGTCAAGATGGACCGCATCGACACCGCAAGCGACGAGACTCTCGACTATTGCTTCCAGATGGCCAAGGCCCTCGGCGCTTACGCCATCTCATGCGAGATCCCGGTCAGCAAAACCAAACGCCTCGGCCAGTTCGCGGCCAAACACAAACTGATGGTCGGCTACCACGGCCACGGCAACCTCACCAACCCCGAGGCCTTCGGCCGCCTCGGCGCATGGGAACAGTCGTTCTGGTATTCGAAATACAACGGCGCCAACGTCGACATCGGCCACTTCTTCGCGTCGAATGGGTTTTCACCCGCCGAGTGGATCCGCGAAAACCACACCCGCATCACCCATGTCCATCTGAAGGACCGCAAGGCCAACAACGGACCCGGCATGCCCTGGGGGCAGGGCGACACGCCGCTCAAAGAGGTCCTGCTCATGATGCGCCGCGAACGCTACAAGTTCCAGGCCACCATCGAACTCGAATACAAAACACCGCAGGACTCCGACGTGCTGGCCGAGATCACCAAGTGCGTCCAGTACGCCAAACAGGTCCTCGAGAGCTGACAGGCGAGGCTCCCGCCTGCACCTTCCGGCCCGGCCAGGCCGCTTATCTTCGGCTGACGTCGAACCCCATCAATTCGGTGCCGGGTGCGCGTTGGCTCCGCGTCCACACCGCGACAATCTCCACCGCCAGGCCTCCCAGCGCGGCGGCAAGAAAAGCCGCTGAAACGGCGGCAGTGAACCAGAGGACTCTCCCAAGTAATTCCGCGTTCGACGAGAGCGTCAATTCAGATGTCAAGAAGTCCATCCTGCCTCCTGCGGGAGATGAGTCTCTGACCGTTCTAAAAACTCTAGTCCATGATGTTACATCTGTCAACGATATATTCGTGGGTTGTCTGAAGGCGTCGCGCGCCTTCAGAACCAAACCCGGCACGGCCGTCCGCCACTCAGATCTTGAAGAAGATCCTGCGCTGGTAGAGCCAGTAGCAGAGCCACCACAGCCCGCCGAGCACCAGCAGGTGCTGCGGAATCGATCCCGCTGGTCCCATGAAGGCGAAGTTGCCCGTGAAGCCCGCTAGCCCACGGTTCAACCACCCGCTGATGCCGATCTGCCCCAGCGAGTACACGAAGATCGAGTTCATCCCCAACACCAGGAACGGAAACGTCCATCGCTTCCACTGCTTCACTTCGATCACCCAGTAGAAGATCATCAGCATCGCCACCACCCAGCCCGTGCTGAACAGCGTGAACGAACACGTCCACAGCCGCTTCACCATTGGGTTGAACGGCTCCAGCGCCAGTCCCAGCGCGAAGCAAGCCGCCGCGCAGGCCGCCAGTACGCGAAGCCTTTTTGAGTGGCCGAGGTCCGCCCGCATCAGCAATCCCGCCCAGCACCCGAACAGGATCGTCACGGCGTTGCCGATGAAGTTGATCGTCGTGTAATAGCCCGAATAGTTGTAGCCGAGAACTTGAAGGTCGATCACGGCGCCGATGTTGCCGGTCTTCGACCACGGGCCATCAGGCCCGGGAAATACCGAAAACAGAATCCAGTAGCCAGCCAGCATCAGGCCCGCCACAGCGGCCTGCCAGCGGAACTTCAACTGAATGATGAAATAGCAGGCCAGGTAGCCGAACGCGATCTGGCTCAGCACGTTGATCAACTGGATCTTCAACCCTTCGGGCCGCGCGCCCCAGTTCGAGTAGATGTTGCTCAGAACGATGAGCATGAAGGCGCGCCACGCGACATGCCGGAACCTCTTCCCTGCGCTCGCCCCTTCGGCCGCCCGTCGAGCCAGCGAGAACGGCATGGCCATGCCCACCATGAAGGTGAAGGCGGGTTGGATCAGGTCCCAGAACGTACAGCCCTCCCAGGCCGCGTGCTCAACTTGATAGGCCAGCCACTGCCACCCAGGGTAGGCTTCAAGAGACTTCAACCCGAAGCCGCCCGACACCAGCAGCAGCATGATGAAGCCGCGGTAGGCGTCCAGGCTCACAAGCCGTGCCGGCAGCACAGTTTCAGCCGTGGCTGCCTTTGACGTCGAAGCCGGCGCGGTCATCGTCGCCCTCGTGGATCACTGCTGCGGTGCATCAGACGATTCTACTTGTATCCGGACATCACCGTCCCGGTAGCTGCACTTCAACGCGCAGGAACCCATTCCTCAGGCTTCCGCTCCACGATCCGCCGCTCCGGCCGGACGGCAATGCCGGCCGGGATCCACTGGCATATCGATGCCCGGTAGCTGCGGCAGGCCGACGGGTCGCCTTCCACCAGCGCCGTCAATCGATCCAGTTCTCCTGCATCCTTTGCCGCCAGGATCGCCGCGTTGTGGTCGGCTTCGCTCTTGCGGAGAAGATGCAGGATTCTTACCCTGCGCGCCCAGGATGGCAACTGAAACAGCCTCAGCGCAGGGCTGGACTTGGGCGTCGACACGCCATCGATCGTAGCCGTGGCCGACTGGAAGGCGACGGCCACGCCTCCTCGACCGCGAGCGTTCACCGAGTAATACGACATCTCGTATCCGAGAAGGTCCGGGCTGGCCTTGACCGCCACTTCCAACTTTCGCACCCCGGCCGCGTCTGCTTTCTCCTTTGCCTCGTTGACAACGGATTTCACGACAAAACTGCCGGACTCCTGGATCGGCGTCACGACGCTGACCCGCCATCCTGGCTCGAGGTCAATCGAATTCGCCGTGGCCAGGCGGACTGGCGCCGGCACCGGCGCGGGTGCGGTCTTCCTGCACGCGCCGAGGGAAACCATCACGGCGAGACCGCCGCCCCAGACGGCAAGGATGCGAAGCCACCCAGACATTTCAAGCGCACCGGGTCGCATTGGCCACCATCGAGCCGCGGTCATGGCGCCTTCGTGCCGAGCTTCTTCTCGGATCCATAGAGCGTGATGATCGGGTGCTTCACCACGGCGCGGTACTCATATTCGTCGTTCGCCTTCAATGCCGGCGCCGTCACGGTGAACGCGCCCGCCGCCGTTACCCGCTTCAAGGGCAGCGCCGTCCAAGCCATGTCCCTCTCGAAAATGTCCTTGCCCTTAATCGACCTGTACTCAAACCCAACCTCTACCGCCGCCGCCCCGCCCATCGTCTCGAGCCTTCCCTCGAAAGTCGCCGTCCCCGTCGATCCGGCCCACCGCGCCGATACCGTCTCCACCTTCGGCGGCGCCAGCGCCGGCTTGGCGTGTGTGATCTTCAGCACCACCGGATTCGGCCACCGCCTGTCGTTGTTCAGCCTCACCGCCCGCATCGCCCGGATCTTCAGCCCCGCGTCGCTTTGCTGCCACGTCGTCTTCGGCGTCACCTTCGGCTGGTACTCGAGCACCTCATCGCTCTGCCCCAGCACCGTGATCTTCGACTCCGCCGTCGTCCTCACCGACTTCAGCACCAGATCCTTCCACTCCCCGTACTTCCACCGCTCATGCTCCTTCACGAAAACATAAACCGTATCCTCTCCCTTGCGTTTTGTGAACCAGAACGGCCCCTCATTGGTCACCACCCACGGCCTCACGCCGTAAATCGACTCCCCGTTCACAAACATCCACAGCGCCACCTCCCGCAGCCTCTCCTCCTGCTCGATCGGCAACTCCCCATCCGGCTTCGGTCCGACATTCAACAGCAGATTCCCGCCCTTGGCCCGCGTCTCGATCAGCATCGAGATCAGTTGCCCGCCCGACTTGTAAACGTCGTTTGTCGGCTTGTACTGCCACTGCGTCCCCATCGTGATGCAAGCCTCCCACGGCTCGTCCATCGGCACCCCCGGGATGTACTGCTCCGGCGTCTGAATCGCCCCGCGCGTCACCACCACGTCCGGCTGCGCCGCCCACGCCACTTCCTTCAACCCCTCGGCCTCACCGTCGAAAAACAGAACATCCACCGGCCCGTAGCCCGTCATCAACTCCCTCACCTGCTGTTGGTCGTACTTCAGCAGCCCTGGATTCGCCGATGGCTGAACACCCGGCACGTTCCGTTGCAGCGGGATCTTGTTCTCGTGCAGCCACAGGAAATCGTCCGGCGAATAATACAATCCCGGCGCGATGCCCTGCGCCCGGAACGCGTCCAGCACCTCGCGCGTGATGTCACGCTTGAACGGCGTCGACATGATCTGAAACTTCGTCGTACGCGTGTCGTACATACAGAAGCCCGAATGGTGCTTGGCCGTGAAGACGACATACTTGATCCCGGCCAGCTTCGCCAGCGCCGCCCAGTCCGCAGGATTGAACTTCCTCGGATTGAACGTCTTCGGCAGGTCGTAAATGAACCGCCGCAAGTAGTCTTCATCCGCCCCCACCATCGAATGCGAAATCACTGACCCGAGCTGCGAATCGTGGCTCCAGTGAATGAACAATCCAAACCCCTGGTCTCGAAACCACTCCAGCCTCTCGGCCCGGTTGCCCGGCGCCTGCTGGGCCAGCAGCGGCGCGGCGGAAAGCAGTGCAAACAGAATGGCTGTGCGCATAAGAACTCCCCAGCATACATGAACGCCCCCTCCGCACATCCATGTACGGATAGCGAATATCATGTCTACAGAAGCACAGAGGAGGCCTATGATATGCCTGTCTTCAAATTCACATTGAACGGCGCGCCCGTGAGCGTCGACACCGAAGGCGACCGCCCGCTGATCGATGTACTGCGCGAAGAATTCGGCCTCACCGGGACCAAGTTCGGCTGCGGCGAAGGGCAGTGCCGCGCCTGCACCGTCATGCTCGACGGCCGCCCGTCGTTCTCCTGCGTCAACACCATTCGTATGGTCGCGGGCCGCAGCGTGGTCACCATCGAGTCACTGTCGAAGGACGGCAAGCTCACCCCCGTCCAGCAGGCGTTTCTAGACGAGGCGGCCATCCAGTGCGGCTATTGCACGCCCGGTATGATCATGGCCGCCACCGCGCTGCTTGATCGCGATCCCAACCCCACCGAAGCCACCATCACGACCTCAATGAACATGCACATCTGCCGCTGCACCGGCTATCCGCGCATCGTCGAGGCAGTGAAGACGGCGGCCCGGTTGAAGGCTATGGCCGAATCCAGGGAGGTGAACCATGTTGCCGCAGAATAGGGCCGCCGCAATGGCCGATCCCGAACGCTACGAACTCCGCGAAGCGCCCGTTCGCTTCTCCGGCGTCGACCGCCGCGGATTCATCCAACTCACCGCTTCCGGCCTGTTGATCGCCGTCTTCGCCACCGAAAGCGACGCCCAGTGGGGCCGCGCCGTCTCCTCGCTCGATGCACGCCTCATCATCGGCAAGGACGGCCGAATCACCATCCTCAACGGCAAAGTGGAAGAAGGACAAGGCGCCCGCACCCAACTCGGGATGGTCGCCGCTGAGGAGTTGAAAGTCCCCGTCTCGCAGATCGACGTCGTCATGGCCGACACCGATCGTACCCCCGACGACGGACTCACCGCCGGCAGCCGCACCACGCCATCGACGGTCCCCGCCGTCCGCCAAGCCGCCGCCGCTGCCCGCGAAATCCTCGTCGCCGCGGCCGCCGCGAAGTTCCAGGTTGACAAATCCGCCATCACCATCAAAGATGGCGCCGCCCAGTCCGGCTCCCGCCGATTCACCTATGCTGACCTCGCTTCCAGCGACGGCTTCACCGAATCGATGAAGCGCGCCCCGTCGGGCGCCACGCTCACCGCGCCCGCCGAATGGACCGTCCTAGGCAAACCCCAGACCCGCCTCAACGGAAGCGACATTGTCACCGGCAAATACCAGTTCCCCTCAGACATCAAGCGCCCCGGCATGATCTACGGCTGCGTCCTTCGCCCGCCGTCCTACGGCGCCACGCTTCAATCCATCGACCTTGAATCGGCCAAGACCATCCCCGGCGCCACGGCCATCCGCGACGGCGAATTCGTCGCCGCCATCGCCCCCAACGCCCACGCTGCCCGAAAAGCCGTCCGCGCCATGTCCGACTCGGCCAAGTGGCAGGAAAAGCCCCACCCGTCTTCCACCGTCCTCTTTGACCATCTCAAGAAGACCGCCAAAGGCGCCGGACGCGGCAACACCTCCGGCGAGCCGGATAAGATCCTCGCCACGGCATCGGTCAAGTTGCAGGCCGAATACAACGTCGCCTATGTGCAACACGCACCGATGGAACCCCGGTCCGCCGTCGCCGAATGGACGGCCGGCAAACTCACCGTCTGGACCGGCACGTCGAACCCCTTCGCCGTTCGCGCCGCGCTCGCCCAGGCCTTCGGCATCCAACCCGCCGCCCTCCGCGTCATCGTCCCCGACTTCGGCGGCGGCTTCGGCGGCAAACATACCGGTGAAGCGGCCATCGAGGCCGCCCGCATCGCCCGCGATGTGAAACGCCCTGTCTGGCTGCGCTGGTCCCGCCAGGAGGAGTTCACCTGGGCCTATTCGCGCCCGGCTGCTGTCATCACTTGCGAAGCCGCCCTCGACGGCAACAAACTCGCCGCCTGGAAGATGACCAACATCAATTCCGGCACGGCCGCCCTCGATACTCCCTACGATGCCGCTAACCGCGACACCCGTTTCATCGAAGCCGACTCGCCTCTCCGTCAGGGCTCCTACCGCTGCCTCGCCTCCGCCGCCAATAACTTCGCCCGCGAAAGCTTCATCGACGAACTCGCAGCCAAGGCCGGCCTCGACCCGCTCGAATTCCGCCTCGCCAATCTAACCAATCCCCGCCTCCGCGCCGTCCTCATCGCCGCCGCCGAACGCTTCAACTTCAAAGCCCGCTGGCGGAAGAAGCAAGCCGGCCGCGGCGTCGGTCTCGCCTGCGGCACGGATAAGGGCTCCGTCGTCGCCGCCTGCGTCGAGGTCGAACTCGGTGGCGCAGGGCAACCGCCACGCCTCGTCGAAATCGTCCAGGCCTTTGAGTGCGGACCCATCATGAATCCCGTCGGCCTGCGCTCCCAGATGGAAGGCTGCATCCTCATGGGACTCGGCGCCGCCACTCGCGAGGAAATGGTCTTCGAAAACGGACGCGTCACCTCCAACATGTTCTCCCGCTACCGCGTCCCCCGCTTCGCCGACGTTCCCCCAAAGATGGACCTGATCTTCCTCGACCGCAAGGACACCGAACCCGCTGGCGCCGGCGAAACCCCCATCATCGCCGTCGCCCCGGCCATGGCCAACGCCCACTTCCACGGCTCCGGCCACCGCCTCCGCTCCATGCCGCTCAAGGGCTAAACGGAGGAGCTTTGCCTGATCCCGGGAAGTCCTTCTCCCGAATCGACTCCCTCCGGAGCCGCAATGGCCTCTTGCCTGAACTGACGGCCTGATTATTTGACGGTCGCGAGCCGTTCCACAAGCGGCACAACAATCGTCTTCGAGGAACTGGGATCGACGTTGACCGCCACCGAGTTTTTCGCAAACTTGCGAAGGTACTCGTCGTCGTAGAACGCATCCTCTTCATTGCGGTCGAGTGCGTACGCGGTGTATCGTCCCGGCGCAACCGCAGTTATGCGGAATGAACCAGTAGAGGTTGTCGTCGCTGTGCGATATAAGTGTTCCTTCTTCCGATCATCAGGGGCGAGGACCACAAACGCCTTGGACACGAGCTTATCTCTGCCTGAGACACGGCCTTCAATGAGTGCCCCATCCTTTTTGAGTAAGACGTGAATCACGATGCCTGCGAGTGGGTGGTTTCATTATTACCGCTTCCGCTTGTGTTCATTCTCTCTCTCAATCTCGGGACTCCGAAGAAACCGGGTCCACGACGGTCACCCTCCCGAGACCAGCTCTCTTCATTCGCGGCCTCCGCGAGTGAGGGGTGGATTGTCATCACCGTTGGTGGCTCCCGCGGAGCCATTCGGACTCTCTTCGTTCGCGGAGTCGACGCCGCGGGGTAGTTCTCATTGGTATTCGTGGGCCGGCGGTCCATGGGCGCTCAGTCTAGGAATTCGACCACGAGGCCGACGAGCGAGAGTGCGATCCATAGTCCAATGGCGGCCTTGAGCAGCACTCGATTGCGCCGGCCGTACCGCAGAAGCCAAATGCCGCTTCCCAGTGCGGTGAGTCCAAAGGCCCAGACCAAACCGAGTATCCCGACTACGAACACCGCCATCCCTCTGCCACCATCGAAGCGATCGGTTGAGTCGGGTTCGCCGGAACGAGAGATGATGCCCACAACCACCACGATCAGCGCGGTCATCGAGCCCAGCAAAAGGACACCCATCGAGATCATCACCCACGCACGCCGCCGGATGCCCCGCGGCGTCTGCATCGGATTTCCGCACCGGGGGCAGATGGCTGGGGAATCGCCGGCCTTGTAGCCGCACTCCCAGCAACTACGCGAGTTTTCAACAGGTTGCATGAGAATAGGCGAATGGCGGGTGGGGAGCGATTGGGGCAGCCGGAATCGGCCGACCGGTGATTACGAGCCAAAGATTCATCACCGAAACTCCAACAACCGCATCATACAGCGGTTTGCCGGTTTACGGTCGATCTTTCGGGCCATACGACGCCCCAGGGCCTGGGAACCCACTCGCAACCCGTTGATTCTGCTAGCGGACGCAATTATTACCGGCAACAGGCAATCCGGGACCTAATACCCTTCTTCCCGAACGCTCCAACCACTAGAAGCTGGCCATCGGAAGACGTGTCTTGAGCGTTTCCGTTAAGCGGCCGAACCCGACTGTCTCGACACCTCAAATGTCTTGTGGTTCCACCCCCAGCTCTTTCTGTTCCGAAATGGCGCATTGTGTTTCTGTTCCGGTTTACCCGGTTTAGTCGCGGTTTACCCGTTTCTCGAGAGTGTCCAGGGGTTAGCGCGCTCATCGAACGCGTCAACGGCTCACTCAGAGACGGTCGGGCGTATACTGGCACCCGTTGGAAACCTAAAAAGGATATTCCAACTCAGCGGTTAGCGCACTACCGAACGGTTGACAAGCTTATCCAGCGGTGTTGTACTCAGGATGGCCGGGGCTAGCCGCCCGCTGGACCGCGGCGTAAAGGCGTGCTGGAAATTAAGAGGCCTACAGGGTCTGGGCACCGGCAGGGTTGGCGTTTTAGGCGGACCCGTCGCAAAACATAGCTAGGTCCGTAATTCGGATGACCGATGTAGGAGCGTGTCAATGACTTGGTGGAGTTCCCTGTTCGGAAAATCAAAACGTGAGGCACCACCGCCGTCCCACGACTCGATCGGCGCTGCGAGCGATGTGCCAACTCGAACCGTGGAGTTACCCGTCAGGCAAACACCTCAATATGTTAATGAACCCTTTGAGTTCAATAACCCGCACATCGTTTCTGAAGACTACATACAAATTCCCGGAACACAGCACGTCATTTCGCGAACCGAATTCGGAGGGCATGACTATTACAAGATGAGACTGTCATGGGAAGAGGCTCATTTCGTTCTTCACGAGAACGGCTTGCATATGCCAACGATCCCGTTGTTTATGAGGCACTTCAAGAATGTCGTCCACGTACATAGGGCAGGAGGGAAGAAACAATTATTCGACGCAGCCGGTAATCGACTGACGACAGTCCAGGCACACGACGTCTTTCGTTATTTGACCTCAAATGAGCAGAATTATCGAGGATTCAAGTACGGAGCCTCGACTTGGCTTGATGCCTTGTTTGAAGAGAGGCCAGATGGACTATACGTACTCTCAGAGCATCGAACTGACCGTGATTTGAACGGCAGCAAGAAGTTAGCCCCTACCAAAGCTGAACCTTTGGCGCCCTACGTTATGAACAGTCGCTTAGGCGACTTCACTTCGTTGAATTCACAAGGACTGCCCACTCGAGTGTCCAAGGACGCTTTAGTGTACAGCGGCAGCCTTTATTTTACGGCCCCCTCCAACGGGTACGTGGCTGCATTCGAACATGGACGAGGGGGCGGTTACGTCACATTATCCTGTGGCAGGGGACGTGGCGGTGACGATCACTTCTTCGCAGTCGCTGGAGCGCGAAGCTAACTGCTGGGCGTAGCCTGGCGGCGTCATGTGGCTATCATCTAAGCACGACCCCGGCCCCCCGGGGTCCGCGCTCCTGCTACGAGCGCGCCGGGCAGAAGCCCGGCTGCGGCCCGGAAGGGCCGCCCCACCCATCCTCTACTTTTTGGCTGTCCACTCGCCCACCCAATCGAGGAAAGTCTGATACCAGAGCAGCGAGTTCTGCGGTTTCAGAATCCAGTGGCCCTCGTCGGGGTAGATGAGGAGCTTCGACGGGACTTTGTTCGCCTGCAAGGCCGTGAAGAGTTGGAGGCCCTGGCCATAGGGAACGCGGAAGTCGAGTTCGCCGTGGATGACCAGGGTGGGCGTCTTGAAGTCGGCGGCGTAGGTCGACGGCGACCATTTCTCGTGGAGGTCAGGCGTCTGCCAGGGGAAGCCTTTCATTTCCCAGGTGGAGAACCAGAGTTCCTCGGTTTCGCCGCCCATCGAACGCAGGTCGTAGACGCCGGCGTGCGAAACCAGAGCCTTGAAGCGCTGCGAGTGGCCGAGGATCCAGTTCACCATGTAGCCGCCATAGGAGCCGCCGGCGGCGGCGAAACGCTCGGTGTCGGCATAGGGCTGGGCGGCGATGTGATCGACTACGGCCATGATGTCCTCGTAGACCCGGCCGCCCCAATCTCCATTGATGTCATCGGTGAACTTTGTCCCATATCCGGTTGATCCTCTTGGGTTTGGCATCACGACGACAAACCCCGCGGTAGCAAAGACCTGGGGGTTCCAACGGTAACTGAACGTCTCGCCCCAAGCGCCTTGCGGGCCGCCATGGATGAGGAACAGCACCGGGTATTTCTTCTGCGGGTCGAAGGCCGGGGGCTTCAGTAGGAACGAATGGACAGGCGCGGATTCGGCCCCCGCAACGATGAAATCCTCAAGCGGGCGGAGATCAAACGACGCCAGCAAATCGGCATTCAGCTTGGTGAGCGGGACAGGCGAGCCGCCGGCCGACGATGCCCTAAAGATCTCGCTGGGCGAGGCTCCGGTGACTTCGGAGTAGACCAGCGTCCGGCCGTCGCTTGAAAACTGGAGGTCGCCGACGGTGGAGGCGCCCTGGATGATGGCGCGGGTGCCGCCTCCGGTGATGGGGATGAGATGCGCGGACTGGCGGCCGCGGTCGCCGAAGGTGAAGGCGATTCGTTTGGAATCGGGGTGCCAGGTAAAGCTGTCGACGTGGCGGTCGAGGTTCTCGGTGAGTGTGTCGATCTGGCCGGTTTCGCGGTTCATGACGACCAGGCGCCAGCGATCGCTTTCATAGCCGGCTCGGACCTGCATGCGCCAGGCGATGTACTTGCCATCGGGCGAGTATTTGGGTGCGGTATCGGCGCCGGGGCTGGTGGAGATCTTCTTGGCTTCGCCGCCTTCGATGGGGACGGTGTAGATTTCGGCGTTGGTGGACAAGGCCTGGTCGGCGTCGAGATTGGCGGCATAGACGACTTCCTTGCCGTCGGGCGAAACGGCGTATTCGCCGCCGCCGCCGAGAGCAAATGAAGGAACGTCGAAATTGAGTCCGGGCATGAGGTCGCGCGGCGCGGCGCCGTCGAGGGTGACGGCGAAGATGTGTTTGCGGCGCGGGGTCTGCCATTCGGTCCAGTGACGGTAGAGCAAGCTGGTGTAGATGCGGGCCTTCACCTTGCTCTTCTCTTCCTCGGCGATCTTTTTGGCGTTGCAGGCGTCGTCTGGACATTCCGGGAAGACGGCCGAGACGGCCAGCATCAGTTTGCCGTCGGGCGCCCATTCGAACTCCTCGATGCCGGTGGAGAGCTTCGTCAACTGGCGCGCGCCCGTGCCGTCGGGATTGATCAGCCAGATCTGCGACGAACCGGACCGCGACGACAGGAAAGCGATGGTTTTCGAGTCGGGCGAGAAACGAGGGTGGGAGTTGCTGCCTTCGGTGGCGATCGCCTTGGGCGCGGCGGTGGAGGCGGGCGTGATGTAGAGATGGCGCTGGGTGGAGTTGGCCTCGACATCGACTGTGGCGACGGTGAAGGCGACGTGCTGGCCGTCGGGCGAGAGGCTGGGCTCGGCGACGCGCTTCAGCCGCATCATGGCCTTGGCGGTGAAGGGCTCTTTCGACTGGGCGAAAGCGGAAACCGGGAAGAGGGCGAGCAGGACGACGGCAAGGACGCGCATATCCAAATTGTAACTGTCCGCGCTTGCTAAAATGGATGATTCCGGACAAACTCCTATGATTCGACCCTACCGCGGCATCATGCCGCGCATTCCACAGTCGGCCTATGTAGACCAGGCGGCACAGGTAATCGGCGACGTCACGCTCGGCGAGCGCGCCAGCGTGTGGCCCTGCACCGTGCTGCGCGGCGACGTGAATAAGATCGTGATCGGCGACGATTCAAACATCCAGGACGGCACGGTGCTGCACGGCGAACTGGACAAGTACCCCGTGATTGTCGGCGACCGTGTGACCGTGGGCCACATGGCCTGCCTGCATGGCTGCGTTGTGGAAGACGACTGTCTGATCGGCATCGGCGCAATTGTGCTGAACGGGGCGCGGATCGGCAAGGGTTCTGTCGTTGCGGCCGGATCGCTGGTGCCGGAGAACATGCAGGTGCCGCCCGGCTCTATGGTGATGGGCACGCCGGCCAAGGTGCGGCGTGAGGTGACGCCGGAGGAGACTGCACGCTTCGCCGAGAACGCCCAGCGCTACATCCGTTACCGCCAGGATTTCAAGGAAGAACCGGTTTGATCAAAGCCATTCGTGGGACAAGAGACATCCTGCCGCCGTCGTCGGGAGTCTGGAACAGCGTTGAAGCATCGGCGCGAGAGGTCTTCCGAAGCTTCAACTACCAGGAGATCCGGACGCCGCTTTTCGAGGAGACGGTGCTGTTTGCCCGCGGCGTGGGCGAAGAGACAGATATTGTCTCCAAGGAGATGTACACGTGGGAGGACCGCGACGGGACCTCGATCACACTGAGGCCGGAAAACACGGCATCGGTGATCCGCAGCTACATCGAGCACCGGATGGATCAATGGGTCGGGTTAAAGAAGCTCTACTATATGGGCCCGATGTTCCGGCGCGAGAGGCCGCAGAAGGGCCGCTACCGCCAGTTTTTCCAGATCGGCGCGGAGTGTATTGGTTCAGAGGCGCCGGCGGTGGATGCCGAGGTGATTGAACTGGTGGTGGAAGTCCTGGAGCGCTGCGGCGTGGAAGGGGCCAAACTGCTGGTGAATTCTGTTGGGTGCCCGAAATGCCGGCCGGGGTTCATCGAGACGCTGAAGCAGAGCCTGCAGGCGGTGAAGGGCAACATGTGCGGCGACTGCCAGCGCCGGGCCGACACTAACGCCCTGCGAGTGCTGGACTGCAAGGTGCCGGAGGACCAGCCGGTCATCGACGCGTTGCCGTCGATTCTGGAGCATCTGTGCGGCGAGTGCGCGGCGCATTTCGAAACGGTGAAGGATCTGCTCACCGCGCGGGACATCGAGTTTGAGGTGAAGCCACGGCTGGTGCGGGGCCTGGATTACTACACCAAGACCACGTTTGAGTTTGTCCACGGTGCGCTGGGCGCGCAAAGCGCGGTCTGCGGCGGCGGGCGCTACGATGGCCTGGCGGAATCGCTGGGCTCGCGCGTGCCGGCGCCGGGGATCGGATTTTCTATTGGCGAAGACCGGCTGGTGATGACCATCGAGGAGGCGCGGGCCGGCCAGACGGCCGCGGGGCCGGACCTGTTTGTCGCGCCAATGGGCGATGCGGCGGTAAGACATGCCGCGGTGCTGGCGCGCGAGTTGCGGCGCGGCGGACTGGTGGTGGAGGTGAGTTCGGATAAGAAACTGAAGCGGGCGCTGGAGACGGCGAACAAGACAGCGGCGCGGTGGACGCTGATCCTGGGTGACGATGAACTGGCCGCCGGCGAGTATTCGCTCAAGCGCATGGAGACCGGCGAGCAGAAGCGCGTGAAGCGTGAAGAGATAGCCTCGGCGGTCCGGGCGGACTGAAGTTTAGATCTCGATCATCGGTTTCTGGAATAGATACAGATCCTGCTCCGGGTTGCCCAAAGCGCCGCGGGCGCGAAACGCGGCACATCGCATCCCTGCGCCGAGCACGTTGCGGACATAGGACTCCGGCGTGTAGGTGTTGCAGAGGTTCGATCCGGCAGAGCCCACGAATCGCTCGACAATCCTGCCGGCAGCAAACACGGCGCGTTCAGTTGGTGACAGCACGCCGCTGTAGTGCTCGCCGTGGGTAGAGATAGCCAAATAGCCGCCGGGCTTAAGGACGCGGCTGAGTTCGGCCATCCAACGCACAGCGATCGGTTCGGGCAGATGCGTGAACACCGACAGGGCGAAGACGAGATCGAAGGACCCGTCCATCCAGGGCAGCGGGGGTTCGAGCCCGTTCACGCGGGCGTCGATTTCGGGGAGGCGGCGATTAACCCAGGCGATAAGGTCCGGATTCAAGTCGCAGCCGGCAATGGCGTTGTTGCGATCGAGGCAGGAGAGGACGCGTCCGCAGCCGCAGCCGAATTCGAGGATTGAGGTCTGGGCATCAAGGCTTGAGCCGGCTGCGCGCAGGATGCCATCGATGCTGTGGACCGCTTTTCGGCCGCCGTCGATGTAGTTGAAGGCGAGCGGCGTGCCGGCGACCTTGACGCGGAGTAAAACCGGCGGCAGCGGTCCGGACCCGGCGGGAATTTCGCCCGACGGCCACAGAGACGAAATCGATTCGTAAAGGCGGAAAAGCGGCGGCGCGAGACGGGTGCGGTCAAGAAACCGGAGCAGGGTCGGCGGCGGAAAAGGCAAGCTTCAGGCTAGCACCGGGAACGCGCTACAATCAAAGATTCCCGACGGATCCGGCCTGACGGCATCCGCGTATCAGCGCGCCGGGCAGAGGGCTGGAGAAGGTTAAAAGAGATGGGCCAAAACGTAGCACTTGATTTCCTGGGAGACTTGCGCCGGACCCACGATTGCGGCGCGTTGCGGGCGTCCGACGAGGGCAAGCGCGTTGTATTGATGGGCTGGGTCTACCGCCGCCGCGACCTGGGCGGAGTGATTTTCATCCACCTGCGTGACCGGGCCGGCGTGACGCAGGCGGTTTTCCGCGCCGAGTGTGACGCTGCGCTGCATGGCAAGGCCGAGGAACTGCGTTCGGAATATGTGGTGGCGGTGGAGGGCGTGGTCGAAACGCGCTCGGCCGAGACGATCAACCCGAATATCCCGACCGGCGAGGTGGAAGTGGTGGCCGAGAAGATCTGGCTGCTGAATACCAGCGAAACGCCGCCGTTCCCGATGGAAGAGCATGTCGACGTCAGCGAAGACGTTCGACTGAAGTACCGCTACGTGGACCTGCGCCGGCCGCATATGCAGCGCAACCTGATGTTGCGCTCCAATATCTCGCTGGCGGTGAGGCAGGAGCTCTACGGCCAGGGGTTCCTGGAGATCGAGACGCCGTTCATGACGAAATCGACGCCCGAAGGCGCACGCGATTTCCTGGTGCCGTCACGGATCCAGCCCGGCAATTTCTATGCGCTGCCGCAGTCCCCGCAAATCTTCAAACAGTTGCTGATGGTGAGCGGCTACGACCGCTATTTCCAGATCGTGCGCTGCTTCCGCGATGAGGCTCTGCGCGCCGACCGGCAGCCTGAGTTCACGCAGATCGACCTCGAGATGTCGTTCCCTCAGGAGGCGCAGATCTTCGAAGTGATCGAGCCGTTGGTCGAGCGCATCTGCGCCGTGGCGGGCTATGACGTGAAGGGCCCCTTCCCGCGGATGAGCTACGCCGAGGCGATGCAAGGCTACGGCATCGACAAGCCCGACCTGCGCCTGCCACGCTTTTGGCCGGTGGAGGACATCTTCCCGCACGAGGCGATGCTGACGCACAACGGACTGCCGCTGGTGGCGATCACCATCCCGAATACAGGCCAGGTGAGCCGCAAGGAACGTGACGAGTTGAAGGACTTCGGCCACGAGCGCGGGCTGCGCGTCTACGATGACGCCAAGCGCTTGGAACGGGATTTCCCGGATCAGATGGCCAAGGTCCGGGGACGCACCGGCGCGGGCGAAAACGACCTGCTGATGCTGGCCGGATGGCCGGGCAAGCCGGAAGGGCATCGTCCCGAAGAGACCGTGTTCAAGGCCTGCGGCCAGTTGCGGGTGCAGGCGGCGCAGAAGTTCGCCGACCGCCACAAACTACTCGACCCAAAGAATTTCAAGTTCCTGTGGGTGCTCGATTTCCCGATGTTTGAATGGGACGACGAGGACAACCGCTGGATGGCGGCCCACCATCCGTTCACCTCGCCCAACGACGAGGATCTGGCGAAGCTGGAAGACGATCCGGCCCGTTGCCGCGCCCGCAGCTACGACATCGTGCTGAACGGCGTCGAACTCGGCTCGGGCTCGATCCGTATCCACCGCCAGGACGTTCAGTCGTTGGTCTTCAAGGCGCTCGGCTTCAGCGAGGAAGAGGCGAAGAACCGCTTCGGCTTCCTGCTCGAGGCCCTCACCTACGGCGCTCCGCCGCATGGCGGAATCGCCCTCGGCCTGGACCGCCTGGTGATGATCCTGGCGCAGGAAACGTCGATCCGCGACGTCATCCCGTTCCCCAAAACTGCCCGCGGCAGCGATCTGATGTGCGACGCACCGTCACCGGTTTCGGACTCGCAATTGCGCGAATTGCACATCCAGCACCGGCGCGGCTAAGCCCCGCGCCCGCGGCAAGCGGTTACCATGAGAGTGGAACCACTCAGGAGAGCCTCATCATGGAATTACTTGCCGCCAGTTTGCTGGAACTGATTACCCAGACATCGACCAATCTGCCGCCCGACGTGCGCACCGCCATGGGTATGGCGCATGAGCATGAAGAGCCTGGAACGCGTCCGGATCAGGCGTTCAACATCATCGAGTTGAACGTGGACATGGCGAATGAGGACGAAGCGCCGATCTGCCAGGACACAGGGATGCCGACGTTCATCGTGCATACTCCGGCCGGGACGAATCAGATCAAAATCGCCGCCGAGATCCGCCAGGCGGTGGCCGAAGCGACCAAGCGAGGCAAACTGCGCCCGAACTCGGTTGACTCGCTCACGGGGGCAAATTCAGGCAACAACCTGGGTCCGGAGACGCCGGTCATTCACTTCGAGCAGTGGGAGAAAGATGAAATCGAAGTGAAGCTGATGCTCAAGGGCGGCGGCTGCGAAAACAAGAACATTCAGTATTCCCTGCCCTGCGAACTCGACCATCTGGGTAGGGCCGGCCGCGATCTGGCTGGCGTCAAGAAGTGCATCCTTCATGCCGTCTGGCAGGCCCAGGGCCAAGGCTGCGCGCCCGGCGCCCTCGGCGTCTGCGTCGGCTCGGACCGCGGCCACGGCTACGCGGTGGCGAAGATGCAACTGTTCCGCACGTTGGACGATGTGAATCCCGATCCCGTGCTCGCCCAGCTCGAAACCGAGATCATGGAGGAGGCCAACAGGCTGGGTGTCGGACCGATGGGCTTCGGCGGCAAGTCGTCGCTGATCGGCTGCAAAATTGCCGCGGCGAACCGATTGCCGGCCAGTTTCTTCGTGTCTGTGGCATACAACTGCTGGGCTTTCCGGCGCCTGGGCGTCGTGCTCGATCCCGAAACCGGCGCCATCACGAAGTGGCTCTACCGCGATCCGGACGAGACGGTCCACAAGTTGGCGAAGGTCGAGGGATTCCCGCTCACCGGCCGCGAGATCATCATCGAACCTCCGGTGACCGAGGAACAGATGCGGGCGTTGAAGGTGGGTGATGTCGTGCTGATCCGCGGCGAAATCTACACCGGCCGCGACGCTGTGCATCACCACCTCATGTCGAGCCCGCCGCCGGTGGATCTGGCCGGCGCCATCATCTATCACTGCGGTCCGGTGATGCTGAAGGAAGGCGACCAGTGGAAGGTGAAGGCCGCCGGCCCGACGACGTCGAGCCGTGAGGAGCCGTATCAGGCCGAAGTGATGCGCCGCTACGGCATCAAGGCCGTCATCGGCAAGGGCGGCATGGGCGCCCGGACTCTGGCCGGTCTCAAGGAAGTCGGCGGGGTCTACCTTCATGCCATCGGCGGCGCGGCCCAGGTCTATGCCCGGACCGTCGAAAAGGTGCTCGACGTCCAACTGATCGAGTTCGGCATTCCCGAGGCGATGTGGCATCTCAAGGTACATGACTTCGCCGCCATCGTCACCATGGATTCGCACGGCAACTCGCTGCATGCCGACGTCGAAAAGACCACCGGCGAGGCGCTGGCCGCGTTGAACAGATAACGGTCTCCAATCCTGCCGCGCGTGGCGATATAGTGTTGCCATGCGCGGCTTCGTATTTATGATCTTCCTTCTGGTGGCTGCGGCCGCCGCGGCCCAGGATCAAGCGCGTTGGTTTCCCTTCTCCATCGATCAGGACGGCATCTCCGGCGCGGCTGATTTCTCACACCTGAACAAGCCGCTCACCTCAGCCGACCGCATCAGCGTCCGCAACGGCCATTTCGTCAATACGCGCGGCGAACGCATCCGCTTCTGGGGCGTCAACCTGGCCTTCAGCGCCAACTTCCCCGAACCCAAAGACGCGCCACGCATCGCCAAACGGCTCCGCCGGCTGGGCGTCAACCTCGTGCGCCTGCATCACATGGACACCTCGCCCGACGCCGACCCTTCCACTTGCCGGTCCATCCTCACCACCGGGCCCTACCCCACCTTCAACCCCATCGCCATGGCCCGCCTGCGCGCGTTCCTCAGCGCCCTGAAGGCCGAGGGCATCTACGTCAACCTGAACCTCCATGTCGGCTACCTCTTCCGTCCCGACGTCGACCAGGTGCCTGGACCAGCGCCTCTGCCGACACACTCAAAACCGCTCCACATCTTCTACCCGCGCATGATCGACCTGCAATGCGAGTTCACCAAGAAACTCATCGAAGGACTCCGCCTCAGAAACGACCCCGTCCTGGCCATGGTCGAAATCAACAACGAGACATCCCTGCTCTTCTCACATCAGGCCCGGCAGTTGGAAAAGTTCGTCATCGGCGAGTACAAGACCGAGTTCGACAGGCAGAAATCTTCCTTCCTCAACGGCCGCGCCGAAACCGAGGAACTGTTCCTCGATTTCCTGGTCGATCGCGACCGGGCCTATCTGAACCGCATGCGTGACGTCGTCCGCGCCACGGCCAGCAAGACCGTACCCATCGCCGGCACACAGGTGGAGTTCGGCGGCCCGCTCTCATTCGACTCCCACGATGGCCTGGACTACCACGACGACCACTTCTACACCGACCACTACAACTTCCCCAACCGGCGCTGGGACGGCCGCGACTGGCGCATCCGCGACTCCTCCGGCGCCGCTTCCGGCTACCTCGTCTATCTCCACAAAGCCTTCGCCCGCCAGGCCGGCAAGCCCTATACCGTCAGCGAATTCAACTCCGCCTTTCCCAACCGCCAGGCAGCCGAAGTCGATCCCACCTTCGCCGCTTTCGCTGCCCTGCAAGACTGGGACGGACTCATGCACTTCGCCTACGAACACAGCCGCGACTGGGACCGCAAAGGCCCCTCCGGATTCAACCTCAACGGCGATGTCACCAAACTCGCCGCATTCGCCCAGACCGGCTGGATTTTCCGCACCGGCGCGCTCGAACCGGCAAGGCACGAGATCAAGGTGGGCATGCCCAAGGATCTTCGCCTTAAGGCCACCGTCGAACGGCAACAGTTCGCGCTCGCCAAGTTCTTCGAGAACAACGGGCTGAATCCCAACGTCGCCTTCCAGCACCGCGTCGCCATCGACACCTCCGCCCCTGCGCCCACACAGGCCGCCGCACCCCTGCCGCCCTACCGCGCCGACACGGGCGAAATGACCTACGATCCCAAGCGCCGCCTCTATCTCATCAGCGCCGTCAAAGCCGCCGGAGCCTTCGGTTTCGCCGGCCACGATCCGGTCCAGGCCGGTCCTTTCGAATACCGCTTGGATCCCTCCGGCCGCGGCTTCATCGCCTTCCTGGCGACATCGCTCGACGGCAAACCCCTCGCATCCTCGGAACGCATGCTTATCACCAACCCCGGCGCAACTCGCGGCACGACCGAATTCATCCATTACCCCGGTACAACCGACTGGTGGACCCTCGCCCCCGAACCCGGCTCTAACAAACCGTCAGGACCCTATTCCATCCCCCAGACAGTCCCGTTGATGGAGCGCAACGACGCCTCGATCACCCTGCGCAGCACCGCCCGCACACTTACCGTCTATCCCCTCGACAGCCGCGGTGCGCGTCTCGCCGGCACACCCGCCGAAAAGATCCCATCGGGGTTCCGCCTGCGACTGGCCGCCGCCTCGCCCTGGTACGAATTGGCGGTGAAATAGCGCAAACCGCCGGGAGTTTGGTAAACTGAAGATCAACCGATGGCCAGGTAGCTCAGTTGGTAGAGCGCGGCCCTGAAAAGGCCGGCGTCGGCGGTTCAAGTCCGTCCCTGGCCACCACATTTTCAACAACTTACGCGCCCTTCCCTCCTCAATCCTGTTCCACTCTGTTCCACAAATTGACTGAAGACGGCCCGGAAGAGTCTGCCTCAGGACAGCGTGGCGTGGGTCTGGATTGCCATCCAAGGAACGATCCCGGAGCAGCCTCTCTCCCCCGAAAGAGGCTCTTGCGATGTCGCTCACTCTGCGTCCAACCGAGCGTCAGGCTAATCTGCTCGTTCGCCTTGCCGCGGCGTTTCTGATTCTCCACCTGCTGGCCCACTGTGGAGGCGGGCGATGACCCGCGCCGCCCTCTACGCCCGTGTCTCCACCGATGACAAGGGGCAGTCCACCGAGAACCAGTTGGCTCAACTCCGCCGGTTCGCTGCGGCGCAGGGCTGGGTGCTGGCCAATGAGTACGTGGACCATGAGTCCGGGGCCAAGGCCAACCGTCCGCAGTTCCGGGCCATGATGGAGGCGGCCTCGCGGCGGGAGTTTGATGTGCTCCTGTTCTGGTCCTTGGACCGGCTCTCGCGGGAGGGGGCCCTCAAGACCCTTCAGACGTTGACCCAGCTCACCGACTGGGGCGTGGCCTACCGCAGCTTCACCGAGCCCTACCTGGATTCGGCCGGGATCTTCTCGGACGCGATTGTGGCTCTGCTGGCCACCCTGGCCGATCAGATCGAAGTAGCCGTCGTACGATCTGCCATCTGTCAGCTTTTGGAGGGACAGGAACGTGGCCAACTGGGCCCCCAGTTTCTCAATGCTACAGTTGTGGCACTCCTTGCAGTTGTCGTAGAAGAGTACTTGCCGCCCGATCTGACTCAGTTGCTGCTGGAGCAAGCCAAACGTTTCCGAGGAATTAGCGGCGACTAAACAGCTGAACTGCCAACCATTCAGCAGCACCACCGGCGGAAACGGGCTGGGCGCGAGCGCCTGCAACTCACCCACAGCCAAGGTAAACCGCTCGCCCGACTTCAGCCCTCGCTCATTCACCCAACTCAGCGTCACCTCATACTCGCCCGGCTCGGTTGTAGAGGGCACTCCTACAAGC
>JACZJQ010000195.1 GCA_014860455.1 Bryobacteraceae bacterium | reverse complement strand
GGCCGCCGCGCGCCAACACAGCACCCCGGCCAAACCAGTCAACGCCGCACCCGCCGCCGCCCCGTCGCCGCAGCGCTTCAAAAACTCGATGCTGCTCGCCATCGGCGCCTCCACCGGAGGCACTGTCGCCATCGAACAGGTTCTGACCCAGTGCCCCGTCGAGACGCCGCCGATCGTCATCGCCCAGCATATCCCTGCCGGCTTCTCGGCAGCCTTCGCCGAACGGCTCAACAAGGTCTGCGCAATCGAGGTCCGCGAGGCGCGCGACGGCGATGTCGCCAGAACCGGACTAGCCCTGGTCGCTCCCGGCAACCGCCACATGCGCGTCCGCAACACGGCCTCAAACGGCTGGGTGATCCAGTTGGATGACGGCCCCAAGGTCTGCTATCAGCGCCCCTCGGTCGACGTTCTGTTCCAGTCGGTCGCCGAACAGGCCGGACGCAACGCGGCCGGAGCAATCCTCACCGGCATGGGCAGCGACGGCGCCGACGGCCTGCTCGCCATGCGCCGCGCCGGAGCCGGCACCATCGCCCAGGACGAAGCCACATGCGTCGTCTTCGGCATGCCGCGCGAAGCGATCCTCCGCGGCGGCGCGGCCCAAACCCTGCCGCTCGCCCGGATTGCACGCGCGCTGCTGGACGCCTGCAGGCTGCCCGGCTGAACCCGGCGCAGAACCTCGCATACTGCCGCTCGCCGAATCCCGTAATCTCGCGTCCCGATGGCAGGGCGCGGCCCAGGGTGGACGGACCGGCCAGTTCCACCTCAGACCGGCGCGTCCGCTCCCATTCCTCAACCAGCCATTCGCAGATCGTCGCGCCTCCGCCCAGCGGTGCCCCTTGCTCCGCAAACCCGCCGCGGGCGGCCACACAGATCAGCTTGCGCACGGCTGCCGCCCCGGTCAGAAGGTGGCCGGCAGGACGGTGACCGCCGCGCTTGAGTCCATCTGATACATCACCAGGATGTACCACGTCAGCAGGATCAACAACTGCAACTGCGGGTGCTGTTTCGCCCGCTCGGTCATCTCCAGCCGCGCCCCATGCTTCAGAAATCCCTGGTTGTGATACCTCAGCATTTCCTGCCCGTCAACGGTCGCAAGCGCCCAGTCGCTGGCCCAGAAGTTTGCCGTTTTGAGATGGAACTCTTCCCCGTTCTCCAATTTCAGCAACCCCTTGTTCGACGACCAGTTCGGCTGGTAGGTCGCAATCTCGCGCTCCTGGCCCAGCAGCCTGGCTCCGATCATGGTCGAGAACACGCCCCTGCGCTTGAACGACCACGCTGAACCGGCCGTCCGCGCTTCGGCCAGCGTCCCCAGTGTCTTGGGGAAGGCCAGCTCCGCCAGCACCGAATCGCCCGATTTCAAGTGGTACGTGCGCCCGAAGGCCGACTCTTGATGCCACCCCAATCCGCTCAACTGCCTTGTGTCAAACCCGATCATGTTCCTCGTCCTCCGTCAATCCACTACCGGTCCCGCATCCATTCCTCCGGCCCGATGCTCCCCCGACCCCGCCATCAGGCTCACCGACCGTTTCGCCGTCGCGATCACAACTCCCTCGGCGTCGGCCAATTCCTTCAGCCGCCGGTTGAACTCCCTGCCCACCGGCCATTGCCGGCTCGGCTGCGTCTTCAGCCGGGCCTTCACCATCACCCCCTGCTCGGCGAAACGGTCCACGCCAACGATCTCGATCGGCTCCAGAATCAACCTGGCAAACTCCGGATCCTGCCGCATCGACTCGTCCACCCTTTTCATCAACCCCATCATCAGTTCCGCACTCTGCCCGTAGTCCGCCGGCACCTCGAAAACCGCGTAGGAAAACGCCATCGTCATGTTCGAAAACGACGTCACCGTCCCGTTCGAAATCACATGCAGCGACCCGTCGAACGACCGCAGCGAAATCGTCCGCAGCGAAATCTTCTCCACCGCGCCCGCAAACTCGCCGATCTTCAGCACATCGTTGATCCGGATCTGGCCTTCCGTGATGAGGAAAAACCCGTTGATCCAGTCCTTCAGCAGACTCTGCGCGGCGAAGCCGACCGCGATGCCCGCCACCCCCGCCCCGGCCAGCAACGGCTTCACGTCAAACTCGAACTTCTCCAGCGCCAGGATCACCGACAGCGTCCAGATCAGCGCCAACAGAATCCGCCTCACCATTGCAATGATCGTCGTCGTCTGCTTCTCGACTTCGATCTGGTCCGGACCCCCGCGCTCCATGATCATGTTGGCGCTATAGGTGGAAAACCGCTTCACGCCCCACACCACCAGTACGCTCAACACCACCGCCCCTGCCAGATAGACCGAAGCGTCGATGCCACGCTCCATCCAGACCTCCATCTCTTGGATCTGCGTTGCGATCACTGCTGCCTGCATCCCCTCCATCCTACCCGCTCTGATACCCTATCCGGCATGGAACGCCGCCATTTCCTCACCGCCTCCTCCCTCGCCGCCGCCGCATCCTCAGCCGCATCCGCCGCCCCCGCCGGCCGCCTCAAACAATCGGTCTGCCGCTGGTGCTACGGCAAAATCCCCGTCGACGATTTCGCCGCCGCCTGCGCCCGCATCGGCATCCAGGCCATCGACCTGCTGCCCAAACAGGACTGGCCCGTCGCCCTCAAACACGGCCTCACCCTCACCTGCGTACCCGGCCCCGCCTCTATCGCCGACGGCCTCACCCGCAAGGAAAACCACCCGGCCATCGAGGAGAAATTCAAAGTGATGGTCGCCGACGCCGCCACAGCCAAGGCGCATTCCATCATCCTGATGTCGGGCAACCGCCGCGGCATGGGCGACGAAGAAGGAGCGGCGAATTGCGTCATCGGCCTCAACCGCATCAAGAAATACGCCGAGGACAAAGGCATCCTCATCGTCCTCGAACTGCTCAACTCCAAAGTCGACCACAAGGACTACATGTGCGACAAATCCGCCTGGGGGGTCCGCGTCGTTAAGGAGGTCAACTCGCCGATGGTCAAATTGCTCTACGACATCTACCACATGCAAATCATGGAGGGCGATGTCATACGCACCATCCGCGAAAACCACCAGTGGTTCGGCCACTACCACACCGGCGGCAACCCCGGGCGCAACGAAATCGACGACACCCAGGAACTCTACTACCCTGCCATCGCCCGCGCCATCGCCGACACCGGCTACCAGGGCTACTTCGCCCACGAGTTTGTGCCCAAACGCGACCCGCTCACCTCGCTCGCCGAGGCCGTCAAAATCTGTACCGTCTGACGCGCCCGTTCAGCCGCCGCTGTTCGCCTGCCGCTCTTCCCTGTGCGCCTGCCAGATGCCCAGGATCAGCAGGCCCGCGCCCACCGTAATCGCGCTGTCGGCCACGTTGAACACCGGGAAGTGGCTCGACCCCATGTAGAAATCCAGGAAGTCGGTCACGCTGCCCCACCTCAGCCGGTCGTGCATATTTCCGGCCGCCCCGCCCATCACCAGCCCCAGCCCGAACCGGCTCGTCCAATGCTCTGTCGAACCCGGTTTGATCGCTCCCCAGAGAATGTAGCCGATAAACCCCATCACCAGCAGCGAGAACGCCACCAGCAGCGGCGAACTCTTGCCCTCCGCGCCCTGGAACATCCCAAACGCAATGCCCGTGTTCCGCGTGTGGACGATCTGGAACAGTCCAGGGATCACGTGGATCACCCGCCAGTCATCGACATTGGACTCAATCCACAGCTTCGACGCGCGGTCTGCCGCCACGACAAGTCCAGAAAGCGCCAGAGGGCGCCAGTCGATGCCCGGCCTCAACTCGCCAATATCTCCTTCACCGCCCCGGCGCATGCCCCGCACACCCCCGGCAGCGATGCCTCCGCGCCCTTGTCATGCGTGTACTTCCAGCACCGGTCACACTTCTCGCCCGTCGCCTTCCGGATCGTCACCGCCAGGTCTGCTCCGCCAGTGGGTTCAACCAGCTCCACCTCGCTTGTGATGAACACCGCCGGCAGCCCGCTCTCATACCGCTTCAATAGCGGCATCCAAGTCCCGTCGGCTTCCAGCAACACCCTCGCTTCCAGCGGCGCGCCGATCAACTTCTCGTTCCTCGCCGTCTCCAGGCTCTTCATCACTTGGTCGCGCACCTCCAACAGCCGCGCCCACCGCGCCATCAGCTCCTCGCCCGTGCCTTCCAGCCCGGCGGTCAACTCCTCCGCAGTCGGCCGCAGCGCCATATGCACGCTCTCCGGTTCTCCCGCCGCCAGCCGCATATGCAACCACGCCTCTTCCGCCGTGAACGCCAGCAACGGAGCCGCCAGCCGCACCAGCGCGTGATTCACCCTGTACATCGCCGTCTGAGCACTCCGCCGCGCCTTCGACTTCGGCGCCGACGTATACAGCCTGTCTTTCAGAATGTCGAAATAGACCGAACTCAATTCCGTCGTCGCGAAATTGTAGATCGCCTGATAAACCCTGTGGAACGCCAGTTCGTCATACCACTTCGAACACTGCTCTACCAGCGCCGCCGACCGCCGCAGAATCCACTGGTCAATCTCCTCCAGCTCCGCCGCCGCCAGCGTATCCGCCACGGGATCGAAATCGTGCAGGTTGCCCAGCGCATAGCGGAACGTGTTGCGCAGCTTGCGGTAGGCCTCGGTCATCCGCGTCAGCACCAGCTCCGACATCCGCACGTCCTCGTGGAACGCCACAGACGCCACCCACAGCCGCAGCACATCCGCGCCGTACTTCTTGATGATCTCTTCCGGCTCAATCACGTTGCCCAGAGACTTCGACATCGCCCGGCCATCGCCATCCAGCGTCCAGCCATTGGTCGCGCACTCGCGATACGGCGCCGACCCCCTCAACCCCACGCCCACCAGCATCGACGAATGGAACCAGCCCCGATACTGGTCACCGCCTTCCAGGTACATGTCCGCCGGCCACGGCAGTTCGTTCATTTCGGTCAACACCGCCAGGTGGCTCGATCCCGAATCAAACCACACGTCCAGAATGTCGTTCTCTTTCCGGAACTCTCCACCGCCGCACTTGGCGCAGCTCACGCCCCCGCCCAGCAACTCCGCGGCCGTCCTGCTGTACCAGACATCCGAGGTATGCTCGCGGAACTCGCCGACCACTTTGTCCAGCAAATCCCGCCGCGTCAGCGCCTCGCCGCAGCCCTCGCAATAGAACACCGTGATCGGCACACCCCACACCCGCTGCCGCGAGATGCACCAGTCCGGCCGCGTCGCGATCATGTTCGAGATCCGCTCTTGGCCCCACTCCGGATGCCAGGTGACTTCCTTGATCGCTTCCAGCGTCCGCTCCCTCAGCCCGTTGCGCTCCATGCCGATGAACCACTGTTCCGTCGCCCTGAAGATCGTCGGCTTGTGGCATCGCCAGCAGTGCGGGTAGCTATGATCCAGCCGCTTCTCGCCCAGCAGCGCGCCCGCCTCGCGCAGGATCCCCGACACCACCGGATTCGCTTCCCAAACCGTTTTGCCAATGATCTCTTCCGGCAGCCGCCCCGCTGCGCCCTCGGCGTGGAAAAAGCGGCCCGCCGCATCCACAGGACAGAACGTCGGCAACCCGAACTTCTGGCCCGTCACATAATCCTCGGCGCCATGGCCCGGCGCCGTATGCACCGCGCCCGTGCCCTGTTCCAGCGTCACGTAATCGGCCAGCACGCCCAGCGAATCCCGCTCCAGGAACGGATGCCGGTAAATAGTCCCGTCCAGCTTCTCGCCCTTGAACCGCGCCAGTTCCGTCGTCTCCGGCCAGCCGCAGCTCTCCGCTGTCACCTTCACCAGCTCCGACGCGATGATGTAAACGTCGCCCCGCGCTTCCACGGCCGAATACTCAAGATTGGGATGAAACGCGATGCCCACGTTCGCCGGAATCGTCCATGGCGTCGTCGTCCAGATCAGCCCGTAGACCGTCCTGCCCGCCAGCGCCGGGTCCAGCGCCCCCGCATCGCCCTGCAACTTGAACCGCACCCAGATCGACGGGCTCGCATGGTTTTCGTATTCAACCTCGGCCTCGGCCAGCGCCGTCCTGCAGCTCAAACACCAGTTCACCGGCTTCAGGCCTTTGTAGACATAGCCTTTGTCCAGGAAGTCCACAAACGCGCCCGCGATCACCGCTTCGTACTCCGCCGACATCGTCAGGTACGGATCTCCCCACCGCCCGAAAACGCCCAGCCTCTGGAAGCTCTTGCTTTGCAGATGGACGAACTTCTCGGCGTATTTGCGGCACTCGGCCCGCACCTCGGCCGTCGTCATCTTCGCCTTCTTGCCGCCAAGCTGCCCGTCCACTTTGATCTCGATCGGCAGCCCGTGACAGTCCCATCCCGGCACGTACGGCGAATCGTAGCCGCCCATCGTCTTCCACTTGACGATAAAGTCCTTCAGCAGCTTGTTGAACGCGTGGCCCAGGTGGATGTTGCCGTTCGCATACGGCGGCCCGTCGTGCAGGATGTATGTCGGTTGGCCTTTACGCGTCTCGCGGATCTTCCCATAAAGACCCTTCTCCGCCCACTTCTCGAGCATCTTCGGCTCGGCCTGGGCCAGGTTGGCCTTCATCGAAAAGCCTGTCTGGGGCAGGTTCACGGTCTTTTTAAGATCAAGTTGCTGGGGGTCCATTGTGTACCGGTTCACTGGTCGGGGAATGTATCCTGAATCTTTCATCGTACACAATCGGACTGCAACCGCCTGTTTTCGTGCAGCGTCGATTCGTTGTGCGGCGTCGTGAAACTGTGATGAAATCTGCCGTTTTGGTATTCCTTGTCGTGTCCAGCCTGGCCCAGGCCGGGACGCGTCTGTTCACCTACGGCCCCGGCGGCCAACTGCTCTCTGAATCCGAAGCCGCCATCCGCGCCGGCGGCAGCGCTTATGTCAGCCGCGACGCCCTGTTCGGCGCCACAGCGGCGTCGGTCATGGACGCACGCGGCGCTATGCACCAGGTCCTTTGGATCTCCGCCGACGATCCGGAACTCGGCGTCGCCATCGTCTGGATCGGCTTCCAG
>JACZJQ010000194.1 GCA_014860455.1 Bryobacteraceae bacterium | reverse complement strand
GAGGAGGGCAGGGAGTCTGGAAGCCGACCCGTGATAAACTTGCGCCCATGAGTCTGAAAAGTTCGGGTCAATCGCGGGGACTGGGTCGCGGGGGGCATGTGCTGGCGGCGGTTCTGTTTGCGCTGGTGATGGGCGTAACGGCCGCCGGGCAGGAGCCGGAGGTCCAGAAGGACGTGCCGTATGTGCCGACTCCTCCGGAGGTGGTGGAAAGGATGCTCAAACTGGGCAAGGCGAAGAAGGGCGACATCCACTACGATCTGGGTTGCGGCGACGGGCGCATCGTCATTACGGCGGTACAGAAGTTCGGCGCGGCGCGCGGAACGGGCTACGACATCGATCCGGAGCGGATCAAGGAAGCGAACGAAAACGCAGAGAATGCGGGCGTGACGGACAAGGTGAAGTTCATCCTGGGGAACCTGTTTGACGCCGATTTTCGCGATGCCACGCTGGTGACGCTGTATCTGCTGCCGGAGGTCAACATGAGGCTTCGGCCGAAGTTGCTGAAGGATTTGAAGGTGGGTTCGCGGATTGTGTCGCACCAGTTCAACATGGGCGATTGGGAGCCGGACGACCAGATCCAGATGGAGTGGCGGACGGTGTATGTGTGGACGGTGACGGCGGAGTCGAAGGCCAAGTACGCGGGCGATTGAGTTGGTGCAGGGGGTGCGCTGCGGGAGTGGCACAGGCCCCGGGGCAGGGGGCAGCCGCTGACCGCCGAGACCGGTGGCCGCGGCGCAGAATGAGAGGGTCTATTTGGACCTCGCGATAGAGATTTGGCTTGGCTTCCATCTTTAGATGGGCCTATACTGGAAGGCACTGGAGGGCGGGGATTCTGCAACTGGGAGTACCCCGCTCCACGTAAGGACAGAGGAGGAATCTGAATTGAAGAAGATCATCTGTTGGTCGGCGTTCTTGTGCCTGACCCTGGGATTGGTCCAGGCGCCGGCCGCTACCATCACGTTCACCGCCACCGGCGTGGCTGGCGTCTCCGGCTATATCTCGTTCGACGACACTCTTTTCGACGGGACTGATTTCCAGTTCTTGCCGAACAGCCAGATCGTGGACCTTTCCTTGAACGTGTTCGGCTCGCTGTTCACCTTTGGAGACGTCGTCACCCTCGACGATACCATCATGGACTCGAGCGGAGCGTTTCCTCGCATCGACAATGGCTCCGGACTGATCGCCGACAATGGCTCTCAATCAATCGCCTTCTTCCCGGATGGTTACGATGGGACCGCGTTGGACGGCGATGCCTCGCTCGCCTACAGCCTGGTTGGCGGATTCGGGGATTTTAGCTATTACGCGGTGCGTTGGGATCCCACAGGCGGAGAGATTCCCGAGCCCTCGACGCTCGCCCTGTTCGGGGCGGGACTGGCGGGCCTTGGACTGCTGCGGCGATTCCAGGCACGGGCCGGCAAGTGATCCGGCGACACTGAGCATCCTGGGACATTCAATATGGGCTCCCGGCCTGCGCGGCCGGGGGCTCTTTTTGCGTGAGGGGACTGGCAATTCTGCACAGTCCGCTGCATCGTCTCTCTGACCAGGCCCACCGAGCTGCCCGGCTGATCCCCCACCTCGAACGCCAAATGGAACAAGCCAGCCCCAGACCCCTTGTCGATGCAGTTAGAGGCCGGGGGGTAGGGGTGCGGCGAGGTGGATTTGTTGGGCGGTGATGGGG
>JACZJQ010000193.1 GCA_014860455.1 Bryobacteraceae bacterium | reverse complement strand
GTACGCGCCCCAATCCAACATCGCCGCCGCCGTGATAGTCTCGTCATTGCCCTCGATGGGCGCAGGCTTTGCCATTGCCGGCCTGCCTGCCGCTCGCGAAAAAGGAGTGTCCCGCATGACCCGCGCTCAGTTTCTCTCGCTCCTCGCCGCGCCCGCCGCGCTGCCTGCGGACCGCAGCTATGTTGTCGTCGCGCCCGGCACGCACCCCGGCATCGTCTTCAGCGCCTCCGAACTGCCCGCCCTGCGCCGCCGCGCATCCGGAGCCGGCATGGCCGCCGACGCCTGGTCACGCGTCAAACGGCTCGCCGCCGCCGAATCCAACCTGCCTCGCTCCGTCAAACAGGCTGTCGGCCGCGACGGCATCACTCTAGCCGAACGCCTCGAAGCCATGGCTCTCATCTATCAGGTCGAGCAGGACCAGCAGATCGGCCGCCGCGCCCTCGCCATCTTCGAATCCATCCTCGGCTCCATCAATCCCGTCGAGTTTCACAACACAGTCGACAGCGACTTCTTCGCCACCGAGCACTGGCCCAAGTCCTTCGCCCACGCCTGGGACTGGCTCCAACCCCTCATCCCCGCCGATCGCAAACCCCGCCTGCTCGCCGCTCTCGAAGCCTGGAGCGCCGCCCTCTATCAGCACACCGAAAGCTGGTGGTGGCGCGACGCCGGCTACAACTGCGGAGCCATCCCGGTGGGCGCCCACGGCGTCCTGCTCTCGGCCATCCAAGGCGAATCCCGCCACCCCGATTTCGCCAAATGGCACTCCGAGTGCTTCCGCAAGATCAGCCGCAACTACTTCCCCGAAACCTGGCGCTCGAGCGGCATCTGCAACGAAGGCCCCGGTTACGCCCACTACCACCGCAACCCCACCCTGTTCGCCAACGCCGTCCGCCGCCTCGGCGGCCCCGACATCATCGCCCAGTCCGGCGCCGTCAACGCCATGCACTACCTCCGCCATCAATGGATGCCCCAGGGTGGCTGCGGACCCGTCGGCGACAACACCAGCTACGGCCGCCGCGTCTTCCAACCCATCTACCTCTTCGGCATCCGCGAACTCGGCGACGCCGCCGGACTCTGGACATTCGAAAAGTACGCCGACCTCGACCGCATCAACCCCACCGAACTCTTCCTCTGCTGGCCCGACTCGCTCAAACCCGTCAGCCCCGCCACCCTCGACCTGCCCACCTCCCACTACTTTGAAATCGACCCCCACCGCGCCGGCTACCTCTTCGCCCGCAACCGATGGGACGACGAACGCGCCCACTGGTTCGCCTTCACCACCCGCTACGAAAACGCCAACCACACCCACTACGACCCCAACGGCTTCCTCTTCACCGCCTTCGGCGAACAGTTCGCCACCCACGAAAACGTCTACGGCTACTCCCACCCACACCACGGCGCCGACATCGAACACAACATCGTCATCGTCGGCGAAGGCGGCATGCCCGCCAACGACCGCCCCAACTCGGCCGGCGACGACGGATCGCTGTTTGGCTACATGACCGGCGTCGTTGCCGGCGACTTTGCCGACTTCGCCCGCGGCGACGCCCGCCGCTCCTACGCCGATCGTTCCATCAAAGGCTCTCAACCCGCCGTCCGCGCCGAACGCGCCGTCCTGTTCGCCAAGCAGGGCCCGAACCCCTATGTCGTCGTCGCCGACGACATCCAACGCAGCCAGTCCGATGAGGACTATCACTGGCAGTGGTACACCCGCGCACGCCAGATCAGCGGCCGCGGAACATTCGCCGAACCGTTCGCCCTCCAGGGCGAACACGCCCAATGCCGCATCGCCTTCCACACGCCCGATGCGCCCGCCCGCGAGTTCAAAGTGGTCACCAGCGAGGGCGTCCGCACGCCCTTCCAACTCGGCCTTCTCCGCGTCTCCCGCAAGGGCATCCGCGTCCGTTATGCCGCCCTCGCCGCGGCCAACCAGACCGGCCAGCCCGAGCCGCAAATCCTCCGCGGTCCCGATGTCCAGGGCACCTCGAGCGCCGCCAGTTTCATCGTCAAGGGCGACGGCTTCGAAGATCTCATCGTCTGGCAGTCGGAGGAAAAAGACGGCGAGGGCGGCGTCATGCTCACCTGCGGACAGCTCAAGACCGACGCCCTCATGGCCATGGTCCGCACCAATGCGTCCGGCCAGGTCACCGGCTACGTCTTGGGCGAGGGCCGCGCACTCGAATTCAATGGCAAGCCCCTGGCCCGCTCCCAGGCCGGGTTCTCAGTCAGTGCCGGCGAAGCGAAAACCATGGTCGCCGGCCCGCGCCGTCCTCGCCAGAACCAGCCGCCTCTGCCCGCTCGCGGCGAAATCCGGCTGCCCGCGCAAACCACTCGCCTCTGGGTGGACGGCAACTCGGTCCGGCCCAGTCCAGGCCGTGACGGCCTGGTGAAAGTTTAAGGAGCCACCGATTTCGCCGCCCCGCGCTGGTCCGGCGTATCGATCGGCACTTCGACGAAAAACAGTTCCTTCGACCCCTCGCGGATGCCCGTAATGTACAGGATCGCATTGCGCCGGTGGCGGACATTGAAGTAGAGGAACCCGTGCGCGCTCTCGCCCGGCATCAGCGTCTTCGCCGCCCATGCGCGCGTCTCGAACTCGACCTTCGTCAGCGGATTTTTCTTCTTCGGAAGCGGAATCGGCGACGGATACGAAACCCCACCCGGCCCCGGCCGCTTCGGCGCACGCACGCTCAGAATCTCTCGTGCGTCCATCGGCTCGATCTGCATCCGGTCCGGCGTCTGGTAGGAGACATACATCCGGTCCACCATCACCGTTTCCTGGCCCTGGTTTTCCATCATGAGCAGGACCGGCAGGATCCCGAACTCGTTCGGGTTGGTCTTCGCAAAGACGGGCTTGGTCTCGGCGTCGCTCTCATACTTCACCGCCGCGATCCGCACCTTGCCCGTCACCTGCGCAGACGGGTAATCGGTCGCCTTGCCGGGCACGAAAGCGTCGGCCGCCAGCAGGGAAAGTACGGCCATCAAAGTTATACTCAATGAAGCGACCCAGGCTTTGACTCGCACGCTCACCTACCTCCTCTACCGGCTGCTCCAGGCTCTCGCCTTCCCGCTCCTCTTACTCTATCTTGTCCGCCGCATCCTCAAAAACCGCGCCTACGCCCGCCGCCTCGGCGAACGCTTCGGACTTCTGCCGCCCAGCATAAAACCGACGCTGCCCGGTGCGGTCTGGTTGCACGCCGTCAGCGTCGGCGAAGTCATCGCCGCCATCCCGCTGATTCGCGCCCTGCGCACAGCCCTGCCCGGCACTCCGGTCTACGTCTCGACATCCACACTCGCCGGCCGCGCCATGGCCGATCAGAAACTGTCCGGCCTGGCTGACGGAGTCTTCTATGCGCCGCTGGACTACTGCTTCGCCGTCCGCCGCGTGTTGCGGCGTCTGCGCCCCGCCTTGCTCATCATCATGGAGACCGAGATCTGGCCCAACATGATGCGCGAGGCCAAACGTAGCGGCGCCGGCGTCATCATCGTCAATGCCCGCATCTCGGACAAGGCCCTGCCGCGCTACCTCCGCCACGCCTGGTTCTTCCGATGCCCGCTATCGTTCGCCGACGCCGTGCTGGCCCAGGACCAAACCGCCGCCGGGCGGTACCGGGCGATGGGCGCGCCTGTGGTCGAGGTGGCAGGCAACCTGAAATACGACTTCGACCCGGCTACGGCCAAGGTCGCCCCCGACCTCGAAGCCTGGATCAAATCGTCCCAAGCCGGCCAGATCCTCATCGCCGCCTCCACCATGCCCCCGGCGCGCGACGGCGACGTCGACGAGGACGACCTCATCATCGCCCAGTGGCCCGCGCTCGCCGCCGCCCACCCCGATCTGCTGCTCATCCTCGTCCCACGCCGCCCGGAACGCTTCGCCACGGCGGCAGCCAAACTCGAAGCCGCCGGCATCGGATTCACCCGCCGCACGGCCCTCTCTGGACCGAACCGCGTCCTGCTGCTCGACACCATCGGCGAACTCAACGGACTCTTCCGTTTCGCCACCCTCGTCTTCATGGGCGGCACGCTGGCCGAGCGCGGCGGCCACAATATCCTCGAACCGGCGGCCTTCGGCGTCCCGGTGGCTTGTGGCCCGCATATGGAAAACTTCGCCGAGATCGCCTCCGAGTTCGACTCCGCCGGAGCCCTGCCCCGGCTTGACGCAGCGAATTGGGGCTTCGCCATCTCATCTCTTCTTTCACAGCATGAACGATTGGCGTCCATCAGCAACAAGTCGCTGGAGTTAGCCAACGCCGAACGGGGCGCGACGGCACGCTCCATCCAGCGCATCCGGCAGGCCTACGACTCCGATCGGACGTCGCTCCTGGAGAC
>JACZJQ010000192.1 GCA_014860455.1 Bryobacteraceae bacterium | reverse complement strand
GCCGGCCGCGGACGAGGGCGTCCGCCCTACCGGGGAATTGGGTTGGCGTTTGTTTAGGGGATTGTAACGGGCGGTTGTTTATGTTATGCCATGTAGCATGAAGATCTGGCTTGGTCTGATTCTGATGATGGCGGCGGCTTGGGGGCAGGCGCCGGGGGATGAGGCGGTGGAGTTGTCGGGCAAGGTGGTCGATTCGGCGACCAAACAGCCGGTGGAAGGGGCGCGGGTGATCATGGTGAGGATGGGGATTTCGGGGGACCGCTATGGGTCGGACATCTACGCGGTGGAGCCCGGGACGGGGCTGAGCGATCCGGGAAGCAGCCGGATGGCGATGGTGACCGAGCGCGACGGCGGGTTCCGGTTCAAGGTGAAGTCGCCGGCAACGGTGATGCTGTTTGTTTCGGCGGATGGGTATGTGAGGACGCAGACGCGGTTCGGCAGGGGCGCGACCGAGTATGTTCTAAAACTGGGCGAGCCGCGGACGGATCTGGTTTTGGCGATCGAGGCGGAGGCGGGGCTGACTGGCCGGGTGACGGACATCGAAACCAGGCAGGGGTTGGCGGGCCTGACAGTGACGCCTTTCCAGTACAGGATGATGACGGGTTATAAATCGCTGTTCCCAGGCGGGCGGTCAGCAAAGACCGACGAGCAGGGACGGTTCGAGTTGAAGGGGCTGGCTCCGGGCGAGTATTACCTGCAAGTGAGGCAGAATCTGCAGGCGGCGTTCAAGTCGCCCGCGCCGGATGAAAAGCTGCGGGATGTCGAGAAGCGGGGGTATTCGCGGGCGTACTATCCCGGCGTGGCCACGCTGGCCGAGGCGTCGCCGGTTACGGTGCTGCCGGGGTCAAGGATGGAAGGTCTGGACATTCGGATCGCGAAACAGAAGATCGCTTCGATTCGCGGGCGCGTCGTGGGCGGCATCGGGCTGGGCAGCGATCCGATCCGGCTGATGTTGACCGAACACGATCATGGGCGGGACAGCCGATCCTTTTTGGGCGTGGCATTCACGAATCTGCCGGCTGGGTCTTCGTTTCAGTTGGACAACTTGCCGGCGGGGTCGTATGCGCTGGCGGCGTTCACGCCCGACAAGACGCCGGAGGAGTTACAGTTTGCACAGGCCTACTTGGATGTGACGGATGAGCACGTCGATGGGATCGAGTTGAACCTGATGAAGGGGTATACGGTGACGGGACGGGTGGTGCTCGGACCGGCGGAGGGTGCAGTGGTGGCGGATGAGCGGAAGCCGTTCGAGACGGAGATGAACGTGGGGGTTTCGACGACGAGAAGTATGGCGTACTCCATGGGCGGGCAGAACAAGGTGAACAAGGCGGACGGGTCGTTCTCGGTGCCGGGCGTGTTTCCGGACGAGTACCGGGTGGGCGTGGGGCGGTTGCCGAAGGGGTACAAGATCTCGGAGGTGCGGTACAACGGGTCAGCGGGCGATTGGACGCAGATCGAGGTGAAGCCGGGCGAGGAGCGCCATGTGCTGGAGATCGTGGCGCGGCCGGCGACTTCGGGGATTCAGGTGAAGGTGATGGACGGGACGAGGCCAGCGGAGGGGGCAATGGTTGCGGTGGTGCGCGAGCCGGTGACGGAGTCGAGCCTTGTCTATACCGCGCCGCCGGGGACGGCGGACAGCGAAGGCAATGCCACGTTCACGGGGCTGCTGGCAGGCAAGTACAGGGTGGCGGCGTTTGCCAAGGATGCGATGTGGCGGGACGACGCGGGGCTGCCTTCGTTGATGTCGAACGCGCAGCAGGTGGTGGTGGGGCCGAACACGCAGGCGACGGTGCAGATCAAAGTGCAGGGGCGGTAGATTCACCGTGGTGCGCGCGGTGATTAAATAGAGGTCATGGCAGACACGGTCATTTTACTTGCGAGCGGCGATTTGCGGCTGTCGGCGAACCAGACTTGTTGGGAGGCCCAGAAGCAGGCGGAAGAGAAGGTGATGGCGGCGGTGCGGAATCTGGGCTACCAGATCGAGCGCGGCCACGCCTACGACGAGGAGAAAAAGCACGGCTTCCTCGATTCGCAGAAGAAGGGCATGGAGGTGTTCCGGCAGATTCCGCCGACCGCGCCTGTGATCATCGTCGAGGCCGTGTGGCAGTACACGCACCATGTTCTGCCCGGCCTGACGACGCATCAGGGCCCGATCCTGACGGTGGCGAACTGGAGCGGGCAGTGGCCCGGCCTGGTGGGGATGTTGAACCTGAACGGCAGTCTGACGAAGGCGGGCGTGCCGTATTCGACGCTGTGGAGCCTGGAGTTTGACGACGAGTTCTTCCTGTCGAACCTCGAGAAGTGGCTGAAGGGCGAAAAGATCGTCCACGAGACCAAGCACGCGCGGCCGCTGGGCGCGTTCAAGCTGCCGGCCGACGCCGAGGCACTGGGCACACGGTTGGCGAAGGACCTCTACAAGAACAAGGCGATCATGGGCATCTTCGACGAAGGGTGCATGGGCATGTACAACGCCATCATCCCCGACGAGTTGCTGCATAGGACGGGCATCTTCAAAGAGCGGCTGAGCCAGAGCGCGCTGTGGGCCGAGATGCTGGCGACGCCGGACGACGAAGCCAAGGCCGTGAAGGCGTGGCTGGACGCCAAGGGGATGAAGTTCGTCACGGGTGAGAATCCGGAGACGGATCTGACTGAAGACCAGATTCTGATGCAGTGCAAGATGTACGTCGCGGCGCTGCGGATCGCCGACGATTTCGGGTGCGCGACGATTGGGATTCAGTATCAGCAGGGGCTGAAGGATCTGTCGCCGGCGTCGGACCTGGTTGAAGGATTGCTGAACAATGTGGACCGTCCGCCGGTGACGGCGCGCGGCAACGGGCGCGTGCTCTATGAGGGCAAGGCGCTGCCGCACTTCAATGAAGTGGACGAGTGCGCAGGCTTGGACGCGCTGTGTACGAACCGAGTGTGGACGGAACTGGGCTACGACCCGGAGAACACGCTGCACGACGTCAGGTGGGGCGAGGAGTATAACGGCGAGTACGTGTGGGTGTTGCTGATCTCGGGCGCGGCGCCGCCGCAGCACTTCATCGGCGGGTATGCGGGGGCGTCGAGCGAACGGCAGGGAGCGATGTATTTCCGGCTGGGCGGCGGGTCGTTGAAGGGGATTTCGAAGCCGGGCGAGATCGTGTGGAGCCGGGTGTATGTGGACGCCGGGATCATGCGGGCCGATGTGGGCCGGGCGAAGGTGGTCGAGTTGCCGCAGGAAGAGACCGAGCGGCGGTGGTCGCTGACGACGCCGCAGTGGCCGATCATGCATGCGGTGACCTATGGCGTGTCGCGCGACCAGTTTATGGCGAAGCATAAGGCGAACCATATCCAGGTGGCGTATGCGCCGTCGGCGGCGGATGCCAATAAGGCGTTGGCGGCGAAGGCGGCGATGTTCAGGGAGATGGGAATTGAAGTGAATGTGTGCGGGACGGAGCACGGGCTGGAGTAAAAGGGCCATCAACCACTGGAAAAGGAAGAACCCGGTCCATCGCCGCTAGCGGCAGGGACCGGGTTCCGCATTTCCGGCGGATTGCAGCCGGAATCCGAGCAAAACGGCGGTGGTGCGTGAGAGACTGGAGGATCGGATTCGATATGTCATTCGCGACGCCGTCGGCGACACCCTCGTTGGAGGGCAGCGAGCAGGAGCAACTCACCCCGCTGTGGAATGTTGTGCTGCTTGACGACGACGACCACACCTACGATTACGTGATCGAGATGCTGATGCGGCTGTTCTTCAAGACGGCGGCGGAGGCGTATAACCATGCGGTTGAGGTGGACTCGGCGGGGCGGACGGTGGTGATGACGTGCGAGTTGGAGGCGGCGGAATTCGCCAAGGATCAGATCCACGGGTACGGGCCGGACTGGAGGATGCCGAAGTGCAAAGGTTCGATGACGGCGATCCTCGAGCCGGCGGCGGCGGGGAGCTATTCGGGGGCCTGACAGGTCAGGCGGTGCGGCGCGAGAGCGCCCAGTAGGCGGCGAACAGGGCGACGGGGATCAGGTTCACCAGGGCGAACCAGGGGAAGCGGTTCATCCCGATCAATCCAAAGAAGACGACCGAGGCGGCGAGCATGAGGGCCATGCCGATGCGGTCCCATTTCAGGGCGACGAGGAAGCCGGCGATCATGAGTCCGTGGAGGGCCTGGAAGAACCAGACCGAGGGTGGGGGCCAGACGCCCTTGGGGTCGATGAACCACTCCTTGATGTGGGCGACGAAGAAGGCACCCCAGAGCAGGGCTAGGGCGAGCGAGGCGGCGCGGGCGGCCCAGAGGGCAGTGGTAAAGATGGCGGCCAAGGTGGTTAGTGTCATGTGTGTGACCTCTGGGGCGAGTATGGGGGTAAATGGGCGATGGAAGAGCTTCGCAAAGGCTTCGGAAAGGTTTCGGAAGGGTTCGGGGAACAAGGCCGCGCGCGTTCAGTGGCCGGGATGGCGGAAAATGGGAGGCGGATGAGCAAGAACCATGTTGAGAGCATTCTTGGGTGTTGTCCCGAGTATGCGCAGACCGGGGCGATTGATGATTTGCGGGCGAGCGACTACAGCCGGCTGGACCGGTTGAACCACGTCTATCTGGACTATACGGGCGGGGGGCTGTATTCGGATTCGCAGATCGAGCGGCACAACCACCTGCTGCGGACGCACGTGTTCGGCAACCCGCATTCACATAACCCGACGTCGGAGGAGATGACGGGTCTGGTGGAGGGGGCGCGGCGACGGGTGCTGGAGTTTTTCAGCGCGCCGGCGGAGGAGTATGCGGCGGTGTTCACGTCGAACGCGTCGGCGGCGCTGAAGCTTGTTGGGGAGAGTTATCCGTTCGCACCCGGCGGGCGGTATCTGCTGACATTCGACAACCATAACTCGGTGAACGGGGTGAGGGAGTTTGCGCGGGCGCGGGGGGCGGAGATCCGGTATGCGGG
>JACZJQ010000191.1 GCA_014860455.1 Bryobacteraceae bacterium | reverse complement strand
GGGGCCAACTTCGACCAGACCACGTCCCGCCCGCCCCGTGGCCTTTACCCCAACTTCTACAATTGGGGCCTCGGCTTCACTGTCACTTTCCCTTTCCTTGAACGTCCAGCCAACCGCGCACGCCACGAAGCCCAAAACCATCGCGCCGCGGCCGAAACCTCGCGTCTGCGCCAGATCGACCTTCAACTCAAGGCCCAGGTCGAAACCGCCCGCGCCACCGTCGAAGCAGCCGAGCGATTAACCGCCACCACCCCGGTTCAACTCGAAGCCGCGCGCGCCGCCCACGAGCAGGCCCAAGTGCGCTACCGCTCGGGCCTCGCCGGCATCGTCGAGGTCGCCGACGCGCAGCGCCAACTTGCCCAGGCCGAGATCGACGATTCACTCGCCCGCCTGGGCGTCTGGCGTGCGCTGCTTGCCCTTGCCACTGCGCAGGGCGATCTCTCACCCTTCCTTGAGGCTGTGGAGCGCTGATATGAAACTCGTCCGCCTCGCTCTTCGCCGCCCCATCACTATCGTCATCGCAGTGCTGGCGATCGCGTTCTTCAGCATGCTCGCGATCCAGCGCATGCCCGTTGACATCTTCCCCCAGTTGGGCGCGCCCACCATTTACATTGCCCAACCATACGGCGGCATGACACCCACCCAGATGGAGGGCTTTCTGACGTACTACTACGAGTACCACCTGCTCTACGTCACCGGTATCCGGAACGTCGAGTCGCGCAGCATCCAGGGCGGCTCGCTCATCAAATGCACATTCCATCGCGACACCGACATGTCCGCGGCGCTCGCCGACGTCGTCGCCGCCACCACGCGTTCGCGCTCGTTCATGCCACCGGGCACCGTGCCCGCCTTCATCACCCGCTTCGACGCCGGCAGCGTCGCCGTCGGCCAACTCGTCTTCCGCAGCGAAACCCGCTCGATAGGCGAGATGCAGGACATCGCCATTAACCGCGTCCGCCCCCTGTTCGCCACGCTCGAAGGCGTCTCCGCACCCCCGCCCTTTGGAGGCGCGGCCAAGTCCGTCGTCCTCCGCCTCGATCCCGACAAACTCCGCCAGTACAAAGTCTCTCCCGAAGAAGCCATCGAGGCCTCGCTTCGCGGCAGTACCGTCATGCCCGCCGGAAACATGCGCATCGGCGACCAGAACCTCTTCGCCGTCACCAACGCCACCCTCGCCGGCGCGGTCGATGGCCTGCTCGAAGCGCCCATCCGGCCCGGCGCCAATCCCGCCGTCTACCTGCGCGACCTCGGCACAATCGAGGTCGGTACCGATATCGTCACCGGCTACGCGCACGTCAACGGCATCCGCACGGTCTACATCCCGGTCACCAAACGGGCCGACGCCTCCACGCTGCGCGTCATCGAGCGCGTTCGCACGGCGATGCCCGACATGCAGGCCGCCGTCCCCGAGGACGTCACCGTCTCGCTCGAGTTCGACCAGTCCCGTTACGTCGCCGCCGCCATCCGCAACCTCGTCACCGAAGCCTGGCTCGGCGCGCTGCTCACTGGCATCGCCGTACTGTTCTTCCTGCGCGACTGGCGCGGCGCTCTCGTTGTCATTACCACCATCCCCGCCGCCTTGCTCTCCTCCGTTGTCTGCCTCTGGGCCACCGGCCAGACCATCAACATCATGACGCTCGCCGGACTCGCCCTCGCCGTCGGCATCCTCGT
Source organism: Bryobacteraceae bacterium (assembly GCA_014860455.1). Lineage (GTDB taxonomy): Bacteria > Acidobacteriota > Terriglobia > Bryobacterales > Bryobacteraceae > PNKE01. The sequence goes on along the minus strand of JACZJQ010000191.1, from coordinate 58,786 downwards.
CGACGAAGCCACCGTCGAAATCGAGAACATCCACGCCCACCTTGCCTCCGGCCTCAGCCGTGCCCGCTCCGTGCTCGATGCGTGCAAAAAGACCGCCGTGCCGCGCCTGCTGGCGATGGTCGCCATCCTCAGCGTTTTTGTGCCCGCTTTCCTGATGGAAGGCGTTGTCCGCCAGTTGTTCGTGCCGCTCGCGCTCGCCGTCGGTTTCGCGATGATCTCCTCTTATGTCCTGTCCAGTTCGCTTGTGCCGGTGATGTCGGTATGGCTCTTGCGGAAAGGCAGCGGGCACTCCGAGGGCACCCGCCTCGGCCGCCTCTACGGCGGCTACATCGATCGCGTGGTCTCCGCTCGCTGGCTGGTCGCCGGCCTCTACACCGTCTCCGCCGTCGTCCTCCTCGCTCTCCTCGCCCCGCGCCTTGGCCAGGAAGTGTTTCCGCAATCCGGCGACAACTTCCTCCAACTCCGCGTCCGAGCCAAGGACGGCGCGCGCGTCGAGAAAGCTGAACAGGAGCTCCTTCGCACCCTTGCCATCATTGGAGAGGAGGCGGGCAAGCAGAACATCAGCATCTCCACCTCCTTCGTCGGCACACCTCCTTCTTCGCAACCCGTCAACATGATCCATCTCTTCAACGCGGGTCAGCACGAAGGCCTGCTCAAGGTGGAACTCAGCCGTGAAGCTCCGCTCCAGGGCGAACCTCTGCGCGAACGCCTCCGCGCGCGCTTCGCGAAAGACCTGCCCGGTGCCGATGTCCGCTTCGAACCCGGCGACATCGTCGGCCAGGTGATGAGCTTCGGCGCGCCCACGCCCATTGAAGTTGCTGTGCAGGGCGCCAACATCGCCGCCAATCGCACCCACGCCGAAAAGCTACACGCCGAACTCTCGAAGCTCGACATCCTCCGCGACATTCAGTACGAACAGGCGCTCGACTACCCTGCCATCGACGTCGAAATCGACCGCCTCCGCGCCGCCCAATACGGCCTCACCATGGAATCGGTGGCCAAATCGATGGTGGCGGCGACCTCATCGTCGCGCTTCATTCAACCCAACTACTGGCGAGATCCCGGCTCCGGCAACGCCTTCCAGATCCAGGTCGAAATCCCCTTCCAGCGCATGAACTCGCTCGACGAGCTCAGAAATCTCCCCGTGATGCAGAACGGTTCCGCCCGCCCCCTTCTCTCCGATGTCGCGTCTATCAAGCCAGGCGCCGCACCCGGCGTCGTCGAGCGCAACAACATGCAGCGTGTCGTCAGTATCACGGCCAACCTCCACGGCGTCGCCCTCGGCGAAGCCGCCCGCCAGGTCAACGCCGCCATTGCGCGCGCCGGTGAACCGCCTCGCGGTTCCAAAGTCGTCCTGCGCGGCCAGATCCCGCCCTTCGAGGAGACCTCCTCCAGCCTCGCCTTCGGCGTCGCGCTGTCGCTGGTCACGATCTTCCTGCTGCTCTCGGCCTACTTCCAGTCCCCGCGCCTCGGCCTCGCCATCCTCTCCACTACGCCCGGCGTCCTCGCGGGCGTCGCGATCATGCTGATCGTCACCGGCACTACCCTCAACGTGCAGTCTTTCCTCGGCGCCATTATGGCCACCGGCATCGCCGCCGCCAATGCCATCCTCCTCTGCTCCTTCGCCGAGTACGAACGCTGCGCCGGAGTGGACCCGCTCGAAGCCGCCCGTCGCGGTTCGAAGGGCCGCCTGCGTCCCATTCTCATGACCGCCACCGCAATGACGCTCGGCATGGTCCCCATCGCTCTCGGCCTCGGTGAAGGCGGAGCCCAAACCGCCCCCCTCGGCCGCGCCGTGATCGGCGGACTCCTCGGCGCCACCGCCGCCACCCTCACCGTCCTGCCCGCCGTCTACGCCATCCTCATGCGTGGCGCGCGCGCCCACTCGGCCTCCCTCGATCCCGAAGACCCGGAGAGTCTCTACCATGAAGCTGTCTAGTCTGCTGCTTGGCCTCGCCCTGCCGCTCGCGGCGCAGTCCGTCCGCCTGCCTGGCGAACTTGCGCCCTTCCAGCGCGTCTCCATCATGGCCCGCGTCCCCGGTATCGTCGAAAGCGTGAACGTGGACCGCGGGTCCACCGTGCGCACGGGCGATGCCCTCATCGTCCTCCACGCCCCCGAAATGCAGGCCCGCATCGCAGAAGCCGAAGCGAAAGCCAGCGCCATCGAAGCCCAGCGCGTCGAAGCCGAAGCACGCTTCATCGGCGCAGAAAGCCGCTTCGAGCGCCTGAAAGCCGCCGGCGCCACGCCGGGCGTTGTCGCCGAACTCGATATCATCCTCGCCGAAAAGGAACGTGACGCAGCGAAAATGCTCGTCTCCGCCCTTGAGCGCAGCGCCGGCGCCGCCCGTGCCCAAACCACCGCGCTCAAGGAAATGGAAGCCTACCTTAGGATCACCGCGCCCTTTGACGGCATCATCACCGCCCGCCACGTTCATCCCGGCGCCCTCGCCTCCCCCGATTCCGGCTCTTTGCTCGAACTCGAACAGGTCTCCCGCCTGCGCCTTGTCCTCCCCGTCCCCGAAGCCGAACTCGCCGGCATCCGCGCCGGGCGCAAACTGGAGTTCAAGGTCCCCGCCCACCCCGGCCGGACTTTCACGGCCACCATCGCCCGCATCCCCCGCAGCCTTGATGCCGCCACCCGCACCATGCCCGTCGAACTCGACGTCCCGAACTCCAGCGGCGCCCTCGTCCCCGGCATGTACTGCGAAGTCGAGTGGCCTAAGCAGCCCACCGCCAAACCTGTTTCCCGCTGATCGGGCCAACACGACTGCGCGGAAGGGAGACCGCAACCGGTGCTCTGTCACCGTCGAGAGTGCGATCGGCAATCACCCGGCGTCGCGCGCACGTTTTGAAGCGCACTCCCAAGCGACTGGACATCAGGTTATTGATGGGGCCGACCGCTACCCTGCAGCCGGCCGTTGGGGCTTGGACGGTCCGGGAGCGAATGCGGAGCGCACTGGCGCCGGAGTCTCTCTACTCGTGGTGGTAGACGGGCCAGCCCATGTATGTCTCAAACGCCGAAGCGATCCGATTTGCGCAGGACGATGCGTTCATCGCGGCGTGGTGTTCGAAGCCGTTACGGCAGATGTGGCGCATCAGTTTCGGGAGGTTGGGCACCTCGACGACGGCGCGGCTGCCAAAGGTGGCGAGCGGATCGTCGGTGAAGCGGCCCTCTCCGACATAGGCGCGGATACAGCCGTTGAGATCATCGGTGCTGACGCGGGCGAAGGTGACGGGTCCGGAGGGAGTGCGGCCAGAAAGTGCGCCATAGGTGTTTTGTTCACCTAACGTGGTGCCGAGGATGGGGGCGGTGCCGATTTCGACATCGGGCAGAAAGCTCTTGGCCCAGTTGCCGCAGTGGAAGAAGACGCACTTATTCTTGTCGCCGCCGTAGTTGTTGTTCCAATCCACCAGCGCACTGGGGCGGCCCGAGGCCAGTTGCAGGGCGTACATGCCGACGACGCCGGCAATGTCGACTTCGCAGGCGCTGGGCATGAGGCGCTCGCTCATCATGCTCATGACGGTGCAGACGTTGACGCCGAAGTTCTCCTGCATGGAACTCCAGCACTGGATGGCGGAGGCGTCGAGGTCGTTTGAGTCCATCCAGTCCAGCAGCACGATTGCGAGGGCGGCCATTTTGGCGAGGGCCGAACCCGGAACCTGGGCGGCGGCGGCGTAGCCGCAGATTTCGTCGATCCTCTGCTTGACGCGAGGGTCGTCGCCGGGGATGCGGGAGGCGCGGCCGAAGAGATCGGAGAGGTCCATCGTGCTCACGCTGATGCCGGCGGACTGCAGCAGTTTTTCGCTGTAGCGGGTGGTGTTGAACGCATTCGGGCGCGCGCCGACCGCGCCGATGCGTGCTTTTCGCAGACCGCCGACGATGCGGCACTGAGCGGCGAAGTCCTCCAACTCGCGGCGGAACTCGGGCGTGAGCGGATGGATGGTGTGGTCCTCGGTGATGCTGTAAGGGATGCCGTACTGGCGCAGGTTGTTGCAGACCGAGATCTTGCCGCAGAAGGCGTCACGGCGGCGTTCGACGGTGAGTTGAGCAGGATCGTCAGGGTAGGCCTGAACGAGAACGGGGACGTTCAAGCCGGCGAGCTTGAGCGTGTCGGCGACGCCCTTTTCGTCGCCAAAGTTGGGCAGGCAGACGACGACACCGTGGATGGTGTCACGGTGGGCGCGGAACATTTCGGCACAGCGTTTGGCATGTTCCCAGGTTTCGACGGCGCCGAGTTTGGCGGCCTGTTCGTCGAGAATGACGGCGCCTATGCCGAGTTCGCCGAACAGGGCGAGCAGGTCGCGGCGGGCCTCGCCGACAAGGACATCGGGGAAGAAGTCCCGATTGCCGATGATCACTCCAAGGTTCAGTTTCGACATGTTCACTCCAACGGTAGATTACTTCCTGCCAAAGAGACCGAACTGACCGGCGTTGGCCGGGGTGACGAGCTCGCAGTCGATGGACTGCTTTTCCGGCGCGCCGGTGGAGCCGGTGGTGAGGAACTTGTGGGCCTGGTCGACGGCGAGGCGCGCGATGGTGGCGGCGGGTTGCAGGACGGTGGCCTTGATGCCGCCGCTTTTGATGGACGCGATGGCGTCGGGGCTGCCGTCGAAGCCGACGACGATCACACTTTCGAGTCCGGCGTTTTTGAGGGCTGCGACGGCGCCGAGGGCCATGGTGTCGTTGCCGGCGATGATGCCCTTGATGTTGCGGTTGCCCTGGATGATGGTCTCCACTTTCTGGAAGGCTTCGGACTGGCTCCAGTTGGCGCTCTGGCGGCTGACGAGTTTGAGGCCGTCGTACTTGTCGAGAACATCGTGGAAGCCGCGGGTGCGGATGCCTGCATTGGTGTCGGACTCGCGGCCGACGAGTTCAACGTAGTCGCCTTTCTCGCCCATAAGGCGAAGGAACTCCTGAGCTGCAAGTGTGGCGCCCTGATAGTTGTTCGAGACGATCTGCGAGACGGCGATACCGTTGGAGTTGATTTCGCGGTCGATCAGGAAAGACGGGATGCCGGCGGCCTTGGCCTTGCTGACGGCGGCGACCGAGGCGTCGGCGCCGGCGTTGTCGAGGATGATGGCGGCAGCGCGGTTGGCGATGGCGACGTCGATGAGTTGGTCCTGCTTGTGGGCGTCGTCGTCGTGGGAATTGACGGTCACCTCGTAGCCAAGCTCACGCGCGCGGGTGGTTGCGGTTTCCGCTTCCGCCTTAAAGAAGGGGTTGTCGTTGGACGGGGTGATGACGGCGATCAGCTTCTTCGCGGGCGGCTGGGGGCCGGAGCCGCAAGCTGAAAGCATCAGGGCGAAGAGGGCGGCGGTCAGGGCCGCGGAAATTCTGAGTTTCATTTCGACTCCATGGTCTTTATCGCCTCAAGGCAGCGGCGGCCCTGAGGGCATAGCGTTGCTGCATCTGGTCAAGGATGACGGCCAGGACGATGACGAGGCCTTTGATCACGATCTGCCAGAACTCGGAGACGCCGAGAAGGATCAGGCCGTCGGCGAGGACGCCGATGACGAAAGCGCCGATGATGGTGCCGCCGACGCTGCCGCGGCCGCCCATCAGAGATGTGCCGCCGAGCACGACGGCGGCGATGGCGTTGAGTTCGAAGGTCTCGCCGGTTGCGGGGTGGGCGGCGCCGAGTTGGGCCGCGATGACGAGTCCGACAAGTGCGGCGCAGGCGCCGGAGATGACGTAAGCCCAGAACTTGATTCTGGCCACCCTAACGCCGGAGAGTTCGGCAGCCTTCTCGTTGCCGCCGACGGCGTAGATGCGGCGTCCGAACGGGGTGCGTACGGCGACAAAGACACCGGCGGCAGCGATGGCTAGCATGAGCCAGATGGGCAGCGGTATTCCGAGATATGTCCCCGATCCGAGCAGAAGAAAGCCGGTGTTGCCGAGTTCGGGCGAACCGCTCAAGTTGGGAAAGGTGGCGCCGTTGGATGTGAGCAACGCGGCGCCGCGGGCAACATACATCGAGCCCAGTGTGGCGATGAAGGGCGCAACGCGCAGCTGCGAGATGAGGAGTCCGTTGGCGGCGCCGACGGCGGCCCCCGCGGCAAGCGCGATGGCGACGACCAACCAGGTGTGGAAGTAGACGATGACGCCGAGCGGGTGGAGCACGAGGCCGGAGTGGATCAAGCCGCCGGCGATGATGCCGGACAGGCCGGCGATCGAACCTACGGAGAGGTCGATGCCGCCGCTGAGAATGACGAAGGTCATGCCGACGGCGAGGATGGCGTTGATGGCGACGTGTTTGACGAGGATGGTGAGGTTGCCCGCCGTGAGGAACGCTGGGGAGAGTGCGGTGAAGGTGATGACCAGCACGGCGAGGACGATGAGGGCGCGCAGCCGGAACAGATAGTCGAGGATCATGCCGCGTCACGCCTTTCCCCGGCCGAGGGCGATGCGGCGACGACGAGAGCTTCGGCGGTTGCCTCGGCGGCCGGCAGAATCGCCGTCACAGCGCCGCGGGACATGACCACAATTCTGCCGGCCGTGGCGCGGATCTCGTCCAACTCAGATGAAGCCAGAATCACACCCATACCGGAAGCCGCGAGGCGCCGCACAATGGCATGGATCTCGCGCTTGGCCCCGACATCGACACCGCGGGTGGGTTCGTCGAGCAGCAGCACGCGCGGATTGGTGAGCAGGCATTTTGCCATGACCACCTTCTGCTGGTTGCCTCCGCTGAGGCTGGCGATGCTGTAGCGCAGGCCGGGGCACTTGATGCGCAACTCGGTAGACATGGCGGACGCCGCGCGGTCCTCGGCTGCAAGAGAAAGCCAGGCGGTTCTGACGTAGCGGCCCAGGCTCGACAAGGTCATGTTGGCGCGGACCGTCATGCTCTGAATGATGCCGGAGGCCTGCCGGTCCTCGGGCACCATCGCCAGGCCGGCGGCGATGCGGCCGGGCGTATCCATGCCGTCGAGGGGCCTGGATTCAAGATAAACGCTGCCGGCGGCTTCGGGATGAAGACCCATGATGCACTCGAGAAGTTCAGTGCGGCCCGCGCCCATGAGGCCATAGATGCCGACTACCTCGCCCGCCCGCACGTCGAATGAAACGCCGCGCAACAGAGGGCGGCCTCCGGCGGCATTGAGGGAGAGAGAATCAAGGCGCAGAATCTGGTTGCCCGTGTCCCGAGCCTCGGGAGCCTGCGCCTGCCCGGCGGGCCGGCCAGTCATCTTTTCGACAATCCAGTTGGTATCGACCTCGCAGGCCGCGGCTTCGGCCACCATGCGGCCGTCGCGGAGGACCGAGACGGAATCGGCGATTTCGAGCAGCTCCTCGAGGCGGTGGGAGATGTAGACAATGGCGACGCCGCGCGACTTGAGGTCGCCGATGATGCGGAACAGGATGGCGATCTCGGAGGCGCTCAACGCGGAGGTGGGCTCGTCCATCATCAGCACGCGGACGTTGCGGGAAAGCGCCTTGGCGATTTCGACGATCTGTTGCTGGCCGAGCGGGAGATCGCCCGCCAGCGCGGAAGGATCGATCGGGTGTTCGAGCCTGGCGAGCAGTTCGCGCGCCTGTTGCAACTGGCGGCGCTTGTCGACAACGCCGCGGACAGTGATCTCGCGGGCAAGGAAGATGTTCTCGGCGACGCTCAGGTTGGGACAGAGGTTGAGTTCCTGATGGATGATGCCGATGCCGCGGACGTCGGCGTCGCGGACCGAGTTGAGCGTCATTGTCTCTCCGTCGAGGACGAGCGATCCGCTGGTGGGGCGCTCGATGCCGGCCAGGATCCTGACGAGGGTCGATTTGCCGGCTCCGTTCTCGCCGATGAGAGCTGTGACGGTGCCTGGGCGCAGGGCGAACGACACGCCGTCAAGGGCAAGCGTGCCTGGATACTGGCGGGAGACGTTGCGCGCTTCGATGATGAATTCGGGCTCCTTCACCGGCGCTCCTTGATGGTCAGCAGAACTGGCACGAGACCGGCCAGAGGCGGGTCAGCATGATCGGTGGCGGGGAGCGCACCCGCGAAAGAGACGGTCTGCCCTTTCAGGCGCTTGGGATCGAGCGGGGCGAGAACGGACTTCAACACGCGGTTGTTGATCTCGTTGCCGGCGTCGGCGAATTGGAGTTGGTTAACGAAGTCGGAGAAGCGGACGATGCCGGTGGCATCGCGCAGCGCATTGCCGCTGAGCACGGGGCCGATCTGGATGGAGACGTCGGGCCGACCGTCAAAGGGAGCGATGTCGACGAAGGCCAGCCCGACACGCGACCGGTTGTCGATCGAGGTGACGATGCCCTCCCCCTTGACGACGCAATAGGCCCCGGAGCCTGAGTAGTGCAGACAGTAGCGTTGGCGGGCGGCCGAAGGAGAGGCGGCCAGCGCAGTGAGGAGTTCGCGGGCGTCGACAGCGGTATTGAGCACAGCAGGCAGCAGACGGGATGACCAGATGGAGTCTACGTAGGCAACTGGATCGGAAGATGCTACAGCAGCCGCCGCTGGCGTTGCGTCGCCGCCGATGGGCCGGACGGTCCAAGGGACGCAGGAGGCAAGAACGAGCATCAAACCCAACACGGCGACAGCTCGCGGAGTCCGGTTCATATCGGTTTCCTGGCCTTCCGGCCCCTGAGCGCCGATGCGGCGGCTTGCACCTCGACATGGGCGCCGGCAATCAGGCGCTCGGCGGAGGCAAGATCGGTGATCAGCACGTTGATGAGTTTGCCGGCGAGCGCACCACGGATGGCATGGGTCTTTCTCTTGCCACCGGCGACGCCGACGATGCGCTGGACCGAACGCAATTGCGCCAATTCCATACTGATGACGCGGTCGTTCAATTCCGTGACCACCTGACTGCCCGACGCGTCGAAAAAGCGAAGGCAGATGTCGCCGACGGCGCCCTTGCCGGCGAGCAGCTTAATCTCCTGGGGCGAGAAGATATTGCCGCTGGACGCAAGGCCACGCGAAGGCTCGGTGGCGCCGATACCGACCAGGGCCAGGGTGACTCGCGGGAACAGGTCGAGCGCTTCCCGGACGAAGCGGTCTTTCAATAGAACATCGCGTGCGCTGCGTGAACCGACCACGCCCGGCGCCGGCAGCAACGTCGCCTCGCCGCCGATGAGATCGGCGAGGCGGCGGGTGACCTGAGTGGCGTGCACTTCGGCGTTGGGGCTGCCCACGCCGCCGAGGATCTGGATTACGCGGTTGTTTCTGGAGCGCTGGCTGGGGTGCATGGCATTCACCATGTGAAGCAGGGCGGCGCTCCAGGAGGAGATGCCGATGACGTCTCTGGGCTTGAGCGTGTTCTCGATATAGAAGGCGGCTGCGGCGCCCAGGTCATGAGCGATTTGGGTCTCGTCGTCCAGGCAATCGACGACGACGGCGTCATCGAGTCCGTAGTGCGCTTGGAGCGACTCTTCGATTTCGGTATGCGTGCCTGGAGGGAGGCTGACGGTGATGCGGACGATGCCTTCGCGCTCGGCGCGTTTAAGGACCCTGGAGACGGTGGACTGATGGATGTTGAGCCGGTCGCAGATGGCGGTCTGGCGCATGCCCTGGGTGTGATACATGCGGGCGACTTTTGCCATGAGCCGGAGTTCGTCGATTCGCGCCATGGTTGTTTCGTTAAGCTTTCGATTTCGATCGGCCGAGGGCATCGTTCCAGCCCTGAAGCAATTGCTCGCGCGTGGAGTCTGTCATTTGAGGCTCGAACCGCGATGTTTGACTTGGGAGCCGCTCGAGTTCTTCCAGGGACTCCCAGTAGCCGACAGCCAGTCCTGCGAGCCAAGCGGCTCCGATGGCCGAGAGGTCAGGCGAGGTGCTTCTGATAACCGGGCATCCGAGCAGATCGGCCTGGAACTGCATGAGTTGGTCATTCCGGCTGGCGCCGCCATCGGAGAACAGGGCGGGAAGAACGATGCCAGAGTCCTGGCGCATCGCGTCGAAGACATCGCGGACCTGGTAGGCGATGGAATCGATGGCGGCGCGGGCCACGTCGGCGGTTGTGGTGCCGCGCGTGAGGCCGCTGATCAATCCGCGAGCGCCCGCGTCCCAGTGAGGCGCTCCCAAACCGGCGAACGCCGGCACGAGATAGACGCCGCCAGCGCCGGGCACGCTTGCCGCGAGCCTGGCCACTTCCTCCGCTCCGCCCGCCAGATTGAGCAGTGATGCGATCCACTGAACCGAGCCGCCAGTGTTGGTGATGTTGCCTTCGAGGGCGTAGCGGACACGCGTTGCGTCGGCCCAGGCGACGGTGGTGGAAAGTCCGTGGCGCGAAACGACCGGCAGTTCGACTGGCGACATCAGGGATGAGCCGGTTCCATAGGTTGCCTTTACCGAGCCGGGCGCGAACGCTGCGTGTCCGAACAAGGCGGCGTGAGAGTCACCGATGAGGCTGGCGACGGGAATCCCGGCGGGCAGGCGGCCCAGAGCGACGGTTTCACCAAAGACGCCGCTGGATGGACGAACCTCGGGCAGGCAGGCAGCGGGCACCTCGAAGATCCACAGCAGATCCTGGTCCCAATCGCATTTCATTAGGTTGAGAAGTTGCGTGCGGGAGGCGTTGCTGGCATCTGTAGCGTGGAGCGTACCGCCCGTGAGTTTCCACAGAAGCCAGGCGTCGACGGTACCGGCGCAGAGATCGCCGGCCGCAGCGCGGGCAACGCCATCGGGAATCTGGCCGATGAGCCAACCGATCTTGGATGCGGAGAACAGGGGATCCAGCGGGAGTCCGGAGAGTTCGCGGATGGTGTCTTCGAGACCACGCTGGCGCAGCTGGTCGCAGAACGGGGCCGTGCGCCGGCATTGCCAGGTGACGCACGGGCCGGCGGGCTGGCTGGTTTTGCGGTCCCAGAGAAGGACGGATTCGCGTTGATTGGACACGCCGACGGCGGCGATGACTGCACCGGGCACGCAGGCGAGCACGTCGTCGATCGCAGCGGCGACAGAATCCCACAGCGCTTCCGGGCGTTGTTCGACCCATCCGGGTTGCGGGAATGAGATCGGCAAAGGCCGGGACGACCGGGCGACGACCGCGCCGGCGTGGTCAACCAGCACGGCCTTCGTGTTGGTTGTACCTTGGTCAACCGCGAGGATCAGTTGCGTAGGTAACACCAGCGCATTCCTCCACTAACTTCAGAGCGGCCCGGCGGATGTTGTCGGGGGTAAGCCCGAAATGCTCGAAGAGAAACTCTGGCGATCCCGTGGGTGCGAACTCGCCCGGGAAGCCGAGCATTCGCATTCTGACCGGGTGCGACTCGACGACCACCTCGGCCACCGCACCGCCCAGACCTCCGTAGACTGTATGTTCCTCGATGGTGATGATCGGGCCCATGGCAGCGGCCTCGACGATCGCGGTCCGGTCGATGGGCCGGACCGTCGCCATGTTCAGAACGGCGGCGCTGATGCCTTCCTCTTCAAGTAGAGCCGCAGCTTCGAGCGCGCGGCACACCATGACGCCGTTGGCGATGAGGGTCAAGTGCGTACCTCCGCGGAGCAGAGCCCCACGGCCGAGTTGGAACTCGTAGCCGGCGGGATGGACGTCCGGAACCGGCATGCGGCTGAGCCGCAGGAAGACGGGCCCGTCGTATGCGGCCGCGGCGTGCATGGCCGCGGAGGTTTCAGCTGGATCGGCCGGGACGACGACGGTCATGTTCGCGATGGCGCGGGTCCAGGCCAAGTCTTCGATCGAGTGGTGCGTGGGGCCGAGTTCGCCATAGGCGACCCCGCTCGACATGCCGCAGAGCTTGACGTTGGAGCGACTGTAGCCAAGATCCACCTTGACCTGTTCGAGCGCGCGGCCGGTGAGAAAACAGGAGGCGCCGCAGACGAAGGGGACCAAGCCGCCGTTGGCGAGACCGGCGCCGATGCCGACCATATTCTGTTCGGCGATGCCCACGTTGATCAGCCTGTCAGGGAAGCGCTGCTTGAAGTCCTTCAGGTTCGAGGAGCCGACGGAGTCGTTCACCACGGCAACGATGCGCGGATCGGCTTCGGCCAGTTCGATCAAGGCCTTTGAAAAAGCCTTGCGGCAGTCGTGCAATGTGTTCATTCGGAATCCTCACCGAGTTCGATAAGCGCCGCGGCGAGTTCCACAGCCGTAGGGACGCGGTGGTGCCATTCGGCCCGGTCCTCCATGAACGACACGCCGCAGCCCTTGCGCGTGTTCGCGATCACGCAACTCGGCTTTCCGGTCTCGAACGGGATCTGGCTGAATGCGCTGACCAGCGCCGCCGGATCGTTTCCATCGATCTCCCGAACGGCCCATCCGAAGGCTCGCCAGCGTTCGGCCAGGGGTTCGAGCGTGATGGTGCTTTCGGTCCGGTCTCCCTGTTGAAGGCGGTTTCTGTCGACGATCAGCGTCAGATTATCGAGCTGAAAATGCGAGGCGGCCATGGCCGCTTCCCAGTTGCTGCCTTCCTGAAGTTCGCCGTCACCGGTCAACACGAACGTCCGCCAGTCGCCGCCGGAGATCCTGGCGGCCTTGGCCACGCCCACGGCGATGGGCAGGCCATGTCCGAGCGGCCCGGTGTTGGCCTCGACGCCTGGAACCTTGTTTCGGTCGGGATGGCCATTGAGCATCGAAAGCGGCTTCATGTACTCGCTCAACCGCTCGACGGGAACGTAGCCCGCCTCTGCCAGCGCCGAATACAGCGCCGCCGAGCAATGGCCCTTGCTCATGATGAAGCGGTCGCGGCCGGGTGCGGCGGGGTCGGCGGGGTTGATCCGCAGAACTCCGGAATACAGCGCTGCCAGGATGTCGGCGGAAGACATGTCTCCGCCGGGGTGTCCGAGGCCGGCTGAGTGGACCATCTGCAGGCTGTGGCGGCGAATCCTGCGGGCCAACCGGGCGGCCGCGGCCACCGCGACTTCGCGATCCGCAGGTGACTGAGATGCGTGTTGCATGTTTATGCGTTTGTGAAAATCAATGCCACATCCAAATCTTACGCCCTTCAGGTGGCGATTTCAAGAGGCACATACCCGATCTCTGCTATTGGGGTGAGACGCGCAGCCTGAACTCCGCGCCTTCGTCCAGATAGAGGACCGCGCCGGCGGAGATCATTGATCCATCGCGCACGCGGGCGGGCTGACCCTGATCGTCGACATCTTTATGACCCTTCGAGTTGACGAAGCTGGTGGCCGTGGAACTCACGTTGATTGAGCCCATTCTGCCGGTCAAGGTGCGGAACGAGATGCGCACGCCGTTTGGCAAAACCTGCTCGACGGCTCCCTGCAGCGAGGCCCCAAGGAAAGTCTCCGGACCTATGACGGATGCCGAGACCGGATCGCCCGGTTTGCTGATTTTGCTGCCGACCGGGGTCCGCAGCTTCACATGGAAGCTGCGTTCACGATCCAGCGCCCTGCCCTGCTGATCGGGCCGGCGGACGAGCACAGCCCAGTCGTTGAGCCGCTCACGGGGCGGTTCGCCGAGCGAGCGCATGGCGCCGCCCTGCACGGTCCTGACAGGACCGGCCTGCAACTCGCCGCCATACCGAGGGTTGTACCAATTCACCTCGAACTCTCCGGTGGCTTCGGAGAGTTCGAGTTCGACGGGGCCGCCATCGGGGAGGTAGACGGCATAGATCTCGCCACGCTTGGCGAAGACGTAGTCGTTCGGATTGGGCGTCAGGGCGTCGTCATGGCGCATTTCATGGAAGGGCAGATAGCGGGTGAAGAACTGGTGGGCGTAGCGGAGCAGGTCCCAGAAGTGATCGCGGCTGCGCCAGTCTTCCATGTCCAGATCGCTGTCCGGGTATTCGTAGCCGAAGAAGAAGATGGTGCCCGAGCCGCCCGCCATGAGGTTGCCCCAGATGGAGAGCTTGCGCACCTTGTCGTGCCAGTAATCGGCGCTGTCGGGGACCACCCCCGTGCTCGTCGGGTTGATCTCGATGATGCCCGTGAGCCACTTGTGGCCGGCCTTGGCCGATGCGTCCACCCACTTGATTGTCGCCTCGTGGGTGAACTCGGGATCGTGCTGCAGGGCGACGCCGTCGAAGTTCGGGAAGCCTAGAAGGCGTCCGTAGCCTTTTTCGTCGGGCAGGATCTCGCCTTTCCACTGGACGTACTGAATGGGGTGTTTGTAGGGATCGAGTTGCTTGAAGTAGTTGCTGATGTCGTGGATGTCCTGGGTTGTGTAGTAGCGCCAGCGGTCCATCTCCTCGGAGAGATCCCAGAGGATGGCGTGGTGGTGGGCGAAGCGGGCGATCAGTTCGCGGTAGTAGAGCTTTCGCAGCGGGGTCATCTTGCCGAGGATCTGCTCGTTCTCTTCTTCCTGGGTGATGAGCATGAGCTGAAGGCCGAGGCGGTCCATGTGTGAGAAGACGATTTCCCATTGGGCGAGCTTGGAGACGTCGTAGCGGGCGCGTTCGGAGTAACTGGTCCAGGGATAGATCTCGCGGCCGTCGCCGTCGATGTTCATCGTGAGCGAATAGAAGGTATTCATCCCTTTGCCGGCCAGGTAGTTTAGCGCGCCGATGATGCCTCTGCCCTTGCCGCCTTTCCATGAGGGATCACCTTGGCGCCAGTCGCGGACGTGGGGCGCATAGCGGTGGAGTCCGTCGATCAACTGGTTTTTGGCTCCGCCGTGGTCGACGGTGTCGTCGAACTCGTAGTAGGCGAGGAAATTTTCGGGGCTCTGGCTGCCGACCTGGATGAAGTACTTTTTTGATCCGGCGTATTGAGCGTAGTGTTGGCCGACGTAGCGGAGCGTGCCGTGGGCGCGGTGGTCGCGCCCTGACTTGTCGCTGTGGCCGATGGACAGTTTTCCGGACAGGCCGTCTGGGGCGGCCGGGCGGCCCGCGGCAGAGTTGGGATCGACGGCGACGCCGGGTCCGGCGCGGAATGAGACGCTGTAGCTCCACTCGCCCGGCTCATCCGGGACAAAGTGGACCCGCCATTTATTTCCGGCCGTGGCGCTGGATTCCGCCGCATTACCGTCGGCGGCGAAGTATCCGGGGGCGACCAGTTTCCTGTCGCCGCGCGTGAAAGTGACATCGAGGCGGTAGTCGAGGAAGGGATTCGGATCGGCCGATTCGCTGGTGGCGGGTCCGTCGAACGTCAGCTCGACGTCGTGCCACTGTTTCGGTTCGCCGGAGATCTGCTGGGCGGAGAGTTGCCCAATGGCGGCGGCCAGAATCAGGAATAGAGATGAAGGCTTTCGCATGGCGATGTTGCGGGCAAAGGCCGCGGCTGCGACACAGCCCTGCCCCGACATTCTATCGGATGGCTCTCGGGGATTTGGCTTCCGCGGAGACCAGCCAATGACGGCGAGGGCGTCGAGCAAGGAGTCGATCATGGTGTCGATCATGGTTGACTGGACCTCCGATGGGTGATAGAGTTCAGACTAGCATATCAAAGCTTAAGCGCATAAATACGCAGCTCTGAGGCGTCAGCCGCCGGCAGCGCTGAACGCAATGCGCGAGGCGTGATGAGTTGTTGGGATTGGATATGCGGAACCGGAGGTCGAATCGCCTGTGCATGGATCCTCCCAATCGGCGGGACTAAGCCGCAGGTCAGTCCTCGGAGTTACCTCCCTGCTCGGCGGAATCATTGGACTTCCCGCCAGCGGCCAGCAGTCCTCCCGCCGTTACAGGGTGGTGGTTTCCACCGATATCGGCGGCACGGATCCGGACGACTTCCAGTCGATGGTGCACCTGCTGGTTTGCGCCGACGCATTCGACCTGGAAGGGATCCTCTCATCGCCATACGGACCCGGCCGCCGCGAGCATATTCTTGAAGTGATTGACAGGTACGAGAAGGACTACCCGAACCTCAGGACCTGGTCGGCGCAGTATCCCGCGCCTGACCAGTTGAGGGCCATCTCGAAACAGGGCGCTATCGATGGCCCCGGGGCAACGGGCGTCGCATCAAGGACGGAGGGTTCGAATTGGCTGATCCGCTGCGCCCGCGGCAAGGATCCGCGTCCGCTGTTTGTCCTGGTTTGGGGGGGCATCGAGGATCTGGCCCAGGCGCTGCACGATGCTCCTGACATCCTGCCCCGGCTGCGGGTTTATTGGATCGGCGGCCCCAATAAGATGTGGAGCGTAGACGCCTACAACTACATCGAGCAACGCCACCCGAGGCTGTGGATGATCGAATCCAACGCTACCTACCGCGGATTTTTCGTGGGCGGCGACCAGTCTGGCGACCAGAGCAACGCTTCGTTCGTCACCGCACATATCGCGGGCAAGGGCGCCCTGGGCGACTACTTCTCCACGCACCTCAAAGGCGTCATCAAGATGGGCGACACGCCGTCGGTCACCTACCTGCTGAAGGGAACTCCGGAAGACCCGACGAAGCCAAGTTGGGGCGGCCGCTATGCGCGCATTTGGGACGGCAGGAAAGCGGTGTTCACTCGCCTGACGACTGAGGCGGATCAGGCCGAGGCCTTCGGGGTGGTCGAGTTTGCCCTGCCCATGCCTGCCGGAATGACCGGCGGGCATAAGGTGCGGATGATCTTCGACAACAGGATTCCGGCCGAGGCATTCAACGACGGCAAGGCGTTGCGGTTCCGCTTCTCGCCGCGCGATGCGAAGGTCTGGCCGTACATCATCAGGAGCGAGTTCCAGGGGCTTGACGGGCAATCGGGCAAGTTCACCGCCACGCCGCCGCCGCTGAAAAGAACCAGTCAGCCATCGTCGGCGCACCCTAACTGGTGGATCGACGATCCGGACCCATCGGCCGCCGAAGGCGTTCACCCTGGGGCGAAGAGCGTGAACCGGTGGCGGGCGGAGTATCTCGCCGATTTTCGCGAGCGGATGAACCGCTGCGCGGCGGCCAAGCCATAGTAGTTTAGGTATGACCATGCGACTTCCATCAGCCCTTCTCCTTTTATCTGTCCTCGCGGCGGGCGCCTGCACAGCCGGAGCCGCGGAAGCCAAGCAGCGCGTCGTTGTCCTCACCGACATCGAGAACGAACCGGACGATACACAGTCGATGGTCCGGTTTCTGGTGTATTCGAACCATTGGGACGTGGAGGCGCTGGTGGCGACCACATCGGTCCATCAACGCGCAAAGACGGCCTCGGAAAGCATTCGCAAGCTGGTCCGGGCCTACGGGCAGGTACGAGAGAACCTGTTGAAGCACGAGCCGGGCTATCCAACCGAACAGTATCTGTTGTCGATCGTCCGCGACGGCAAAGCGGCGCTGGGCATGGCAGGGGTCGGCGAGGGCATGGACTCGCCGGGGTCTGAGCGGATCATCGAAGTAGTGGACCGCAACGACCCGCGCCCGGTTTGGGTGACGGTCTGGGGCGGGCCCAACTGCCTGGCGCAGGCACTGTGGAAGGTCCGCGCAACGCGCTCGCCGGAGGATGTCGAGAAGTTCGTCGCGAAGATTCGCGTCTATACGATTTCGGATCAGGACGACAGCGGGCCTTGGATCAGAAGGAGCTTTCCGAGCTTGTTCTATGTCGTCAGCCCAGGAATGGGCTCACTCGGCGCTTACCACCATGCCACCTGGAGCGCGATCAGCGGGGACATTTTCCACGGCCGCTTCGCCGGCGGCGATTTCAGCATCGTCGACAACCCCTGGCTCGACAAACACGTGCGCGCCAAGGGGCCACTTGGTGCACTGTATCCAATGACTGAATACCTTATGGAAGGCGACACGCCGAGTTTCCTGGGCCTGGTGAACAACGGACTCAACGAACCGGAACACCCCGATTGGGGCGGCTGGGGCGGACGCTATGAGTTGTACACACCGCATTTCCGGAAGTGGTTCATTGAACCCGAAACCCGGCCCATCTGGACCAATGCCGAGGACGAGGCGATGGGCGGGGATGGCAAATGGCACTCGGGGAACAAAGTGACCATCTGGCGCTGGCGCTCCGCATATCAGAACGACTTCTCGGCACGCATGGACTGGACCATCAAGTCGCGCGCCGAGGCCAACCACCCGCCAGCGGCCATGCTGGGACATCCAGACCGGCTGTCGGCGAAATCCGGCGAGCGCGTTTCGCTCAGCGCGAGAGGCTCGAAAGATCCCGATGGCAATGTCCTGTCGTACCAGTGGTTCTACTACGGCGAACCGGGCACTCTGGCCCTTTCAAATGGCCGTACCGGCGCTCCGCTGAAGATTGAGAATTCTACGCAGGCCGAAGCCTGGTTCGCGGCTCCCAAGGTTGCCAGGCCCGAAACCATGCACATCATTCTAGCGGTGACGGATCAGGGCGCACCGCCGCTCACCCGATACCGCCGCGTCATCGTCACTGTTTATCCGCCGGCGCCTTAGGGCGCGCTGGAACGGACCGGAACTGCGTCAGGCTCAACACACTTTTCCGTCACGGACTCCCAAACCGGCCATCAATGGAGTTGAGGGCGGGAC
Organism: Bryobacteraceae bacterium; assembly: GCA_014860455.1. Classification (GTDB taxonomy): domain Bacteria; phylum Acidobacteriota; class Terriglobia; order Bryobacterales; family Bryobacteraceae; genus PNKE01. The sequence goes on along the minus strand of JACZJQ010000191.1, from coordinate 40,514 downwards.
ATTGTTCAAGACGGGAGGGATATCCTCCGTCGATAGTAGCAACGTCTTGAGCGAAGAGAAAAGTGTGCGCGCCGCCATTGACTGATGGCGAAAACCTGGACCGCCGGGTTAGTGTGTCAGCCGCGAAGGCCGCGTCAGAAAGACCAATGAAGGGCGAACTGGATCTGGCGCGCCGGCGTGCTGGTGGTGGTGATCCGGCCGGTGGAGCCGACGCGCCCGCCAGAACTTGTGAAGAGGCGGAGTTCGGACGGGACATCGAAATTCGGATGGTTGGTGGCGTTGAAGACCTCGAACCGGAACCGGAGGTCCTGACCCTCGTACTTCCAAAGCGACTTGTGCAGGCCAAGATGCGAGGTGAACAGCCCTGGTCCGGTGAGGGTGTTGCGGCCAAGGTCGCCGAGGTAGCCGGCCTGAGGCAGGATGAACGACATGGGGTCGTAGTAGCGGGCGGGGTCGCCGAGAATCACCGGAGGCGTGGCTGATGCAAGAGAGGGACGCTGGTCGAGATCTCCGAAGCCGGATCGCATCCGAGCCCGGTCAAAACCGACCCTGGGATTGAACGGGAAGCCGGTCTGGACCTGAATCACCGACTGAAGACTCCAGTCGCCGAAGAAACGGTGAGCAAGGCCCCGGCCGAAGGCGGGCAGAGTCCAGGAGGCGGTGGCGTTGAATGCCTGCCTGACGTCGAAATCGGCGGGACCGCGCTGCGAGCGGATGCTGTAAGGTGTGGGCATGCGGTCGCTGTTGTCGAAGTCGGTCTGGGTGGAACTCGAACTTTCGTCGATGGCCTTGGCATAGGAGTAGTTGGCGTCGACACGGAAACCTGATGAGAGGTGGCGCTGTAGGCGCAGCGTGAGGGCGTGGTAGAAGGAGTTGAAGTCAGTTGTCCGGATGCCGATGCGGCCGAAGGCGGGATTGCGGAGCGGGCCTGTGGCGGGGAAGAAGAGACGGCCGTCGGCCATGGTTTGAGCCTGGGCGACGTTGAGGTCGCCGAACTGGCCGAGCAAATGAGCGCCACGGGAGCCGGAGTAGCCGGCCTCGATGGAGGTGCTGCGATCAAGGCGCTGGCCGACCGAGAAACGATATTGCAGGACATAGGGCTGCTCGACCTTGTGGGCGATGCCGTCCATGGCGCTGTCGATGGTTGCCGCGGCGGCGGCGGCCAGCAGGTCGGGGAAGGCGGGGTTGGTCATGAAGGCGCGCCTGTAGAATGGCGGGACCCTCATGCCGGCGATGGTGACCTCGCGCGAGGTCAGCAGGTCGAAGAACATGCCGGCTCCGGCACGGATCACCGTGCGCCCGGAACCCGACGGGTCCCAGGCTAGAGCCGCCCTTGGCGCGAAGTTACCGGCGGAAGGATTGTCGAACAGGGGTCCGCCGAGGGTGAGTTTCGTGTCCTGCAGCGGATTGATGAGGACGGCGATCTTGCCGCCGGCTTCCGACGGCGAATTGTAGCCTTCATACCGGACGCCGAGCAGCAGGCTGAGACCGGCGCTGAGACGGGCTTCATCCTGGGCAAAGAAAGAGAACTGGCTCTGGCGCCAAAGGCGGCTTGTGTCGGAGCCGGGATACATGAGGTCGCCGCCGACAGGCCTACCGAGAAGCAGGGCCTGGATGGAGCTGAAGCGGTAACGGCCGTTGGCGCGGAAGTCGCCGAGCTGGCTGAAGCTGAGATGGTCGGAACTGGCGCCGAGGTGAAGGGTGTGGCCGCGGGTGGTGTGGGTTACGTCGTAGTTGAGCTGGTAAGAGGAGAGGTCGTGGATTCTGGGCAGCGAGGAGACGGTCTGGCTGGTGAGGTCAGTCAAACCGGTGACTTCGAGGGTGCCGATGGGGCGGCCGGCGACGAAGGTGAGGCCAGCGGGAATGTTGGGCGGGGTGGCGTCCTCAGTGTTGCGCACCTTGGAATAGCCGAAGCGGAAGTTGTGCAGCGTTGAAGGAGACTGCACGATGCTGGTCTCCGATTGCACGAAGGCAAAGCGGGAGGCGGTGTCGAGCACCCAGAAGCGGAACTGGTCCGGGGAAGTGGTGTTGGCGGCGCTGGAGGAGATTCGCACAGAAGAGCGCATGTTGGCGGTGGCTAGGAAGTCTGCGCGGGCGGAGAAGAACCGGTCGTCGGCTTCGGTGGACGCCGGCGAGATGAACTCCCCCGAGCCGTCGCCGAAGTCGCGGCCGTTCGGCAGCGGGTAGAGGTCGATGAACGGCTTCGCCGCGGGATTCACCGTCACGTTGCCAGATGGGAGCGTGCCCTGGCGGGCAAGTTGGGTGAGGGTGATGGCGCGTTGTGTGCGGCTGCGGACTTCGCCGACCTGCTCGTAGTTGGCGAGGAGAAAGAGACGGCCCCTGCGGACCGGTCCGCCGAGAAGCCCGCCGAAGTGGTTGCGCCGGAGCGCGGGCATCTTCTCGGTTGGGGTGTCGAAGAAGTTCCTGGCGTCGAAAGCGTTGTTGCGCAGGAAGTAGTAGGCGCTGCCGTGCCAGTCGTTCGTCCCGGACCTGGAAACGGCGGTGAACACTGCGCTCGCCGCGCGCCCGTATTCGGCGCTGAAAGGGTTCGTGATCAGCCTCAATTCTTCGATCGCTTCGATCCCCAGCAGCCGGCCTCCGGCACTGGCCGGCGCGGACCCGGATGCATCGTTGACATACAGTCCGTCGATGCGAAAGCTGTTCTGGTTGGGCCGGTTGCCGTTCACCGAGGGTTGGATGCCGAGGCCGTTGAAGATGGCGCCCTCGTTGTTGTTGGCGATGACAACCGCCGGCTGCTGGGCCGCCAGGTCGAACAGGTCCCTTCCATTCAAGGGCAGACCGGCGAGCTGTGGCCGGTCGATGGTCCCGCCCGAGTCGCTGGCGCTACTGCTCAACAACGGCTGCTCGGCCTTGATCACGATCGCTTCCAGCAGGTCCCCGATCTGAAGGACGATGCCGGCGCGAGCCGTGCGGCCGGCTGAGAGCTTAATTCCATCGAGCACGGCCGGACGGAATCCACGGGCAACTGCTTCGATGCGGTATGTCCCCGGAGGCAACCCCGCAGCCAGGAATCGTCCATCCATGCCGGTTTCGACGGCTCTGGACAGGCCGGTGCCCCCCTCAACCAGTTTGACCTCGCTGCCCTGCACCGGCGCTTCGCTGGGATCGAGCACGACCCCCTCAACCGTGCCCATGGTCTGCGCCCATGCCGATGGAACAGCCGGCACAGCGGCCATGCAAAGCAAGATCCACAATGAACGCTTCACGCCTGACGTCCTTTCCAGGGAACCACAACCGATTCAAGCGCGGCCAAACCGCGGTGCATGGCGATGCCGATCGACGCCGCCAGCACGATGCCGACATAGAGCCGCTCTGTCGCAAGCGTCTCCCAGGACATCCAAATCAGCGCGCCAAGGCCGTTGGTCGAACTGATCAGCTCAAGTGAGATCGCCACCACCAGGCTTCTCGAAAGCGCTATCCTCAAGCCGGTGAAGATCTGCGGCATCGCGGCCGGCAGGTAGATCCGCCGCACGAGCACAAGCCGTCCAGCGCCGTGGTTCACTGCCATCTCGACGTATCGCTGCTTGACGCCGCGAATGGCGTCCAGCGTCTGCGTGGACAGAAAGATGAGTCCGACCAGGGCGATCAGGATCACCTTCGGCGCATCACCAAGTCCGAGCAGCAGCATCAACAGAGGCAGCAATGTCAATTTCGGCGTGGAATACAGTCCGGCCACGATCGGCTCAAGTGCCCGGCGGGCGGCCCGGCTGACGCCCATGAGGATTCCGCAGCAGAGGCCGAGGACGATTCCGGCCAAAGCTCCTCCTGCCCAGCGCAACAGCGTCGCGCCAAGAATGCTGACAAGCTCTCCCTCCGCCGCCATGCGGACCGCCGTGGCCAGGACTTTCGACGGCGGCGGGAAGAAGAACGGGTTGACCCACTCTCTCGATGAGGCAACCTGCCAGAAAGCGACAAAAACCGCCGGTAGCCACAGTGTCTGCACCAGAGCAATCAACCAGGCCCTGCGATTTGCCGTCACGCCCCACTCCCGCCGGCCGCGGCCGCTGCCCGCCATTGCCCTGAGGCCAGGAGTCTTCGCCCCTCCATCAGGAATTTCGTGTCCACGATCTCCTCAGCGCGGAGAGCGCGGGTCGCATACCCTTTGCTGACGTTCCAATCGATTGAGCGTTGCAGGCTCGGATGGTCGATGGCTCCATCTCTTGGAAACGTCTCACGGCATTCGGCGACTGTCTTTTTGACGTCGAGACCGTGCGTGGCGGCGAACTCCCTCATAAACTTGGGCGTCCGCCCGTCCAGGAAATCTCCCGCCGCCGCCAGGTATGCCGCAAGAAATCTGCTGCCGGGACCGAGCCCTGCATTGAGCAGCGAGTCGCCGAAGACGACGAACGAATACTGGTGGAACGGCTGAACCTCCGCGAACCGCCACACTTTGACGATCTCCGGCGACGTCGCCAACGGACTCCGCGAGATCTCAATATCGAACAGCGCGTCGATCTTCCCCCCAGCCAGCGCCGCCAGGGATTCCTTCAATGGCAGGTCGACCCGCTCAACGTCTTCCGGTTTCATCCCAAAGTGCTTCAGGAATGAATCCAGGATGAACTCGGTTATGCCGCGCGACCGGACTGAGAAACGTCTGCCCCTCAGCCGCCTGGGATCGATCGCACCGCCCCTGAATGCCTCTCGATGCGCGTAAAGCACGTAGCCCTCGCCGCATGAAGGGCTCACATACTCCCGGCCCGCAACCACCTTGATGTTCATGCCCCTGGCAACCGCATTGAGCAACTGCGAAGGGACTCCGCCCAAGATCACGTCAAGTTTGCCGGAGGCGAGCAGCGGAATCGCCTGAAGGGCGCTGATCCTCATGGGCTTGAACCGGAAACCTGCCTGGCGGACATAGCCGCTTTCGTCTGCCAAATACATGGTGCTGACGGAGAGGTGTTCACTCAGCGCGACAGACACATCCCGCAACGGTGATTCCACACGCGCTCCGCACGCGGAAGTGGCGATCACCCCGGCAGCTACGAATTCCCTACGCCGCATGATTCTCCTTCTGCTTTGAATGTGGTCCTTCTCGAGCGAGCACGCGCATGATCCGGCTTTTCAGCCGCAGGAACTCCTCACTGAGAATCGAATCGCGCCTTCCCTCCCTGGGAAGAGTCACGGCGGCCTCATCTACCACCCGCCCGGGGCCTTCGCTCAGCACCAGGACGCGATCACTGAGATAGATGGCCTCATCAACATCGTGCGTCACGAAGACAACCGGCTTCAGGCTTCTCCCCCACAAATCCAGCAGGTCCTCCTGCAGCGCGAAGCGTGTCGGACTGTCCAGCGAGCCGAACGGCTCGTCCATCAGCAGAAGAGCCGGATCGCTGAGGAACGCCCGAATGACGGCGACCCTCTGTTTCATGCCCGCCGATAGCTGATAAGGGTAGCAATCCTCGCGTCCCTGCAAACCGTGGCGTTCCAGCATTTCCGCGGCGGCCTGGCGTCTCGCTCCGCGAGGCACACCCTTCATTTCCAGGCCGAAGGCGGCGTTGTCCAGCACCGTCATCCAAGGGAAGAGGCTGTCCTCCTGATAGACGATCAACCTTCCGCCGCCGCCTGAGCCGCCGTTAGGGGTGAATTCGATTGAACCCCTGGACGGTTTGAGGAACCCGGCGATCGTCCGGAGCATCGTTGTCTTCCCACAGCCGCTCGGGCCGATGAGGGAGATGAACTCCCCGGCTTCGAGATGGAAGGAGATGCCATCCAGGGCGGTGACTGTTTTCCCCCGGACTTCATACTCCACCCTCAGATCCCTGCATATCAGGCTCATTCGCGAATCTCAGGTTACTACATTGCGCCTCCCAAGCAGGCTCGGCATCGGGAGAATGCCCGCCCGCCTGCTATAGTCGGCCACATATGGATCTCGATGGTCTTCTTGCCGCGCTCCGCTCCTATCAGGAGAGCCGCATTCTCCTCACCGCAATCGAGTTGAATCTGTTCACCTGCGTCGAAGGCGGCGCCACGGCAGAGCAGGTCGCGCAGCGGATGGGGGGCGGACCGCGCGCGACCCGGATGCTGCTTGATGCGCTGGTCTCGCTCGGCGTCCTCACCAAGAGTGGCATGAAGTACAGCAATACAGCTATGGCGGCGAAGTACCTGACCGATTCCTCGGCCGGGAACCTGCGGCCATCGATGCTGCATGATGTCCATCGCTGGCAGACGTGGTCGAACCTGACAGGGCGGATCCAGGGCTCGATCCAACCCGAGCAGCACAGCGCGCTCGAACCGGAACGGCACCGCGCCCTGCTGGCGATGCTCGACCGCAAGTCTGTTGAGCGCGCCCCGAAGTTGCTGGGGGCGATCGGAAACGCGGGCGTCTGGCGGGTGTTGGATCTTGGAGGAGGGTCGGGCGCCTATTCAATCGCCTACGCCCGCGAGAATGAAGCCGTCGGGGCGGTGGTGTTCGAGTTGCCGCAGACTGCGCCCATCACCCAGGAATACATCCAAAGATCGGGGCTGCAGCACCGCGTCAAGGTCCGCGCGGGGGATTTCCTGAGCGAAGACCTCGGCGCGGGCCACGATCTCATTCTGTTGTTTTCGATCACCCACTTGCTTGGAGAGAAAGACAACCAGGATCTGCTGGCGCGTTGCCATCGTGCTCTCGCCCCGGCAGGCAGGGTCGCCATTCACGATCACATCATGGATGCGGACAAGACCAGGCCGCGCGCCGGCGCCATCTTCGCCTTGAACATGTTGTTGGCTACGCCGGGCGGGGGCACTTACTCCGATCTGGAATACGGCGCATGGCTGGGCGCGGCCGGATTCAGCGCGGTGGAAAGGCGGGAGGTGCCGGGCGAGCCGACCGCACTGCTCATTGCGACCCGGTGACGCCATTCGCCGGTCTGCTGGAGTTGCGGCCGAGCAGCAGGAGAGGATTGATCTTACGGCCGCCGCTGATGATCGGTTCGGCGAACACGACCCGGACCGCACCGGTCTGACCCCACTGCCTGGCGGTGAGCGAACCGCCCCAGAGCCGTCGGACCTCGAAGAGGAAGAAATCCCTCACATCAGCCTCCGATTTGGCCCCGGCGCGCGGATTCACGCGCAACTCGACGATCGCGCCCGTGTCGCCTTCGAGTTCGACAAGTTGGTAGTCCACTGGCGTTCCGCCAAAGCGCGCCGGCAGGCTCGTCTCAAGGACGCTGATCAGGTCGCCGCCCATCAAGGTGATCCCCTGGCCTGTAAGTTTGCCGAAGCTGTACACGTCGCTGAGTTCCTGGGTGAAGCCCATCTGCTTGAACTCGCAATTGCAGGTGGCGTCCCGCAACGTGCCGCAGTCCTCCATCTCAACGTTTATGACAACGTAGGTGGAGATGGGCAGCAAGGTGGTGAACAGCAGCGAGTCCACTTCCATGTCACTCATTGGTGCAAGGCGGCGATGGGAGATCACCGCCACCGAATCCCTCATCACGTGGACCGTGCTGCCGCCTGTCATCTGGCTGCAGGAACAGCCGATCCACCCAAGTTCTGAGATCCCGTAGCGCGGATAGACACTCCCGCCGGCGGCCTCCATCACCTGCCTCCGCGCAGCCGTCAACGGTTCGGCGCCGCACAGGAAGGTTGTCCCCTCGATCGGAATCGAGTTCTCCATCGCCGCCGAGGCGACCAGGACGCCCATGCTGACAGGGCCCATCCAGAGTACGCTCCGTCCTTCCGAGAGGCGGTCGGAGATCCAGCGGGCCGCCGGCGCGAAGTCGTGGTTATGGTTGTAGGTGGGAGAGGGTACCGCCACTCCCAGCATCCTCGCCTCGGCGATCAGCATGTTCATCACCAGCCGGTAGTGGCCGGAATCCTTCCACGAGCCTCCGAGTGCAAACCACTTTTCGACGGGGGTGCCGCGGCGCGCGAATGTCATCATGCGATTGAATCCGACAGTCGATGGCAGGATGGGCAGCACCGCCCCGATAGCCTTCTTCGAGGGCTCGAATTGCCCGACAAAAAGCGAATCCTGCGCCTCCCGGTACACCTGAAACTCCACGCTCGGACGCGTCACCGTCCCACGGCTTCGCGATCCGCTGCTGGTGGTCTCCAGGGCGCCGCGGACCAGCGGGTTTACGAAATCGCGTGGCTGGGTCTCGATCACCAGTCCGGTCCGCTCGATCGGTTTCTTCCCCTTAAACTCATCGTGCGACAGGTAGACGCCCGATTGGTGGAACCCGGCGAGAGCCGCATCCAGTCCATCCCTCCTGACCGCCGCCGACACGTCCGCCAACCCATACCCCGCCCACTCAAACAGCTTGAAGTACGGGTTGGCCGGATTGGCGAAAACCACCCGCCGCATCACATCAAGGAAGTTCTCCTCGCGTCTCGCCAGATTGCCCGCGATCAAGGTCCGGGGATCGGCCACGGGCGGGGTCTGGACGAAGCTGAGGCAGCCGCCCATCATCCGGGCGAAGTAGCGCGCCTCAGCCAGCATCAGTCGTGCCTCGACGTGGTTGCATTGTCAGCGACTATAGCATCGGCCCGGGCGCCTCGTGCAACCGCAAAGCGCCCCTGCAACGGCGAATACTTGACGAGCTATGATTCACAATCAGGAGTAGATCGGGGACATGAAGATCAAACATGAGGCGGCGAGGACGGGAATCACATTCGGCAGCGCTCTGGCAATCGCGATTTCCTGGTCGGTGAACAAGAGCATCGTCTGGGCAATCATCCACGGGTTACTGAGTTGGGCGTACGTGATTTACTACGCCGTGTTCCAACACTGAAAAGGGGCGGCCTCCCGCGGGGCCGCCCTCTTTGCTCGTGGATCCTGGAGTCCGTCTTAGCGCCACTCGTCCCAGTTGATATTGCGCATGTCGCCATTGCGCAGGAAGTGGCGGTGGAAGCTGTAGCCGAGCGACAGCGACATCGGCTCATGGCCTTCCTTGGTGAGCGAAATGTACTGCCGCAACTGCTGCCGGAAATCCGGATGCGCGCAATTGTTGATGATCAGTTGTGCGCGCTCGTGCGGATCCTTGCCACGCAGGTCGGCCACGCCCTGCTCGGTCACAACGATCTGGACCGAATGTTCGGAATGATCCATGTGCGAGACCACCGGCACGATGGCCGAGATCTTGCCGCCCTTGGCTGTGGACGGGCAGGAGAACACCGACATATACGCGTTGCGGGTGAAGTCGCCCGACCCGCCGATGCCGTTCATCATCTGCCTGCCCATCACGTGCGTCGAGTTGACGTTGCCCCCCAGGTCGATCTCGATAGCCGTGTTCAGCGACAGGATGCCCAAACGCCGCACCACTTCCGGATGGTTCGAAATCTCCTGCGGCCGCATGAGAATTCGGTTGCGGAAGAAATCGAGATTCGAGGTGACGCGGTTCATCGCCTCGGGCGACAGCGTCAGCGCGCAGGTGGAGGCGAACGAGCAACGGCCCGACTCGAGCAGCGGAATGACGGAGTCCTGCAGCACTTCGGTGTACATCTCGAAGTTCGGCACCTCCGGGTTGTCGCCCAGCGCCGCCAGCACCGCGTTGGCCACGTTGCCGACGCCCGATTGCAGCGGCAGGAACTGCGGTGGGATGCGGCCCGCACGCATTTCGGCCACGAAGAAATTGGCTACATTCTGGCCGATCTTTTCGGTGGCTGGGTTCGGCGGCTCAAACCCGCCGGCTTCGTCCTCCAGGTCGGTGTAAACAATGCCGGCGATCTTCTTCGGATCCACCACGCACATCGCGGCGCCTATACGGTCGGAGACGCCGTAGATCGGAATCTCCTGCCGCGCCGGCGGGTCGGCCGGCTCAAAGATGTCGTGCATGCCGAGCAGCGTCGGCGGATGCTTGCGGTTGATCTCGATCAATATCTTGTCAGCCAGGCGCAGGTAGGTGTTCGATGCGCCAACCGATGTGCTCAGCACGATGCCGCCGCCGGCTGTAACGTCGCACGCCTCCACGACCGCCCAGTGAATCGGTCCAAGGAAACCGTAGCGCGCCACCTGCGGCAACAGCGACAGGTGCATGTCCACGAAACGCACCTGGCCCTTGTTGATCTGCGAACGCAGCACCGGGTTCGACTGATACGGCGTGCGGAAGCTGATGGCTTCGGCTTCGGCCAACGCACCGTCGAGCGACGGGCCTGTCGAGGCGCCCGTCAGCACGCCCACCTTGAAGGGCCGGCCCATTGCGTGTTCGGCTTCGGCGCGCACGGCCAGCGCCTTCGGGATAGCCTTGGCGGCGCCCGCCGGAGTGAAGCCGGAGAAGCCGATCGTTTGGTTATTTTGAATCAGCGCTGCTGCTTCTTCTGGGGTCAGGACTGGAAAAGGCAAAGACATTGTATGAGTTCACTCCTTGGCTCGAAACAGCGCCAGCAGGGTTTGCGCGGCGCCGAAGGATGTCATGCGGCCGTCTTGAACGTCTCTTTCCACCCTGGGCAGATGGCCGCGAACCTCAGGGTGTTGTCGGAATAAATCTTCCAGACCGTCAGCGATCAGTTCGCGCATCCAGGCGAGAACCTGTTGCTGCCGGCGGCGGGCGAGGTAGCCGTTGGATTCAAGCGCCTGCCGGTGGTCCAGGACCGCGTCCCAGATCTCAGGCAATCCCTCGCCGGTCAGCGAGGAACACGCCACCACCAGCGGCGTCCAACCTTCCGGCGTCGGCGGAAACAGGTGCAGCGCCGAGGCGTATTCAACGCGGGCGCGCTCGGCCCGCAACTTGTTGTCGCCATCGGCTTTGTTCACCGCCATCAGGTCGGTCATCTCGATGATGCCCCGCTTGATGCCCTGCAGTTCGTCGCCCGCGCCGGCAATCATGATCAGCAGGAAAAAGTCGGTCATCGACCGCACCGCGGTCTCTGACTGCCCTACGCCCACGGTTTCAACAAACACATTTCGGAAGCCCGCGGCTTCGCACAACAGAATCGTCTCGCGCGTCCGCCGCGCCACGCCGCCCAGATGATTGCGCGCGGGCGACGGCCGGATGTAGGCCGCCTCCTCCTGCGAGAGCCGTTCCATGCGGGTCTTATCGCCCAGGATCGATCCATGCGAAATCGGCGACGAAGGGTCCACCGAAAGAACCGCCAGGTTCTCCTTGCGCTGATGGATAATGTGCAGGCCCAAGGCATCGATGAAGGTGGACTTCCCTGCCCCAGGCACTCCCGTGATGCCGACACGGCGGGCGTGGCCCGTCGCATGGATGACGCCGTCCAGGATCTCCCTGGCCAGTGCCGCATCGGCTGCCAGCTCCGACTCGATCACCGTGATCGCGCGCGCCAGCATCACCCGGTCGCCCGCAAGCACGCCCTTGATGTATTCGGCAGCCGCAAGCCGGCCCCGGCGCGGACGCACCGCCGCCGGAGCCGTCATCTTTCGAACATGGTCTGCGCCAGCCGTCACACTCTTTCCATCAATGCTTCCAGCACCTTCTTCGCGCACACCGGGATCACGCTCCCCGGTCCGAAAACCCCCACAGCGCCGCCTTCATACAGCGCATCGTAGTCCTGCTGCGGAATAACGCCGCCAACGAAAACCGCGATGTCGTCGCGGCCCAGCCGCTTCAACTCGCTCACCACTTCCGGCACCAGCGTCTTGTGCGCCCCGGCCAGCGACGAGATGCCGACCACATGGACGTCGTTTTCAACCGCCATGCGCGCGGCTTCCTTTGGCGTCTGGAACAGGGGGCCGACGTCAACGTCAAAGCCGATATCCGCAAACGCCGTGGCCACCACCTTGGCCCCGCGGTCATGGCCGTCCTGGCCCAGCTTGGCGATCAGCACGCGCGGCCGCCGCCCTTCCGATGCGGCAAACTCGTCGGCCAGTTTGCGCGCACCCTGGAATTCGGGATCGGCCTGCGACTCCGCGGAATAAACGCCCGAGATCGTGCGATTCACGGCCTGATAACGGCCGAACGGTTTTTCAAGTGCCATTGAGATCTCTCCCAGCGTGGCGCGATGCCGGGCCGCCGCGACCGATAGCTCCAGCAGGTTACCTTCACCGGTTTCGCCGCTCTTTGTCAACGCGGCCAGTGCTTCCTGCACCGCCTGTTCGTTGCGCGACGCCCGCATCTGTGCCAGCCGCCGCACCTGCGATTCCCGCACCGCCGAGTTGTCCACTTCGAGAATATCGATCGGATCCTCGTGGTCGGGATGATACTTGTTCACGCCGACAATGGTCTCGCGCGAGGAATCAATCCGCGCCTGGCGGCGTGCGGCTGCTTCCTCGATACGCATCTTCGGCAGCCCTGTCTCGATCGCCTTGGTCATGCCGCCGAGCTGCTCCACTTCCTGGATCAACGCCCAGGCCCGCTTCATCAGCTCGTGCGTGAGCGATTCGACATAGTAGGATCCTGCCCACGGATCCACTGCCCGGCAGATGCCCGTCTCTTCCTGCAGGTAGATCTGCGTGTTGCGCGCGATGCGCGCCGAAAAATCGGTCGGCAGCGCGATGGCTTCGTCCAGCGCGTTGGTGTGCAGTGATTGCGTGTGGCCCAGCGCCGCCGCCATGGCCTCGACAGCCGTGCGCACGACGTTGTTGAACACATCCTGCGCGGCGAGCGACCAGCCCGATGTCTGCGAATGCGTCCGCAGGGCCATCGACTTGTCGCTCTTCGGATTGAACGTCTTCACGATCTTCGCCCACAGTATGCGCGCCGCCCGCATCTTGGCGATCTCCATGAAGTGGTTCATGCCGATCGCCCAGAAGAAGCTCAGCCGCGGCGCAAACTCGTCGATCGACAGCCCCGAGTTGATGCCCGTCCGCAGATACTCCAGCCCGTCGGCCAGCGTGTAGGCGAGCTCGATATCCGCCGTCGCCCCGGCTTCCTGCATGTGGTAGCCCGAGATCGAAATGCAGTTGAACTTCGGCATGTTCGCCGAGCAGTACCGGAAGATGTCGCCGATAATCTTCATCGACGGCGCGGGCGGATAGATGTACGTGTTGCGGACCATGAACTCCTTCAGAATGTCGTTCTGAATCGTTCCGGTCAGCTTCGCCGTCGCTACGCCCTGCTCCTCGGCGGCCACGATGTAGAACGCCATGACCGGCAGCACGGCGCCGTTCATCGTCATCGACACCGACATCTGATCCAGCGGAATCTGATCGAAGAGGATCTTCATGTCCTCCACTGAATCGATCGCCACGCCGGCCTTGCCGACGTCGCCTTTCACGCGCTCATGGTCTGAATCGTAGCCGCGGTGCGTGGCCAGGTCGAAGGCCACCGACAGGCCCTTTTGCCCGGCGGCGAGATTGCGACGGTAGAACGCGTTGGACTCTTCGGCCGTCGAAAAACCGGCGTACTGGCGCACCGTCCACGGCCGCATCACATACATCGTCGAGTACGGCCCGCGCAGGAACGGCGGCAGCCCGGCAGCATACTCGAGATGCTCTATCCCGGCCAGGTCCGAAGCGTTGTACCACGGCTTGACGTTGATCTGTTCGGCCGTGTTCCACACGCAACTGGCCGGCGCCGGCGTCGCCGCGGCCTTCGCCGACGGCCGGTAGTCAATCTTGGAAAAGTCGGGTCTCATGGTTAGTTACTCACCCCCAGCCGGTCCTGCCACTGGCCCAGCGTTTCCACCTGGTTCGACAGGACATGGACGAATCCGGCGACGCCGATCGCTTTCAACTCCTCGATCTGCTCCTTCGGATTGCCTGCAACAACAATCGGTACTGTTGTTTGCGAGGCGATGTCGCGCGCAAACTCACCATACTCGCCATCCGACGAACACAGCACGATCAGATCGGCCTGCGCATCCAGTTTTTCGCTCTCCACGATGTCGAAGCCGCCGCAGCCGAAGAAGTTCATGCAGAACGCCGCCCGCGCCATCTTCATCTTCAGGTCGCCGCGCCTGAGCAGTTGTACCCGCGGCGTCTTGCCCGCGGCCTTGGCATGGCGCTCGGTCCGCAGCCGGACGCCTTCAATCGCCTGCGCCTGCCGCCAGGGCGTGCTCAGCGCTTCGGCGGCGTCCAGCGCTGTTTCTTTCGTGTCCGGATAATTGTTGACGCCCACCATCGTCTTGCGCCGCGTCGCGATCGCCTTTTCCTTCGCCGCGCGGGCCTCTGCGACCTGGGCTTCGATCCACTCCTGGGCCTTCGAGAAACCGCCCTGCGCCTCGATCTGCTGGAACAGCGCCCAGCCGTCGCGGGCCAGCGTGTCGGTGAGCGTTTCGACATAATACGCCCCGCCGGCCGGATCAGAGACGGCGTACAGATGCGCCTCTTCCTTCAGGATCAGTTGAACGTTGCGAGCCATGCGCGCCGAAAAACGCGCCGGCACCACTTCCATCGAATCGCATCCGCCAATGGCCGCGGCCAGCGCCTCGGTAGTCACCCGCAGCAGGTTCGTATACGGATCGTAGATCGACTTGTTGGCCAGCGCCGTGCGCGCGTGAATCCTCATCCGCGCCGTCTCGCCGGCTTCCGGCAGAAACGCCGAGACCGCCTGCGCCCACATCATCCGCGCAGCCCTCAGCTTGGCAATCTCGAAGAAGTAGTTCGAGCCGATCGAAAAAACAAAGGTGAGCGATGCCGCTTCGGCGGCCGTATCGGTGGACGCCGCCAGCCTGTCCACGCCCTCGGCGATCGCGCACGCCAGTTCCTGCACCGCCGTCGCGCCGGACTCATGGAACCGCGAGGCGTCGACGGCGTTGGCCGGCTTGTAGCCTTCCTCCACGATCTCCCAGCTGCCCGCCTTGCCGCGGACAAACGGAAACTCGCCCGGTGCCGTGTCGATCGGCGACACGTCGGCGGCCCTGTAATAGGGCCGCACGGCGATGCCTTCCTCGGTCTTCCAGACAAGCCGCTTTTCGTAATCGGCTCCCTTCAGATCGGCCTGGATCAACGCCTCCCACTGCTCGGTCGAGATCGGCGGAAAGTCGGCGCGGATGTTGAGCGGTGTCAGGTGATGTTGATCAATGTCCGGCATCGTGCGCCTCCTGGACAACTTCAATCAGGTAGCTGAAATCCTTCGGGTGGACAAAGAAAATCTGCGTACCGCGCGAGCCCGGCCCCGGCTCCTGCGTCATGTTGAATCCGGCTTCTCTCATGTAGGCGTAGGCGGCCTGGATGTCGGCGACGCGGAAGGCGAGATGGGCAAACCCGCCGCGCCCGCCGTTCTTTTCGATCTGCTTGGCCACGGGCGATTCCGCCGACAGCGGCTCCAGAAGCTGGATCAGGTTCTCGCTCGCGCCGATGCGCAGCAGCACTTCGCGCACCTGGTGTTTGCCGTACACTTCCTCACGGTGCAGTTCCGTGAAGCCCAGCTTCTTGTATTTCTCCACATACGCTTCAAGCTGCCCTTGCGGTACAGCCAGCGCGATGTGGTCGACAAACTGGAAACCGGGGACTTTGCTGAGATCTTCGTTCATGGCTATAGCGCCTCCTCCCTATTCAAAGTCCACCAGAATCTGGCCTGCGGTGACGCCGTCTCCAGCGCCCACCCGCACCTTCACCACCTTGCCCGCATTCGGCGCCGTGATGGCGGTTTCCATTTTCATCGCTTCCAGAATCAGCAGCGTGTCGCCGGTCTGGATCTGCTGGCCCTCCTGGGCCGCCACCTTCACCACAATGCCGTTGATCGGGCTGCGGCACACCTTTGATTCGTCCACATTGCCTTCGTCCTTCGGCGCACCGCCGGCCGGCGCCATCGGCGCTGCCGCAGGCATGCGCACGGCGCCAGGCTGGATCATGTAACCGGGGATCGGCTTGTTGGCTTCAGCCTCGGTCGCCTCCACTTCCACTTCATATACTCGGTTCTCAAGAGTGATCTTCAATTTCACGGCTGGCTTCTCCCCTTAGTCCTGTTTTCTCTCGATGCGATGCGACGCTTGAATAAAGGCGCGCCCCTGCTGTGCCCAGGCCTGCGACGACACCAGGCGGACCTGGCGGATCGGCGCGCGCTTTCCGAGATACGCCGATACGGCCGCCGCGATCGCCAGCAGCGTCTCTTCCGAGATGCCTTCCTGGACCGACGGCGACGGCGTGGCGACCGACGGCACAGGCGGCGCGGCCGCCGGTCCGTAGCCTTCCACCTGCGCCAGACGCGCCGTCAGAGCCTCGATCTGGCGTTGCAGGGATTCAATCTGCTCGCTAAGTGTTTTTAGACTCGCTTGTTCCATGCGTTCGCTCCGTTCTCCTCACTTAGAGCGGAATCAGGCCATGCTTCTTGGCCGGCCGCAGTTCACGCTTCGTGTGCAGGTATTCCAGTGACTGCGCCAGCACGCGCCGCGTATCCGCCGGTTCGATCACGTCGTCCACCAGCCGCCGGCCCGCGGCGACGTAGGGATTCGAAAAAGCGTCGCGGTACATCGCAATCATCTCTTTGCGCTTGGCGGGTTTGTCTTCGGCCTCCGAGATCTCTTTGCGGAACACAATCTCAGCCGCGCCTTCCGCACCCATCACGGCGATCTCCGCCGTCGGCCACGCGAACGCCCGGTCCGCCCCCAGATCCTTGCAGCACATCGCGATATGCGCGCCGCCGTAGGACTTGCGCAGCGTAATGGTCAGCTTCGGCACCGTCGCCGCCGAATAGGCGAACAGCAGCTTCGCTCCATGCCGGATGATGCCGCCATATTCCTGCTGCACGCCAGGCAGGAAACCGGGGCAGTCGACCAGGGTAATCAACGGGATGTTGAACGCATTGCAGAAGCGCACGAACCGCGCCCCTTTGTCCGAGGCGTTGATGTCGAGCACCCCGGCCAGATACGACGGCTGGTTGGCCACCACGCCCACCGAACGTCCGCAGATGCGCGCAAACCCAATCACCAGGTTCGGCGCATACGCCGCCTGAACTTCAAGGAAATCGGCATTGTCCACAACGCGCAGAATCACTTCGCGCACGTCGTAGGGCTGCTTCGGATCGTCGGGCACGATCGTGTTCAGCTCCGGCACCGGCTCGATGTTGCAGTCCGACGGGACCTCCGGCGGATCTTCCATGTTGTTGTTCGGCAGGAAGCTGATCAGCTTCTTGCACACCAGCAGCGCTTCGTGGTCGTCCTCGGCGATGAAGTGGATCACGCCCGAATTCACCATATGCGCGTCAGGCCCGCCCAGCGCATCGGCGGTCACCGTCTCGCCCGTCACCTGCTTGATCACCTGCGGCCCGGTGATGAACATCTGCGCCTTGCGCGTCTGAATGATGAAATCGGTCAGCGCCGGCGAATACGCCGCCCCGCCCGCGCACGGCCCGCAGATCATCGAAATCTGCGGCACTGCGCCTGACAGTTGAACGTTTGAATAGAACACCTGGCCGTACCCGCTCAGGCTGTCGATGCCTTCCTGCACCCGCGCTCCGCCCGAGTCATTGATAAACACAAACGGCGTCCCGGTCTTCAGCGACTGCTCCATGATCTTGGCCACCTTCACCGAGTGCAGCTCGCCGGCCGAGCCGCCCATCACCGTGAAGTCCTGGCTCGCGAAATGCACCAGACGCCCGTCGATGGTGCCCGCGCCCGTCACCACGCCGTCGGCCGGCACCTCCTTGCCCTCCATGCCAAACTGCGTCGCGCGGTGCTGCGCAAACAGCCCCACCTCTTGCAGCGAGCCCGCATCGAGGATCCCCTCAATGCGTTCCCGAGCCGTCATCTTGCCCTGCAACCGGTGCTTCTCCAACTTATCCACGCCGCCGCCGTGGTGCAGCTTCTCGCGGCGCTTCTTCAAATCTGAGATCTTCTTTTCCATTGACATATCTATGAATCCCGATGAGTTTTCCTCAACACCAAACCATTGGTTGCGGCGCAGGCGCACCAGCGGCATTGAGCCGCGGCGCCGTGCGGCGCTGATCATTGCGACTTATGAAATTGCCTGACTCAGGCCTTGGAGGTTCCAATCGGCGCGCCCTCCTTAGGCGGGCGAAACCGTGACTTTGGTCGTCTTGCCGTTCAGCTTGATCTCATAGGCGACCGTCGTCTGTACCGGACCCTTGCCCGCGTCGCCAGATGCCGGCGCCGGTGCCGGCGCTGGCGCCTTTGACGGATCCTTGCCCAAATTCTTCGAGCCCTCGTGCCGCGTCGAAAAGAACTTCGGCGCCACCTGCGGGAACATCGCGTAGGTCAACACGTCTTCGTCCGACCCGTCGCAGCCCTTCAACGCCAGCGCCATTGACCGCAGCCCTTCCCATTCGGGCTTCAGCGTGTCCGCCGGACGGCAGGTGATCCGGTCTTTCTTGGTCTGGTTCGCCGCCAGTTCCACGATCTTCTGATCACGCGGACCGATCGTCGTTCCGTAGTAACCCAACATCAGATCGGCAAACTCCCCGGTGAGCACCTTGTAGTCGCCCATCATCACGTTAAACACCGCCTGCGTGCCCACAATCTGCGACGACGGCGTCACCAGCGGCGGATACCCGGCCACCTTGCGCACGTTCGGCACTTCCTCGAGCACTGCCTTCAGCTTGTCGCCCGCGCCCTGCTGCTTCAACTGCGACTCCATGTTCGAGATCATCCCGCCAGGAATCTGAGAATCGAAAATGTCGGTCTCCACGCCCGTGATGTCGGACAGAAACTCCTTGTATCGCGGCCGCACTCCTGCGAAATGCTCCTTGATTTTCCTCAGCCGCTCCTTGTCGAGCTCCGTGTGATACCCCGTGCCCTGCAGCATCTCGGCCAGCGATTCGGTCGGGTTGTGCCCAGGACCTAACGACAGCGAACTGATCGCCGTATCCACGCAATCGGCGCCGGCCTCGATCGCCTTCATCAAGCTCACCAGCGTCACGCCCGTCGTCGCATGCACGTGCACGTGAACCCGCATCTCCTTGCCGCAGGCCGCCTTGATGGCCTTCACAAGTTCATATGCCGGTTGCGGCTTCAGCAGCGCCGCCATGTCCTTGATGCAAAGCGAGTCGCAGCCCATCTCCACCAGTTGCTCAGCGAATTCCACAAACGCCGGCACGGTGTGCAGCGGACTCACCGTGTAACAAATCGTTCCTTGCGCGTGCTTGCCCGCGCGCTTTACGGCTTGTACCGATCGGCGCACGTTCCGGATGTCGTTCAACGCGTCGAACACGCGGAAGACGTCCATGCCGTTGCTGGCTGCCTTTTCTACGAAATGGTCCACCACGGTGTCCTCGTAGTGCCGGTAACCGAGCAGGTTCTGGCCCCGCAACAGCATTTGCAGACGGCTATTCGGCAGCAACTTGCGGAACTGCCGCAGCCGTTCCCACGGATCCTCGTTCAGAAATCGGATGCAGGAGTCGAATGTTGCTCCACCCCAGCACTCCACCGACCAGTAGCCGGCCTTGTCGATGTTCTCGCAAGCCGGGACCATATCCTCCATCGCCATGCGCGTGGCCATCAGGCTCTGATGGGCATCGCGCAAGATGAGTTCGGTCACATCGATTTTCTTAGACATATGTGAATAAGTACCTTGTAGGACAGATTCTCAACCTAATGATAGAAGAAGAGCGGTTGAGAGTGTCCACCCGAATTATATCAGATGCCAATGTCTGAAATCAGCGACGCGCCGGGGCCGCCTGGCCGGGTCTGACGACCTGGATGGCCCGCTTGGCGTCGCGCTCGCCCTCGGTCAGGTCGTGATCAATGAATCCGGCAAGACGAAGCGAGTTGTGGATCCCAAGGTAGTTGTCGCCTTCAATCATCCTGCGCAGCGACAGGTCCGCGTTCAACAGGTAGTGATGAACAACGTGATCCGCGCCAGGAACAGGATCCCACACCGCAACCTCTATGCCGCCGGACTCTGGCTTGAGCGATGCGGCCACGTTATACTGCCCCAGCTTTCGCGTATGGCACGATGCCGGGAAATACACCCTTGCTATCTCCCGCCCGGGCGCGAATCCCGCAAGTTGATATTCGGGATTGCCCTCTACCGAGGCCCCGTCCATCGTCTCCGGATCCAGCACCACCAGCACCGCCTGCTTCGATCCATTGTGGATGCCGCCGAGGTAGATCTCCGGCCGCCCGTCGGCATCGGCGTCATGAACAACCAGGCGCTGCAACGCGCCCGAATGCCAATATTGGCGCTCGATCCGGCCGGTCATGGCGTCCAGCAGCGCCACCTGGTTCGCATAGAGGATCAGATGGTGACTGCTGACCACGATCTTCGGCTTTGCCTCGGGCGACGTCCGGATGAGAGCAAAGTCCGGGATCCTGTATGGCAATGGAAACTCGTCAACCGGACTCCTCACATGCCGGCCGGGCGCGAACCGCCACAATTCGCTTCCAGACGGCGACAGGCAGATCAGCAGCGCGTTGCGGTCCGGGCTGGGCTCATTGGCCTCCACATTGACCAGGACTTCGCTCCGCCCGTCACTATCGAGATCGGTCAATAGAATCTGCGGCTCCCGGGACGTGCGGTGCTGCGTGTAATGATACTGATTCGGGATCGGATAGCGCCAAAGGTCCTTGCCGCCCTTGTCGAGCGCAACCAGCGTTGACCCATCCACCCTGAACCCACCCGGCCCAGACCGCGGCAAGTAAGCCCATATCAGAGCGGCCACGACACCGATCGCCAACCCAACCCCAATCCCGATCCGTCCCCATCGCTTCCCGCCGTTGGGCGCCGCTCCGTTCGAAACCGGGACCGTCCGCTTCCACTCGTCAATCTCGCCCGTGTATGCGATGACGCGCCCTCGCCCGCCCGGCAGCCGGTGCACAGGCAGACCCCGCTCCTGCTCCCAAGCCTGCGCTGTCCTGGGCGTCACCGAGAGATACTCCCCGATCTCCTTCCAGGTGTGAAGTTCCCGGCTCCCGCCACCTCGCCCCGTATTGCCGCTTGGAACAGACATCGCTTTGGAGTAAGCGACATCTTACCAGACCGATCACCCCGGAGGACCCGCGAGAACCGATTGGCGTGCTTGCCCTCCGTTGCTGATCGGGGATACTGCAGTCGCACACCGCGCGAAGTGAAACGAAGGGAAGTGAATTTCTGGAGATTTCAGCTCCGGGATCAACCAACCCCGGTTACACTGCGGCGTTGCATCCAGCAACATGAGGTACGCCAATGTTCGCAAATACTCCAGCGACTGCTCTGCTCCTTGTCGGGCTGCTGGCGCCCGTCAGCGCAGCCGTTCATCAGATTGAAACTCTCCCGGCCACCGCCTTTACCCGGTCAACTGGTGCACCGACCGCCCAGTCGATCACATTTCCTGGGGCAGGGGGTCCGGCCGTTCTGTATGTCCGCAACGGGACAGCTTCGGGCGACAACCGTGTCAGTAGCGCAACCGTGATACTGAACGGTGCTGTTGTCATCTCGCCTGATAAGTTCAACCGACAGGTGGCCGAGATCACTCTCCCGATCGCGGCCAAGGAGGTGAACAGCTTGGAGGTGACGCTCGCGTCGGGTCCTGGGGGAAGCATCACACTTCAGGTAGTTGAAAATGTTGAAGCGGACGCGGCCGCTCTGGTTGGGCCTCCAGGCGGGAGCCTTGAGGTCACTGACTCAGCTTCGCCACTCGTTGGGCTGAAGGTAGTCCTTCCGCCACAGGCATTGGATTCATGGAAGGTCATTAGGGCCAAGGCGCTACCGGCCAAGCCAAATCTCATCAATCCGGATACGCAAGACGGCATCGTCACGCTCGCCTTCAGCCTGCTGCCCGACAACCTCGTCACCGGAGGTGACCTTGAGATACAGATTCCGTACACAGACATTGATCAGGATGGCATCGTCGACGGAACTACCATGCCCGCCCGAAACGGTCAGGTCTTCTTCAGCACCGCAGAACAGTTGAGTGCCTGGTTTCGCGTCGATGCAACTTCAGACCCTACTGGAAGGTTCGCAGTCGTCAGGACTAATCACTTTAGCGATTGGTCAATGAAATACAGCCGATGGAAACAAGGAGCAACTGTTGTTTATGACATCGTTGACAACATTGCCACAGCGCCTTACCAACAATCCACAATTGAAAACGAGATCGCCGGAGCCCTGAAACAGTGGGCCGACGCTCTTGCCCCAGAGCATATTATTACATTCAAAAAAAAATCGTCATGGACCGAGATAGCGGACTTAAACATCAGAACCGACGATCTCTGCTCGGGCCTGTGGGACAAGCTCAACAAGAACTGTTCAGCGGCTGGCATCACCTGGCCTGTCAAGTTTGATTTGTGGCTACCGTTCCTTCAGCATACTTTCTCGATCAACATCACGATGACCACATCCCACAACACAAAATGGGTTCACGGACCATATTCGGTCTTTCCCCCCAGCGGCGGCGTAGATGAGAGTTTTGAGCCGTTCCTTCGAGTCTTCCTCCATGAAGCCGGACACGCCATGGGGCTAGGAGATTACAGCGTCGTTGAGGGACGGGGAACGCCGGCAGTGCGAGTTACCAACTGCAACTCAGTGGCCGATGGGGAAACCGCAAATGTAATGTATTACGAATGCGTTGGTCTTGAACACCACTTACCTCTGACTGAACTCTCGGACTTCGATGAGAATGAAGTGAGAGCGCACTATGGACTCTCACCGAGAAAGAAAGTGCTTCTCCTCACCAGGAATAATCCAGATTCGACTGTTGATTACCTGCGCAGCTCTCTAGCTTCCGCAGGAATCAAATTCGACGAGGTTCCCGCAAGCCAGGCCACTGAGCAGAAGCTCAAGAAGAGGATCATCGTCGCCGGCTTCACTGCGCAGCCAACGGAGTTTGCAGGCGCTCCGGCGGTGGCGATCGCTCAGGCCGTTTCAGAGGGCTCCCCGATGATCGCGGATGCCTTTGGCAAGTTCATCCTCTCGTACGCTGGTGTGGGATCGGCTCACACTGGCGGTTACTATCCCGCGGTGCTCGACAGGTACGGCTACATCAAGCCCATCGGCCAGAGCCCTCTCTTCGACGGGATACCCACTTGGGACCCACCCACCGAGCCTGATGTTGTCAGCCAATACACCAACTACCTCATCAATCGAGGTTCGATGCAGACGGCGCAGTATGCCCCGCCCGCAGGGTCCTATGATCTCATCTGGTATTGGGCATTCGGACATACGCCGGGTTGGCACGGCCTGCCGACTCACTCAAGCTACTGCCAGGCATGGGGAGGGTGCCGTAGTGACCGGACTGTAACCGAAGGCACCTTCGCGCTGATGCGTCATGGTCAAGGAAAAGTACTGTTGGGCATTACCGGTGTCGGGCACGTCCCCGGGTTGCACCAGTACGGTCCAATACTGGGCCACGTCTATGTCAACTTCATCAAGTGGATGAGGTAGACTGAACGGTCGGCGGGGGCGGGCGAGACTCAAGTTCAAATCTGGCTTGCCCCCGCTGGCCAAGCGACTACCTCACGCGAACGCCTTCCGCAGCACGTCGTAGCTCTTCTGGACCGCGGCGTCGGGCTCTTCCTTGCCTTCCATCTCCAGCGACACCCAGCCGTGGAAGCCGGCGTTGCGCAAGATCTTGGCGATGCGCGGATAGTCGAGGTCGAGCGTGTACCATTCGCCGCCGCCATAGTACGTCTTTGCCTGCACGATGGTCGCTTTCGGCGCCAGTTTGGCGATGCCGTCGTAGGGCTCCGCCGCCGGGTAGTTGCCCGTATCCAGGTTCAACCCCAGCCACGGCGAGTTCACCATGGCGTGGATCTTCAGCAGGACGTCGATGTCGGTGGTCAGGCCCCAATGGTTTTCCAGGCACATCTGGACGCCCAGTTTCTCAGCATCCGGCAGGCAGGCGTTGATCGACTCGACGCACCACGCGATCGCGTCATCCAGTTTGTAGCCGGCCAGAGGCGGCTCGTTGCCTTTCACCTTCATTAGATCGTCGAAGCTCGGAATCGTTTTCCATCGGCCTGAGTTCAGCCGCATGGCCGGAATCCCAAGCCGCGCCGACAGTTCCAGGCAGCGCCGCGTGTGATCGATATGCTTCTGACGCTCGGCCTTTTCCGGGAAGACAAAGTCCTGGTGGATCGACAGCATGGGGAACGACAGCCCCTGCTCGAAGGCCCGTTTCTTCAGCGCGTTGACGTAGGCCGGCGTCTCGTTGTCCATCTGGCGGTGCAGGATCTCGACGCCGTCGAAGCCGATCTTCGCCGCCGTATCGATCACCCGTTCAATCGGGTACTTCACCGGCTTGAAGTGCCAGAACGAGTAGCTGGAAACGGCCAGCGGAATCCGCTTCGCGGCTGGCGCGGCGGCGGCGCGCACTGCGCCCAGCGGCAGCGCCGCGGCGGAAAACAATGAACGTCTGGACAGTGACATCGGTGAGCGGCCTCCTGAAAATCAACTCCAGTGTAGCCGATCGCTCCGCCGCCCCAGGATATATGAGAGCCCCCGCTCACTCACCCAGTTTCAGGATCATGCCCGCGTTTGACGCAATCCAGAAATGATCGTCGCCCACCCGCGCGATCCTTGCAAAAGTGCCCTCGGCCCGGTAGTCCATCTTCATGTCGTACCAGTCCTTCGAGTTCGGGCTGTAGATCGCCTTCACTCGCCCGCTCAGGCTCGACATCCGCAGCCGCCCCAACGCTTCGATCCCTGCCAGAAGAATGCCCGCCTCGCCCACCATCGCGATGTCGGTGACGTGAATCTGCCGCTGGCGGAAGATCGGCTCGGTGCCGCCGGTTCGAAGGTTCATGGCGTTCACCTCCGATGGCCAGTCAAAGCCGTCGTCGTAGGCGATCAGGCTCGCCCCCCTCATCCCTCGCATCCGCACCTTCATCAGGTCGCCGAACGCCGACGTCGTCACCCGTCTCCATGTCCCGCCGCCGTCGTTGGTCACCATCGTGAAGACGACGCCCGGCAGCATTCTCCGCCTCGTCGAGCGCTCCGGCACCATCCATTCCGGCAGGTAACTGTTCCACTCCATCCGCCGCCGCGACGTACCCGACAACATGCCCTGCTTCGGCGTAACGAACTCCATCCAGCTCAGAAGCGTGTTCTCGCTGGTCAACTTCAACTCCACGCTTTCCTTCACCGGCTTCCACGTCCTGCCGCCGTCACTGGTTTCGTAAAACACGTTGCCGATGCCGTAGGCCCAGCCGCGTGTGGGCGATTGAAAGTGCACCCGCAGCATCTTCTTGTCTGGGATCTTCAGCCGCTGCCATCTCGCGCCGCCCTCGTCGGAATACAGCAACCTGTTGTCGCAGACAATCCAGGCGTTGGCTTCGTCCAGCACGAACAGCGAGTAAGGCCGCCTGCCGATACCGGTCTGCTGCCACGTCTTGCCGCCGTCGGTGGTGCGCAGGCAGAGGTTGTCCTTCGCCTCGCCGTCCTTGTACTTCACCGCCGTGGCGACGCCCCTCAGCAGGCTCGAAAAGTGCAGCGACCCCAGTTCCAGCGATTCCCGCTCTTTGTCGTAGAGGTACTCCATCGACCATCTGCCGCGTGCAAACGCCGGTGCATCCGGGCCCGGTTTCAACAGCCCGCCCGGAGGCACTTGCGCCATCTGCGTCCGCTGAGCCGGCGGCTGCGGTTTCGCCGGTTGCGGTGTCTGGGCCAGCGCCGGCAACCCGCCCACGCATGACAGCAGCGTCCTGCGAGTAATCGCCACGGCCACCTACTCCTCGCCCTTGCGCGCGATGTGGCCGTGCGCCATCACCAGTTCGACGTGGTTGGCTTCCTCGATCGTGCTCGATGCCATCCGCGCCAGCACCAGCAGGCAACCCACCTGCTCGCCAACCGTCGTCATCAGTTCCATCTCCGCGCCCGTATGCCGGTGCGGGGAACGGTGGTGGACATTGATCACACCGATCACCCTGTTCCGCGCGATCACCGGGACCGATAGGAACGACTCGCAGTTGTCTTCCTGCAAGTCCGAAAACTTCCGGAACCGCGGGTCTTTATAAGCCTCGGCCGTGATCGCCAGCATCTTGCGCTCGCGAGCCACCCACCCTGTGAGCCCCTCCTCCAGTTTCAGCCGCACCCGCCCGATCTGCGACGCGTTCGGGTTCGACGATGCGCACAGCACAAGCTCGTCGCTGTCGATCAGATACAGCAGCGTCGAGTCGCATTCAGTGAACTGGCTCACCAGATTGACGATCGACTGCAGCGTATCCGCCAGGCTCAGCTCTCTGACCATCAACCTCGATATGCGCTGGAAGACGCCGATCTGCTTCTCGATCGTAGCGAGTTTCGCTTCCAGGTCTTTTGACTTGGGCACGCCCTGATTATAAAAGGTTACGGCAGGGTCCGTCCTGTGGAACAGTCGTAGAACTGCTGCCCCCATCGATCCGTATCCTCCGGCGACTTGGTACGATAGGATGCAATAGAGGTTGGGTTCAGGGTGCGGTGTGCCCGGCGATCCGGTCTCGCCGCGCTTGATCGGAAAGATCGGCGCGAGCGTCCCTGCGGCCGTCCCGGGTTCCCCGGCGTTGAGACTTCATAACGAGAGGAATAACCAAGATGTGGAACCGCAGCAGAAGAGAAGAAGAGACCCAGGCGAGGCAGGCGCCGCCAGAACCCGTGAAGGAAGCCATCCCGACCTCAAGCTACCCCACGCGCCGCGTGGATGAGGCTACCACAAGAGCCGCCGCCGTCATCGGCAAGACCATCCTCGTCAAAGGGTCCGTCAGCGGCAAGGAAGACCTACTGGTCGACGGCCGCCTCGAAGGGGACGTCGACCTCCCCGAGAATCGCCTCACCGTCGGACAGGGGGGTCATATCGAGGGCAAGATCCGCGCCCGTGAAATCGTCATCTACGGCGTGGTCCAGGGCAATATGGAGGCCTCCGAACGGGTCGAGATCCGCAAGAACGCCAAGGTCATCGGCGACCTGAAGGCCTGTCGCCCGGTGATCGAGGACGAGGCTTACTTCAAGGGCAACGTCGAGACCATCCGCGTCGATCCTCCCAAGCCACCGAGGCCGGCAGCGCCTCCCGCGGCCGCGCCCGTCGAACCCATCATCTTGCCTCCTGCGCCGGAGAGCCGCAAGGGATGAACAAGGGCAGGGCCGGAGCCTTTGGTCCGGCCGCTTACAGCCCTGGCGGGTCTGCGGGGCTGCACGATCAGGACGGCCTCAGGCGGAGCCATGCGCTGGTGAGCCTCGCCAAACACTTCGAAACAGGACCAGCCATGCAGGTGCTCGACCTGGGCGGCCTGAATCAGCAGAACCTGGACTTCGTCACAGGCTACGGGAACCGGCTCTACGCACAGGAAATCGTCCTCGGCTACGAGGCGTTCTTCACTCCTGAAGAACGGCTGCGCGGCGAAGCCGCGGCGGAGAAGATCGAGGCCTTCCTCCGGGAGTGCCTCCCGTTTTCTAATGGCGCCCTGGGTGCTGTACTGGTCTGGGACCGCCTCCAGTTCCTGTTCCCCGCCGCCGCCGCCGCTCTTGTCACCAGGCTGAAACGTCTCATGGCGCCGGGCGCACTGCTGCTGGCGCTCTTCCATCCGGAGCACCTCAGTTCCACCGCCCCCCTGGCGTGCAGAGCCGGCCCGGACGGCGCGATTAAGGCCACCCCGAAGCCGCCCGCCCGGCCCGCGGAACCGTTTAACGCCAGAGCCATCGAAAAGCTGTTTTCCGGGTTCTCAGGCGTGAAGTTCTACATGACCCGCGACAGCCTCCAGGAGGTTCTCATCCGCCGCTGATCCCGGCAGCGGCCTATACCAAGGAAAAGCCCCGGTCCCGATCCGTTCTGGATCGCGCCGGGGCTTTGCTTCTCGATTTTGTCTTGGCTGGAGGACTACTCCACTTCGCCCAGCGAGTCGTCGAAGTTCAGTTCGCCGCCCTCGCTGCCCGACATGTAGCCGCCCTTGGTCTCGTCGTCATAGACCTGGAAGGAATCCGCCAGAACGTTGTCCGGATCCGCTGCCGGCTCCTCGACGATATCCTCGCCGGCGATCTTCACACGCCGATAGTAGTCCATGCCCGTGCCGGCCGGGATCAGCCGGCCCATGATGACGTTCTCCTTCAACCCGCGCAGGTAGTCCACCTTGCCGTTAATTGCGGCTTCGGTCAGCACGCGGGTGGTCTCCTGGAACGATGCCGCAGAGATGAACGAATCGGTCGACAGCGACGCCTTCGTGATGCCCAGCAACACCGGAGATCCCGATGCCGGTCGCCCGCCGGCGGCGATCGTCACGTCGTTCTCCTCGCGGAAGCGGAACTTGTCCACCACTTCCTCGGGCAGGAACTCCGTATCGCCGATATCCTCGATCTTCACCCACCGCATCATCTGCCGGCAGATCACCTCGAGGTGCTTGTCGTTGATGTTGACGCCCTGAAGCCGGTACACTTCCTGAATCTCGTTCACCAGGTACTTCTGCAGTTCCTGTTCGCCGAGCACCTTCAGAATGTCGTGCGGATTGCGCGGGCCGTCCATCAACGGATCTCCCGCCTTCACGCGCTCACCCTCCTGGACGTTGATGTGCGTGCCGCGAGGAATCGAATACTCGCGCTCGTTGCCGTCGTCTCCGACCACGTTGACTTTGCGGGTACCCTTGACGACATCGCCAATGCGGACAATGCCGGCGATCTCGCTCATCACGGCCGTCTCGTGCGGCTTGCGAGCTTCGAACAACTCCACCACGCGCGGCAGGCCGCCCGTGATGTCCTTCGTCTTCGTGGTCGCGCGCGGGATCTTCGCCAGCACGTCGCCTGCAAACACCGTGTCGCCCTCGCGCACGCTC
Source organism: Bryobacteraceae bacterium (assembly GCA_014860455.1). Classification (GTDB taxonomy): domain Bacteria; phylum Acidobacteriota; class Terriglobia; order Bryobacterales; family Bryobacteraceae; genus PNKE01. Next base: position 12,062 of record JACZJQ010000191.1, on the reverse strand, counting down.
AGGTGCGCGTGGACCGGCATCAGGTAGCGCCGCTCGTCGCTGCGATGGCCGCCTTCGGGGCGGATCACCACCGTCGGCATCCGCTTTTCGTCCGGCGAGTCGATCACAACCCACTGCGACAACCCAGTCACCTCGTCCACCTGCTCGTGGTAGGTGATGTTCTCCATGATGTCCTTGAAGTGCACCGTGCCGGTCACTTCGGTCAGGATCGAGAAGGCGAACGGATCCCATTCCAGCAGCGTCTGGTTGGCCTTAACAGCCGAACCGTCCTCCACCAGAATCTTGGCTCCGTACACCACCTGATAGCGCTCGCGCTCACGGCCTTTTTCGTCCGCCACCACCACCAGACCCGTCCGGTTCATGGCGATGATTTCGTTCTTCGCGTTGCGCACCGTCTTGATTTCGATGAACTTCGCGTAGCCGTCGTTGCGCGCTTCCTGCTTGTTCTGCTCGGCTCCGCCGCTGGCGGCGCCGCCGATGTGGAACGTGCGCATCGTCAACTGCGTGCCCGGCTCGCCGATCGACTGCGCCGAGATGATGCCCACCGCTTCGCCGCGCTCCACCAACCTGCCCGTCGCCAGGTTGCGCCCGTAACAGAGTTCGCAGACGCCGCGCTTGGATTCGCAGGTCAGCACCGAACGGATCTTCACCCGGTCGATGCCGGCGTCCTGAATCGCCGAAGCCAGTTCTTCGGTGATCTCCTGGCGCGCCGCAACCAGCAGGTTGTTTTCGTAATCGCGGAGGTCCTCAAGCGCCACGCGGCCCACAATACGGTCGCGCAGCGGCTCGATGATCTCACCCGATTCAACGATCGGTTCAACGTAAATGCCGTCTTCGGTGCCGCAGTCCAGCTCGGTGACAATCACGTCCTGGGCCACGTCGCACAACCGCCGCGTCAGGTAACCCGAATCGGCCGTCTTCAGCGCCGTGTCGGCCAGACCCTTGCGGGCGCCGTGCGTCGAGATGAAGTACTGCAACACGTTCAACCCTTCACGGAAGTTCGCCGTGATGGGCGTCTCGATGATCTCGCCCGACGGCTTCGCCATCAGGCCGCGCATGCCCGAGAGCTGGCGGATCTGAAGCTTCGAACCGCGCGCGCCCGAGTCCGCCATGATGTAGATCGGGTTCAGGTAACGGCCCGTGCGGTCGTCCATCTCCATCACCTTGAACATCTCGGCGGTCACCTCTTCGGTCACCTTGTTCCAGATCTCGATGATCTTGTTGTAGCGCTCGCCGTGCGTGATGGCGCCGTCTGTGTACTGCAGCTGCACCTCCATCACCTGCTTCTCGGCGTCGCGCACCAGCCGCCCCTTCGACTCCGGCACCACCATGTCGTCGATACCGATCGAAATGCCGGCCCGGGTCGCCGAGGCGAAGCCCAGATCCTTAATGTCGTCCAGCATCTTCACTGTCGTGTGCAGGCCGAAGCGCAGGTAGCAGTAATGCACCAGTTGCGTCAGGCCCTTCTTCTTCAACAAGCCGTTGACGAACGGCATATCGGCTGGCAACGTGTCGTTCATCAGCACGCGCCCCACCGTGGTCTCCATATCGGTCTTGTTGTAGGGGACCGGCTCGGTGTGCATTACGTCCTGCGAGTCATAGGCGTTGGCCAGGTCGATCACCTTGCCCGTATAGCGCAGCGTAATCGGCGTCTGGGTCTCCACCTCGCCCATCTCAAGCGCGATCAGCACATCCTCGATCGAGGCGAACTTCTTGCCCTCGCCCTTCGAACCGCGCCGCACCTTGGTCAGATAATATAGGCCCAACACCAGATCCTGCGTCGGCACCGCGATCGGCGCACCATGCGCCGGCGACAGAATGTTGTTCGCCGCCAGCATCAAGGTCGAGGCCTCGATCTGAGCTTCAGGCGAAAGCGGAATATGCACCGCCATCTGGTCGCCGTCAAAGTCGGCGTTGAACGCCGTGCACACCAGCGGGTGGATTTTGATCGCCTTGCCATCCACCAGCACCGGCTCAAACGCCTGGATGCCCAGACGGTGCAGCGTCGGCGCGCGGTTCAGCATGATCGGGTGATCCTTGATCACCTCTTCGAGGATGTCCCACACCACCGGGTCCTGCTGCTCCACCAGTTCCTTGGCCTGCTTGATCGTCGTGCAGTGGCCCCGCAATTCCAGCCGGTGATAGATGAACGGTTTGAATAGCTCAAGCGCCATCTTCTTCGGCAACCCCGCCTGGTGCAGCTTCAGCTCCGGGCCCACCACGATCACCGAACGGCCCGAGTAATCAACGCGCTTGCCCAGCAGGTTCTGCCGGAACCGGCCCTGCTTGCCTTTGAGCGAATCCGACAGCGACTTCAACGGCCGGTTGTTGGCGCCGCGCAGCACGCGGCCCCGCCGCCCGTTGTCAAACAGCGCATCGACGGCTTCCTGCAGCATCCGCTTTTCGTTGCGCACAATCACGTCCGGCGCATGCAGCTCCATCAGCTTCTTCAACCGGTTGTTGCGGTTGATCACGCGGCGGTAAAGGTCGTTCAGATCCGATGTCGCAAACCGCCCGCCATCCAGCGGCACCAGCGGCCGCAGCTCCGGCGGAATCACCGGCAGCACGCTCAGAATCATCCATTCGGGCTTGTTGCCCGATTTGCGGAAGCTCTCGGTCACCCTCAAGCGCTTGGCGAACTTCAGCTTCTTCTGCTGCGACGTCTCGGTCTTCATCCTCTCGCGGATCTCCACCGAGAGGCCCTCGATGTCGATCATTCGCAGCAGTTCCTTGATGCCCTCGGCTCCCATCATGGCCGTAAACTGGCCCGGATAGTCCGCCTCAAGCTGGCGCTTGCGGTCGTCGGTGATCACCTCATGGTGGTTCAGTCCCGGCACTTCGCCCGGATCGATCACCACGTAGGCTTCAAAGTAAAGCACCCGCTCAAGGTCGCGCAGCGTGATGTCCAGCAAGTAGCCGATTCTCGACGGCAGGCCCTTGAAGAACCATACGTGCGAGCAAGGGCTCGCCAACTCGATATGGCCCAGGCGCTCTCGCCGCACGCGCGCCAGCGTCACTTCAACGCCGCACTTGTCGCAGATCACGCCGCGGTGCTTCATCCGCTTGTACTTGCCGCACAAGCACTCCCAGTCTGCCACCGGCCCGAAAATACGGGCGCAGAACAAGCCATCCCGCTCCGGCTTGAACGTGCGGTAATTGATGGTTTCCGGCTTGGTGACCTCGCCGTGCGACCAGCTCCGGATCTTCTCCGGGGACGCCAGCGAGATGCGGATTGAATCAAAATCCGCAATCAGGTTGCTTCGGTCGTAAGGTGTTGCTCTGTACATCGTCGCCTCCTGTCCTTTCCGGTCTCCTAGTCAGCCGCCAGCGCCGTGTCCGGCATCTCTTTTGGCTTCTTCATCAGCTCGACGTCGAGGCACAGCGACTGCAACTCGCGGATGAGCACGTTGAACGATTCAGGCACGCCCGGCTCGGCCGCGGCCTCGCCCTTGACGATGGCTTCGTAGATCTTGGCGCGTCCAAACACGTCGTCGGACTTCGCCGTCAGCAACTCCTGCAGGATGTAAGCCGCGCCATAGGCTTCCAGCGCCCACACTTCCATCTCGCCGAATCGCTGGCCGCCGAACTGCGCCTTGCCGCCCAGCGGCTGCTGCGTGATCAGCGAGTACGGTCCGATCGAACGGGCGTGGATCTTGTCGTCAACCAGATGCGATAGCTTCAACATGTAGATGTAGCCCACCGTCACCGGCTGCTCGAACGGCTGGCCCGACATGCCGTCATGCAGCTTCACCTTGCCCGACGTCGGCAGACCCGCCTTTGTAAGCTCGCCTTTGATGTCGGCCTCGGTGGCGCCGTCAAACACCGGCGTGGCATACTTCTTGCCGAGCTTATATCCAGCCCAGCCGAGGTGTGTCTCCAGAATCTGGCCCACGTTCATACGGGACGGAACGCCCAGCGGATTCAGAATGATCTCCACCGGCGTGCCGTCGGCCAGGAACGGCATGTCTTCTTCCGGCACGATCTTCGAGATCACGCCCTTGTTTCCGTGCCTGCCGGCCATCTTGTCGCCTACCGACAGCTTGCGCCGCATGGCGATATACACCTTCACCAGCTTGATCACGCCCGGCGGCAGTTCGTCGCCCTTCTTTAGCTTGGCGATCTTCTCTTCCGTGATCTTCTCAAGCACCTGGATCTGGCGCGACGTCAGCTCTTCAATCTCGTCGATGGCCTCGTTCAGTCGAGGGTCCTTGCCCGAGAACTTCAGCCGCTTCAGGTCCTTCGCCCGTAGCTTTTCGATCATGTCGCGCGTCAGAACCGTGCCCTTGGCGATGAGCTTCTTGTTCGTCTTCTCGTCGTGCAGGTCGGCTTGGATCTCCTTGCCGTCCAGCAACGCCGCCAGCCGCTTGCTCCGCTCGTCGTTCAGAATGCGCTTCTCGTCATCCAGGTTGCGGTAGAGCTTATCCATCTGCTCTTTCAGGATCGAGCGCGAACGCTCGTCCGGATCGGCGCCCTTGCGTGAGAAAACCTTCGCGTCCACCACCACGCCCTCGATGCCCGGCGGGCAGTACAGCGATGCGTCCTTCACGTCGCCGGCCTTCTCGCCGAAAATCGCCCGTAGTAGCTTCTCTTCCGGTGTCAGCTGCGTTTCGCCCTTCGGCGTCACCTTGCCCACCAGAATGTCGCCCGGCTTCACCTTCGCGCCCGCATGGATGATGCCGCTGTCGTCCAGATTGCGCAGGAACGATTCCGAGATGTTCGGAATATCCCGCGTGATCTCTTCCGGACCCAGCTTCGTGTCGCGCGCCTCGATCTCAAACTCCTCGATGTGAATCGAGGTGTAGTAATCTTCCTTCACCAGCTTTTCGCTGACGATGATGGCGTCCTCGAAGTTGTAGCCGCGCCATGGCATAAACGCCACCAGGACGTTCCGCCCAAGCGCAAGCTCACCGGCGTCGGTGCAGGGCCCGTCGGCCAGCACGTCGCCCTTCTTCACCCGCAGGCCTTGCTCGACAATCGGCTTCTGGTTGATGCAGGTATTCTGGTTCGACCGCTTGAACTTCGTGAGCGGATAAATATCGGCGCCCACTTCGCGCGACATCTGACCCTCATGCACGCTGCCCTCGACGCGCACGATGATGCGCTCGCTATCCACCGAATCCACGATGCCCGAGCGCTTGCACATGATCACCGCGCCGGAATCGCGTGCCGTCACCGCTTCCATGCCCGTGCCCACGATCGGCGAATCGGCCCTCAACAGCGGCACCGCCTGGCGCTGCATGTTCGATCCCATCAGCGCGCGGTTGGCGTCGTCGTTTTCAAGGAACGGAATCAGCGACGCAGCCACCGATACAAGCTGTTTCGGGCTGACGTCCATGTACTGGACCTCGTCCCTGATGATCAGCGTGAAGTTGCCCGCCTTGCGAGTGTTCACCAGTTCATCGACGATGCCGCCCTTGTCGTCCAGCTTCATGTTGGCCTGGGCGATGACGTATTTGTCCTCGTCCCATGCCGACAGGTAGTCGCAGTGGGCGTCATACTCCGGCGGCGTGTCGGTCGCCTTCAGCTTCTTCAGCACTGCCTGCAGGTCCAGCCTCGTCAGCACCTGCCCGACCTTCAGATTCGTCGAACCCGGATTCAGGACCTGGACATCGTCCTGAACCGTGTTGGCGGTCACGCGGCGGTACGGCGACTCGATGAAGCCATACTCGTTGATCCGCGCGAAACAGCTCAACGAGCTGATCAATCCGATGTTCGGACCTTCCGGCGTCTCAATCGGGCAGATGCGGCCATAGTGCGTCGGGTGCACGTCGCGCACCTCGAAGCCCGCCCGCTCTCGCGACAAACCGCCTGGTCCAAGCGCCGACAGCCGCCGCTTGTGCGTCACTTCGCTCAGCGGGTTGGTCTGGTCCATGAACTGCGACAACTGGCTCGATCCGAAAAACTCCCTGATCGCCGCCATCACCGGCTTGGCGTTCACCAGGTCGTGCGGCATCGCCGTCGACATCTCCTGGAAAACGGCCATCTTCTCCTTGATCGCCCTCTCCATGCGCACCAGCCCGATGCGGAACTGGTTTTCAAGGAGTTCGCCAACTGCGCGCACGCGCCGGTTGCCCAGGTGATCGATATCGTCCACCGTCCCGTGGCCCTTCTTCAACCGCATCAGGTACTTGATGGTGTCGATGAAGTCGGCTTCGTCCAGCGTCCGCCGGTCCAGCGGATTCTCGCTGATCATCTCGCCCCGCTTGCGGCGCTCACGGCGGGCTTCCACCCACCCGGCCGGCGAGTACTCGGCGTTGTCGTACAACTTGATGTTGAACTTCATCCGCCCGACGCGCGAGAAATCATACTTGCGCTCGTCGAAAAACATGCCCTGGAACAACTGCGTCGCTGTGTCCAGCGTCGGCGGATCGCCCGGCCTCAGCTTGCGATAGATCTCAAGCAGCGCGTCGGACTGGCTCTTCACCGGGTCCTTCTTCAAGGTCGCCGATACCACCATGCCCACTTCATCGCGCTCCGGGAAGAAGACCTCAATCTCCTTCTGGCCTGCGTCCATGATGTTTTTCAACATCGACGCCGTCAGCTCCTGGTTGGCCTCCGCCAACACCTCGCCCGTCTCCATGTCGATCACGTCGGCGGCCACCCACGCCCCCGTGATCTCGCTCTCGTTGACCTCAACCTCGTGAACCTTCGCATCCAGCAGCGCCTTGATCGTTGCCTCGCGGATCTTCCGGTTTGCCTGCAGGATCGTCTCGCCCGACTTATTCACCAGCGCTGATCCCAACTTGAAGCCCACCAGCGTGTCGTCCACCTTCCAGTGGATCCTGCGGTCCTTCAGCTTCAGCCGGCTGATCCGGTAAAATGCCTTCAGGATGTCGCTGTCAGACTTCAATCCCAGCGCCCGCAGGAACACAGATCCATAGAACTTGCGCTTGCGGTCAATGCGGACGTACAGCAGATTCTTGCTGTCAAATTCAAACTCCACCCAACTGCCGCGATACGGAATGATCTTGCCCAGGTAGTAGCTCTGCGCCATCACCTTCTCAAAGAACACGCCCGGTGAACGGTGCAATTGGCTCACAATCACGCGCTCGGTACCGTTGATGATGAAGGTGCCGTTGGCCGACATCAGCGGAATCTCGCCGAAAAAGACCTCCTGCTCCTTTACCTCGCGCGGGCTCTTGTTGCCTTCTTCGTCCTTGTCGTAGCTACGCAGCCGGATGGTCACCTTCAGCGGCGCCGCAAACGTCATGCCCCGCTCTTCGCACTCCGCTTGGTCGTACTTCAACTGCAATCCCACCGGATCGCCGCACCGGTTGCAGAACGTCACCACGTTGCGGTTGAACGTCCCGCACTTGTCGCAAAGCACGTCGCCTGAATGGAACGGATCGGTCTTGATCGTCGCCCCGCAGGCCGGGTTCCGGCACACCGTGCGCAGGTGGTTCAAACCCTTCAACGAACCGCACTTACACTCCCAGTTGCCGATCGCGTAGTCGACAAACTCGAGCTCGCTCAGGCCCCGGAAATCCGTGATCGGAAACACGCTCCGGAACACGCTCTGCAAGCCGATGTCGTCGCGCTCATCCGGCAGCAGGTCCATCTGAAGGAACCGCATGTAGCTCAACTTCTGGACTTCAATCAGGTTCGGGATCGGCACCGACGTGCTGATGCGCGAAAAATCAACTCTCGGCGGCGTGCCGCCAACTGGCGATGTCGACATTCTCCACTCCTGTTTTGCCAATTCACCCGGATCGGGCGCGCCTCGACGCCTGCTCGACGGGTTCAATTGCCGCCCGGCGCGTCAACGCGCATCGCGGGGGCTGCCTTCTTGTCACGTCTCGGGGTGCCCGGCGCAGGTTTGTCTGTCACCAAGGGCGGAGAAATTTACGGTCCCGACTCTACGCCGTCTGCCACGAGCTGGCCGCAGTTGCCTCCCCTGCCTCCAACTCTCCTTTTGCCAAGTGCCTCGTTTCGTCCCGGCACTCACGCCGGCGCTCCAATTGCCTGCCGCTGGCTTCTTACCAGCTGTCAGTCTAACAAAAGAAACAACAATACGTCAAATGACTACGACAAAAGGGCATAGCGGCCCGCCACCGCACCGGACTTCTTCTTTCCGGCGCGGTCTCAGGCCGCTACGCTCAAATCGGCGTTACTTAAGCTCTCCGGCCAGGCCTTGCCCGGCCAGGGCTTACTTGACTTCAACAGTCGCGCCGGCGTCGACAAACTTCTTCTTGATCGCCTCGGCTTCGTCCTTGTTGACGCCTTCCTTGATCGCCTTCGGTGCGGCTTCTACCAGATCCTTGGCTTCTTTCAGCCCAAGACTGGTAACCTCGCGAACAACCTTGATCACGTTGATCTTGTTCGCGCCAGCGGCGGTCAGTATCACGTTGAACTCGGTCTTCTCTTCAACCGCCGCCGCTGCGGCGGCCGGAGCGGCGGCCACGGCAACAGAAGCCGCGGCGGCCGAGACGCCCAGTTCCTCTTCCAGCATCTTCACGAGCTGCGAGGCTTCGAGAAGCGTCAGTTCTTTAATCTGGTCCTTCAATGCGTTGAGATCAGCCATTGCTTCCAAACTCCCTGTGTCGTTAAACTCTTTCGCCAGCCGCCCTTATGCAGAAACCGCTGGGCCTCCCTCGCTTGGAGGAAACTTGTTTTCCTTGACGCCCTGATCGACGACCACCGCCAGGTTGCGGCCCACGCCATTCATGACCGTCACCAACCGCTGCGCCGGCGCATTCAGCAGGTACAGCAGCTTTGAGTAAATCTCTTCCTTCGAAGGAAGACTGGCCAATTCCTGGATTTCACCCAGATTGACCACGCGGCCCTCTACCAGGCCAGACTTGAATGTGAACGCCGGATTGGCCTTCGCGTAGGCGCTCAATGCCTTCGCCAACGCCACCGGGTCGCCGGAAGTGTATGCCAGCGCCGACATCCCCTTCAACCCTGTCAGCACATCCTCGCCCGCCAGACCCTTCGAGGCCTTCTCGGCAAGCGTGTTCTTCATCACCTTATACAGCCCGCCGGCCCCACGCACCGCTTTGCGCAGTTCGTAATCCTGGCTCACCGTCATTTTGTTGAATCCGGTGACGAAGAAATCGCTCGCGCCCTCAAGTGCCTTGCGCAGCGCTTCGAATTCCGCCTGTTTTTGCTTCTTGTTCTTCATCGTCTTCCGTTGAGCCTCCCTCGCCTCGGACTATGCCGTCCGCGCATTGAAGGACGTCACATCCAGGGCCACGCCCGGCCCCATCGTCGAACACACCGTCGCGCTCTTCACATACTTGCCCTTCGCTGCCGCCGGCTTCGCCTTCAGCACTGCCTGGATCAAGGTGCTGGCGTTCTCCAGCAGCTTCTCGCCGCCAAAACTTACCTTGCCCACCGGCGCGTGAATCACGCCCGTCTTGTCCACTCGAAACTCAACCTTGCCCGCCTTTACCTCTTCCACGGCCTTGGTGACGTCCTGCGTCACCGTGCCCGTCTTCGGGTTCGGCATCAGCCCGCGCGGTCCAAGGATCTTGCCCAGCTTCGACATCGAACGCATCATGTCCGGCGTCGCAATCACGGCGTCATAGTCCAGCCAGCCTTCCTGCTGGATCTTCGACACCAACTCTTCACCGCCAAAAAAGTCCGCCCCGGCCTGCTCGGCCTCGCGGATCTTGTCCCCAGATGCAATCACCAGCACGCGCTTGGTCTTGCCCAATCCATTGGGCAACACCACCGTCCCGCGCACCATCTGGTCGGCATGCTTCGGATCCACGCCAAGGCGCATGTGCACCTCGACTGTCTCGTCAAACTTGGTGAATTTGATCTTCTGGACGAGAGGAATCGCTTCCTCTAATGTGTAGGGCCGCTTCTCGATCTGATCGATCGCGGCTGTATACTTCTTGCCTGGTTTTCTTGCCATATCGTGACTGGTCCAAACGGCCGGTCCTTCAAGCTGCCGCCGTTTCGGTGTGACCCGCTCCGGCTTGCCTGCCCTCAGGCCCCAAAGCCTCCCAACAGTTCAGGTTGGAAAAGAACGAACTTTCAATTTACCACGCCCGGCCCTGCGTTGTCACGCCCGGCTCTGGCGCGGCGCACTCATTTTGCCAGCATTCCCGCCGTTACTGGATCACGTCCACGCCCATTGACCGGCACGTGCCGATCACATTGCGCTTCGCCGCTTCCAGATCGAAACAGTTCAGGTCCGGCATCTTCTGCTTCGCGATGTCTTCCACCTGCGCCATTGTGATCCTGCCGACCTTGTTCTTGTTCGGCTCGGCAGATCCCTTCGCCAGGTTCACGTACTTCTTCACCAGCACCGGTACCGGAGGCGTCTTGGTGATGAACGTGAAGCTGCGGTCGGCGTAAATGGTGATCACCACCGGCACGATCAGCCCTTCCAACTCCTTGGCAGACGTCTTTGCATTGTAGGCCTTGCAGAACTCCATAATGTTGACGCCCTGCGGACCCAACGCCGTGCCCACCGGCGGCGCCGGTGTCGCCTTGCCCGCCGGAATCTGCAACTTCACCATCGCCTGAACTTTCTTCGCCATAACTCTCTATCCTCTTTGAAACTCGCTCGCCTTGCCGCTCGGCTAGTTGATCTTCTCCACCTGCAGGAACTCCAGTTCCACAGGTGTCGCGCGGCCAAAAATGGTCACCAGCACTCGCAGCGTGTTGCGATCGCTGTTGATGTCATCCACCTTGCCCTGGAAATTCGTGAACGGACCGTCTACGATCCTCACTGTCTCGTTCTTTTCAAACGTCAGCTTCGGCCGCGGCCTCTCCGCCGCGCTCGCCTGACGGTTGAAGATGTTGTCCACCTCGGCGTCACTCAACGGCACCGGCGTGTTACCGCCGCCCACAAAGCCCGTCACCCGTGGCGTGTTCTTGATGTGGTGCCAGATCTCATCATCCATCGCCACCTGCACCATCACGTAGCCCGGATACAGCATCCGCTTCGAGGTCACCTTCTTGCCGTTTCGCAGCTCGATAACCTCTTCCACTGGAATCAGCACCTGCCCCACACGGTCGCTTAAGGCGTAAGCCTCCGAACGCGCTTTCAGGCTTTCTGCCACCTTGTTCTCGAAACCCGAATAGGTGTGGATGATGTACCAGTTCATCCCCGCACGGTGAATCTCCGGGCCCGCTGCCTGCGGAGCCGCATCCGGAACTGCCGGCTCAACGCTCACTGCCGGCTCCTCCACCGTCGCTGCCTCTTCCGCCACGGCTGTCTCTTCCACCAGAGCAGGCTCGTCCAGCGCAGCCGGTTCTTCCGGCACAGCCGGCTCCTCCGGCTCCTGCACCACAGCTTCGGCGCTGGAAACCTCTTCCGATACGATCTCCGCCGGAAATGATTCTTCCGGCGTCATGGACGTCTCTTCGGTGCCGTCCGTCTGCTCGCCGCCGGGATTTTCGAATTCCTGTTCCGACATATTTGCTCCGCCCGCCTCGATTGGCATTGTTGGGCTCGTTGCTCTCTGTCCGCGTCTTCCTGCTTAACGCTTCGCCAGAGAGTCGAAGATCGTGTTGATCGCGCGCCCCAGCAGCAGATCCACAGCCGCGAAATAGGCCGCAAACATGAATACGGCAATGATCACCACCGCCGTCGTCGCCTGCACCTGCTTCTTCGCCGGCCACGTCACATGTTTCATCTCCGTCTTCAGATCGTCGATGTAGTCGCGGACCCGGTTCACCAGCGAAAGAGCCTTCTTGCCCGCGCCGCCGTTTGCCGCTACTGCCGTTGTTTGTGCTGCCATGGGAATTCCAGTGAGATCCGCTTCGGGTGGCAGGGGCTGAGGGAATCGAACCCCCACTCGCGGTTTTGGAGACCGCCGGTCTACCGTTAACCTAAGCCCCTATTTCTTAAAGACTCTCTCTATCGGCCTTCTCTCTCGTCTCTTCATTCTACCCCGATCCGGGCAGCCTTCCCCCAGCTTCGCTGGTCTCTCGCCGCCCGTCCGGGATCGTCTTCTCTGCCTCGGCTACTCGATAACCTCGCTCACCGTGCCGGCGCCCACCGTGCGGCCGCCCTCACGGATCGCAAACCGCAGGCCCTTATCCATGGCCACCGGCGTGATCAGCTCTACACTCACCGTCACGTTGTCGCCCGGCATCACCATCTC
>JACZJQ010000190.1 GCA_014860455.1 Bryobacteraceae bacterium | reverse complement strand
GCCTAATCGTCGAAGTAGAAATGGGGGCGGAGTTCGGCGGGGCTGATGTAGCGGCATGCCTGGCGAAAGATGGACGCAAGGGTTCCGCGATCGATTTCGGCGTGGGCGGGGACGAGGAGAGTTTGTCTTACGCGTGACGGGGGGGACGCGGCGGAGTTTGATGTGGCTGCCGCGCTGGTCGTTGATGGAGAAGCCGAAGGATTGAGCGACAGAGATGAGTTCGCGAGAAGAGAGGGGGCGGAGCCGGCCCATCATGCGGCGGCCTCGAGTTCGAGGGTAGCGAGAACGACGTGGGAGGGGACGAGGCCGAATTCGGCCGGATCTTCGCCGTGGAGGAAGAGGGCGACGGCCTCGGAGATGTTGGTGGCGAGCAAGTCGAGCGTGGGGGCCTGGGTGACGATGGGGAGTTCGAGGCACTCGGCGACGTATTGGGCCTCGCCCCGGCGGCTGGAGAACTGGATGGTGCGTTTCATTGATGCGGCTCCATGCGCAGCGCTAAGCAAACGCCCGGCAATTCAAGGAGAAACCATTGGAAGGCGAACAGACGACGGCCCAAACCGCCTGCTTCTCGGCGGACGCCGCAGACGTGTACATTGGCGGGTGACCGCTGCGCGGTCGAGGAGCGTTTCATGTTGCGCATCGTCTGTATGGCACTGGTCCTGGCGTTGCAGGCACAGGCTGTTTCGCTGGTCACCAAGGGGAAGTCGGATTACACCATCGTCGTCTCGGCGTTGGCGCCGCCGTCGGAGCGGAGAGCGGCAGATGAGCTGCAGCGCTACATCGCGGAGATGTCGGGCGCGAAGCTGCCTGTGACCACCGACGCCCAACCCGTGAAAGGCCCCATGATCCTGCTCGGCGACAGCACCGCCCTGCGCAAACTCAAACCCTCCATCCCCTTCGGAGAATTCGGTACCGAGGGCTTCGTCATCCGCACCTCGGGCCGCCATCTGGTCATAGCCGGAGGGCGGACGCGCGGAACCATGTATGGCGTCTACATCTTCCTCGACTCGCTCGGCTGCCGCTGGTTCACCCGCGAAGTCTCCCGCATTCCCAAGCTGCCAACCATCAGCATCCCCGACACCAACGAAATCCACCGCCCCTCTTTCGAATACCGCGAACCCTTCTTCACCGAAGCCTGGGACAAAGACTGGGCCGCCCGCAACCGCACCAACGGCAACCACACCCAGCTCGACGATTCCACCGGCGGCAAACTCAAATACCACCCCTTCGTCCACTCCTTCGGATCCCTCGTCCCGCCCTCGAAGTACTTCAAGGACCATCCCGAATACTTCTCCCTCATCGACGGCAAACGCCGCGCCGAACGCAGCCAGCTCTGCCTCACAAACCCTGGTGTCCTGAACATCGCCATCACCCAGGTCGAACAGTGGATCCGCGAAAAGCCCGACACCACCATCTTCTCCGTGTCGCAAAACGACTGGGAAGGCTGGTGCGAATGCGACCGCTGCCGCCGCGTCGAAGCCGAGGAAGGCGGCCAGCACTCCGGGCCCCTGCTCCGTTTCGTCAACGCCGTCGCCGCCGCAATCGGCAAGAGCCATCCGGACAAACTCATCGACACCCTCGCCTATTGGTACACCGAAAATCCGCCCGCCAAGGTCCGCCCGCTGCCCAACGTCCGCATCCGCCTCTGCCCCATCGGCATCTGCATCGCGCACCCCTTCACCGCCTGCCCCCGAAGCGCCTATTTCTACAAGAACCTCCAGGCCTGGTCGAAAATCACCAACCAGCTATACATCTGGCACTACAACACCAACTTCTCCCACTACCAGATGCCCATGCCCGACTTCGACGAACTCGCCGCCGCCATCCCCACCTACCAACGCCTCGGCGTCGTCGGCCTCTTCATGCAGGGCGCCTACCCGCCCGGCGGTGGCGGCGAAGCCTCTGAACTGCGCGCCTACGTCCTCGCCCGCCAGCTCTGGGATTCATCCACCTCCGTCAGCGCCGCCGTCGACGAATTCATGGAAGGCGTCTACGGCCCCGCCGCCGAACCTCTTCGCGCCTACTACGACCTGCTCCACGCCGAAGTCCGCCCGCCCTACCAGCACATCTGGATCTTCAACGTGCCCAACTACTCCGACGCATTCTTGCCGAAAGCAAGCGCCTTGTTCGACGAAGCTCTCCGCCTCGCCCCCGACGACGCCACCCGCCGGCGCGTCCTCAAGGCCCGCCTGCCGGTGGACTACTACGCCCTGCTGCGCGACACCGAGTTCCATTTCAAGGACGGCCAATACGCCCCCGCCAATCTCGCCGCTCTCCAGTCCAGCGCCGCCGCCCTGTTCGCCCGCATGAGAGGCTTCGGCGTCGAGAGCATCCGCGAAGGCCGCGCCCTCGACCTCGACGAAAAACGCTACGCCGAAATGAAACCCCTCCCCGCCATCACACTCGAAAACCAATGGTGGCGCGCCGACATCGTCCCCGATCTGAACGCCCGCGTCGTCCGCCTCCTCCGCATCCACGGCTACACCGCCCTCGACCTTATGCGCCGCTTCAACCCCGGCGAAGGCGCCTACCCCGCCACCGGCGGCCTCACCGCCACCGCCCATGACGACTATTACGCGCGCGCCTGGGACATCCGCTGGTCCATCGAATCCCGATCGAAGGACTCCCTCGTCCTCCGCGGCGAATGCGACAACGGCGCCGCCCTCACCCGGACATTCACCCTCTCCGCCGGCGGCCTCCACACCACCACTGAAATCACCAATCGCGGCTCCGCCCCCCTGCCCGCCGCCCTCCAGGTCCGCTCAGAGCTGATGCCCGGCGACATCGACCGCGCCCGCATGGCCTTCCAGCGCATCTCCGGCCAACTGGTCGAAGAGCCCTTCATCGTCGCCGGCCAGGAGCCCACCGGCAAACACACCTGGACCGGCCCGACGCGCCCCGACGCCGCATGGACACTGCGCCAGGGCGGCGCCGTCGATCTCACCGTCCGCTTCGACAACGCCGAAGCCGAACGCAGCTATCTCAACTGGACCGCCAAGGCGTGGCCCGGCGTCACCTTCGGCCTCTGGTCGAAGGAAACCACCCTCGCCCCAGGCGCATCCCTCCAGATCGTAGCCGCCTACACCGGCGCGGACCTCAAACGCTGACCCGCTCATTGCCTTGAGTCGATCCCCGGCCTCACCCGCGCTCTGCCGCGCATGTTTTCCCGAATACAATGGGGACGCATGCGGATGCCCATCGCCGTCCTCACCCTCCTGGCCCCGGTGGCCTTCGCCCAGCTTGAAAATGCCCACGTAGGCTTGATCGACTTCTACGCGCTCAACGGGCTGGACCCAAACCAGTTGCGCGCCGCGTTGTCGGTTCGCCCTGGCGACAAGCTGCTCTGGCCGGCCGTGCCCAACACCATCAAGGAGGAACTCATCAAGGCCACCGGCCGGCCCTACACGCATTTCTCGCCCGTCTGCTGCGACAAGACAGGCCGCTGGATGCTCTACATCGGCTTCGGCGCGCCGCCGGCAAGCGAAGTTCCGCGGCCCAAGCCGTCGGCCAGCCTGACGCTGCCGCCGGAGTTGACCGCGCTCTACGACGAGTTCATGGCCGCCCTGCCTGCCTCGTTGAAGTTCGCCTCCGGCCAGCCCGAGGATTACTCAAAGGGTTACTCCCTCGCTTCGTACCCGCCCATGCGGGCCATTCAGATGAGGATGCGCGAAGATGCCCTTGCAAACGAGGCCCTACTGCTGCGCGTGCTCCTCGAATCGGCTGACGACAAGCAACGCATCGCCGCCTCCCAACTGACCGGCTACACACGCCAGTCGCCGCGCCAGATCGAAGCCCTCATGGAGGCTTCGCGCGATGCCAACGCCACGGTCCGCAACAACGCAACCAGGGCCCTTGGCGTACTTGCCGCGACCCCCGAATTCGCCCGTCAGATCCCTGCCGCACCGTTCATCGAGATGCTCAACTCGCCCGTCTGGTCCGACCGCAACAAGGGCCTGATGCTGCTCACCTTTCATACCCGCTCGCGCGATCCTCAAGTCCTCGCCGCGATCCGCGCCAAAGCGCTGCCCGCGCTCGTCGAGATGGCGCAGTGGCAGTTCGCCGGACACGCCGCCGGCCCCATCCGCCTGCTGGGCCGCATCGCCGGCATCGACGAAATCGAACTCAACAATCTGGCGGACAAGGGCGATGCCGGGCCGGTGATCTCGGCCGTCGGAAAGCTGAAGTAGCAATCGGCCCGGGGCCCATCGCCTGCTCGCTCACCGTTTCAAATCGAACCCCTGCTTGGTCCTCGCGCGGATCGCCTTGGCGATCGTCTTCTCCCATCGCTGCTTGGCCTGCTGCACCGATTCGGTCTCCCGCCGCAGCTTCCCGAAACCAGCCAGCCGCGCCGCCCCCAGTTCGCCGCTCTCCACGGCCTCCCGCAGCGCGCAGCCCGGCTCCACCGTATGCGTGCAGTCCCGGTACCGGCACGTCCGTGCGGCCTCCGCCACTTCACCGAATACCGCCGACACAGCCTCGCCGGTTGACCACAATCCAACCGCCCGCAACCCGGGCAGATCGGCCACGATCCAGCCCTGCGGCAGCGCGATCAACTCCCGCCGCGTCGTCGTATGCCGGCCTCGTGAATCGGACTCCCTCACCCCGGCCGTCGCCAGCAACTCCTCGCCCAGCAGCCGGTTGATCAACGTCGATTTCCCCGCCCCCGACGACCCCGCCACCGCCGCCGTCTGTCCCGCCATCACGCACCCCGCAATCACCCCCGCATCGCGCCCGTCCATCGCGCTCCACGGAATCACCGGCACGCCCGGCGCTGCCTCCCGCGCCTCCGCAATCGCCGCCGCCAGCTCATCCGGCGCCAGCAGATCGGCTTTGCTCAACACAATCACCGGGTCGATGCCCGACGACGCCGCCAGCACCAGGAAGCGTTCAATGCGCCGCACGCTGAAGTCGCCGTCCAGTCCGGTCACAATCAGCAGCGTGTCGATATTCGCCGCCAGCGGCTGCGGCTTACCGCCCTGAAACGAATCCGCACGCGCAAGCAGCGTCTTGCGCTTCAACACGCCGCGGATCGACGGTGCGCCTTCGCGGATCAATACCCAGTCGCCGGTCACCGGCGTGATAGCGCCTTCTTTCCTCAACGTGCCCGCAAGCGGCGCATGCACCTCGCCCTCGGCGGTCCACAGCGTACATTCTGCGCCGTGAAAACAGACAACCCGTCCCGCGCGCTCGCCCTGCTCGGCCTGAGCCGCGAACGCCCGCGCGAAATGCGGGTTCCAACCAAACGATTCCAATGTCAATGGAGTGTCCTCAAGTTCACTAAAGCGGTGGATGGGGGCAACCGCACGGAACTCTCACACTTCGCGCATGAGCGCGCGCGAAGCATCACGTGGGAGTCCGGAACTAGAGAACAATGGTCGTCAAAGGCAACTTTTAGGATAGCAGTTCAGCCCAAGCCGGCAAACCCCTCCACCTCACCCAACCCATTCCTCATAGAATGGTTCACGGTGCATCCATGAAACACATCCTTGCCCTCATCCTCTGCCTCGCCCCCCTCGCCGCCCAGACCTACCAGCCCACCTGGGAC
>JACZJQ010000189.1 GCA_014860455.1 Bryobacteraceae bacterium | reverse complement strand
CAGATCACGGCCGAGGTGCAGGACGCTTATTCGGCGGTGAAGGCGGCGTATGGGCGGGTGCAGGTGCTGAGGCAGGAGTTGGAGGTGGCCCGGCAACTGGAAGAGGCCGAGCGGGCGCGGTTCCAGTTGGGCGACGGGACGTTGTTCCTGGTGAACTTGCGCGAACAGGCGACGTTCGACACGGCGATCAGAGAACTGGCGGCGACGAACGAGTACTTCCGGGCGTGGGCGCTGTATGAGTACGCGATCGCGGAATCGTTGAAGCAGCGGACGCCGTAGCGCGGTCAGGCGGCGCGGGCTGCGCGGCGGGATTCGGAGCGTTTCACCATGGCGACGCCGAAGAAGATGATGATCATGGCGGCGAATTCGCGCCAGCCGAAGGGTTCGCTGTAGACAAGCCAGCCGAGGATGACAGCGACGACGGGGTTGATGTAGTTGTAAATCGAAAGCACGGCAACGGGCAGGTGTTCCAGTGCGTACACGTAGGAACTGTAGCCGACGATGGAGCCGAAGATGATGAGGTAGACGATGGCGCCGACGCCACGGCCGGAGAGTTGGATGGGTCCGCCGACGAGCAGGGCGATGGGGATAAAGGCGAGTCCGGTGGCGAGCTGTTGGATGGCGCCGCCGACAATGGGGTGGGCCTCGGTGGGCTGGCGGCGCTGGAGGAGTGAGCCGAGCGACCAGCCGAAACAGCCGAATTGCAGGACCAGGAAGCCTTTGACAATGTTGGAGCCGAGGCCGCCTTCGAAGGCGCCGGGCCCGACGAGAAGGGCGGCGCCGGCCATGCCGACAAAGAGGCCGAGGATGGTGGGCATGTGGAGCCGCGTGCGTGGGGGCAGGGCGGCGTCGAGGCCGAGCATCCAGAAGGGTCCGATGGTGATCATCAGGGCGGCGAGTCCGCTTGGGACCAGGGTCTCGGCCGTGGCAAGGCAGCCGTTACCGATGCCGAGGATCACGATGCCGTTGAGAGATGTTCTCGTCCACTCTTTGCGGCTGGGCATCTTCACGCCTGCCAGCAGCGCGCCGCCCAGCATGAGGATGCCGGAGACGGTATAGCGCACGGCAACGAGCGACATGGGCGGGAACGACTCGAGCGCCATGCGGATGCCGAGGTAGGTGGTGCCCCAGAAGATGCATACCGACACGAGTGCCGCATAGGCCCAGAACTGCGGGTGGGATCTCAAGCATCCAGGGTAGCATCGGGCTCCGGCACGGCCTGATTGCTGTAGAATCGGCAGCATCGGAGAAGGGAGGATTCAAACCATGATGCGAATTGCGGCGGTGCTGATTCTTGGGACGATGTGCGCGGCGGCGCAGACGGCGGACGATGCGTCGAAACGGTTGAATCAGCATAGGGTGACCAGCAAAGGGAGTCCGGCGCAGGAACCGGGGGCGGAGTTACATCAGATCCCGTCTCTGGTGGAAGGCGTGAAGTCCGCGGAGGACTGGCGGAAACGGCGGCGGCCGGAGATCGTCAAGTTCTGGACGACACTACTGGGCAAACTGGAGCCGTCGCGGGCGGACCGCAAGTGGTTTGGCGACATCCGCAGGGCGCGGGTGAGCGAGACGCGGGAGTTGGACGGCTACACGCGGGTGCGGCTGGACCTGCCGATTGAAAAGGACTTCTACCAGAGCTATTTGCTGCTATTGCCGAAGGGGCAGGGGGATGGTCCGTTCCCGGCGGTGGTGGCATGGACGTCGACGACGCCGGATTTCACCGAGCCCGAGAAGTGGTGGGGCGCCTGGCTGGCGCGGAGGGGCTATGTCGTGTTGACAGGGTGGTCGTTCATCAAAAACTACCGGGAGGGTTCGTCGTTCCGGGCGAACACGGCGGGCGAGAAACTCCGGGAGCGGTTCGGACACTGGCTGCCCATGGCAAAGATGGTCCATGACGCAAGGCGCGAGGCGGAGTATCTTCGAAGCCTGAAGCAGGTGGACGGGGCGCGGATCGGGTTCATCGGATTTTCGTTGAGCGCGAAGGCGGCGGTCTACATTGCGGCGTTCGCACCGGAGTTCAAGGCGACGGTGGCGCTGGATCCGCACATTGCCACCAACGGCGGGACCAACTGGTATGCGCCGTGGTATCTGGACTGGACGCGGGAGTATCCGTCGATTCCCACTGCCAAACGAACCGTGCTGAGCATGTTGAATCCGGACGAGTCGCGGCCCGGTTTTGAGCACGACCATCACGAACTGATGGCTCTAGCGGCGCCTCGGTCGTTCCTGCTGATCGGCGGACGCGGCGATTGCGAGGACTGCGGCGGCGATTCGGACGATTTGCAGTCGTGGGGGTATTACAACCGGGCGCGGGAGGTTTACTCGCTGCTGGGGGTGCCGGAGAGGATTCAGTTTGCGTTGACGAAGGACGGGCACAAGGCGAACGGGCCGGCGATCGATCCGGCGTGGCAGGAGTTCTTCGAGCGGTGGCTGAAGCGGGAGCGCCTGCCCTGACGATTGCCGGGAATTGGGGCGGCATTGGGGGAATCCGATTGTTAGAATGTTGGCTTGATCCTTACCCTCACGCTCAACCCGGCGATCGACCGCAACGTGACCGCCGACAAGCTGGTCTTCGAAGACCGGGCCTATATCCTTGCAGCACACGAGTCGGCTGGCGGGCGCGGGATTAACGCCAGCCAGGTGCTGCACAGTTTTGGCGCGCCGACGCTGGCGGTGGCGGTGACGGGGGGACGGTCAGGGAAGTTGTTTGAGGAGTTGCTCGCGCTGCAGGGTTTTCCTTCCGAACTGATCAAGATCAAACAAGAGATCCGGACCAACATCACGATTGCCGACCGCAACGGACTGGCGATCAAGCTGAACGAGAAGGGGCCGGAGCTGTCGGCGGGCGAGGTCGCCAAGGTGGAGAAGGCCATCTGCGGGAAACTGGCCGGTGTATCGTGGCTGATGCTGTGCGGCAGCCTGCCGCCGGGGGCGCCGGATGATTTCTATGCGCGGCTGGTGAGGGCGGCCAACCGGCGGGGCGTACCGGTGCTGGTGGATGCCGACGGCGACGCGCTGCTGGCGGCGCTGGAAGAGAAGCCCACGGTTGTGGCGCCAAACCAGGCCGAGGCCGAGCGGTTGCTGGACAGGGCGCTGATCACACGGGCGCATTTCACCGACGCCGCGCGGAGGATTCGCGGGATGGGGGCGCAGTCAGTGATTTTGTCGCTGGGCGCGCGGGGTGCGGTGGGGGTGGCGAGCAAGGGCGAGGTGTTCGAGGCGATTCCGCCGAGGATCGAAGCGATTTGCCCGATCGGGGCGGGCGACGCGCTGGCGGCGGCGTTCGTATGGTCGCTGGATGGC
>JACZJQ010000188.1 GCA_014860455.1 Bryobacteraceae bacterium | reverse complement strand
TCCGTCACCGGCGCCGTCATTGTCGGCAAGCCGCGCCTTGTCTCGGTTGACGGCATCCAGGTCGAGTGCCCGCTCTCCGGCCGCCTCATCTACATGCGCAACAACGACGTCCCCGGCGTCATCGGCCACGTCGGTTCGGTCCTCGGGAAGAACAACATCAACATCGCCAACTTCTCCCTAGGCCGCCAGGAAACCCCCACGTCGGAAGGCAAACCCCTCCACGCCGTCGCCCTGGTCGAAGTCGACACCGAAGTCCCCGACGCCGTCCTAGCCCAATTAAAAGAAAACCCCGCCGTCCTCCTCGCCGCCACCGTCAACCCCGGCGAATAGTCGGCAACAACAACCCAATTCACGAAGGGCGAAGCTGCTCCAACGGCTTCGTCCTTCTCGTTTGCGCGTGCGTGTATCGAGCCGCCGGATGCGTGGAACTCCCAATGACGTTGCGGTGTCATAGGGGTGTGGGTTTCCTGCCTGGCAATTCGATGCAGCACCGCCCTCTCCTCATCGCTGGCATCATCGTGACGCTGATGCTAACCGTGCTCGCTGCGGGCATGATCGAAAGGCGGATGTCCGTTCCGCCATTGCGAAAGGGAAATGAGTGCGGCTTCCTCCAAAAATGCACTGGCCCGGAACCTGGTCCGGGGCCGCCGTTGATTGCCCCCAGCCCGTTCGTAATCGAGCCTCTTGAGCCAGCCGCCGATCCGGCCGCACCCAAGAAACGCTCAGCGCAATGGATGAAGCTGCACCTCACCGCTTCGCGATAGCAGATCCGTCTAATAGTCTGGGTGACTCAGCTGGCGAAGGAAGAACGGGAGAGTCTGGCGCTGCTGGAAGTACCCAGAACTCTCACTTGATCAGATCGAGCACAAAATCCATCGGGGTCGCCACCGAGTAACCCGAATTTGTCATGATGGCGAACGTCTTCCCGCCGTCCGCGTAAGGCACGTACTGGCTGACGACGCCGATGATGCGGTAGCTGAATCCCATCATTCCGTCCGGATCGACTTCAATTACCGGTCCGCCACTGTTCCCAAAGTAGACCGGGCAGTCTAGGATAATTGAGCGCGACTGGGGATTCAACCCTGCGATAATCCCTTTCCTAAGCAACGGTCTCATCGGGTCAATCTGCGGCATCTTCTGGAGCCCCAGTGATGTCGGATAGCCCATCAGGATCACTTCGTTCCCTACCAGTACTTCGGCGAACTTTTTAGTCGTCGTGTCCATGCCCACGCCGACGATGCCATTTTTTGCCATGGAACGCATGATGACGCCAGGTACGGGGATTATCCTGCTAGGGTTCTCTTGGTTCCTCTCGAAGAGCTTCATCACGGCCACGTCCTGCGCCGGGTGGCCGATGACGCTGGTTGCTCCCACCTTTGTCGTATCTACGGTCACTATGTTCGGCATCGGATCCGAGGGGTCCTTTGCATAGGACAAAAGTCTGAACGACGTATCCTTGAGCTTGCCGGTATTCTGGTCGAGCAGGACGTGTTTCGCCGTCACAAGGTAGACACCCTTCGGCGCGTTTAAGTAGAACCCAGATCCGGTTTCATTCTTGATCGTTATCAGGATCGGATAAGCGAGGTTGTCGTCAGGCAGGGAGCGGCGGGTCGGCTGAGTGGTTGCTGGGCCTGCCAGTAGCATCATTAGGATGCCTGAGAACGCGAAAATGAGCTTCACTGCAGTGTGTCCTCCCGCCTTCGAGCGGATCACTATCAAGGACATTTTACTCCCATTGCACCAAGGCCCGAAGGCTAGCGCGGCATCCCCCGACTGCTTACACTTGATAGGGTTGGTCGAAGAAACCTCATCTGCACGACCGAGGCAAAAGATGTTCAGAAGAAAACGCTACATTGACGACGATACCTTCGACTTCGGCGTTGCGGCGAGTGTCGAGATCGTGCTTCTCTCGGGACAGCCGATCCCACAGGTTGTGGGCGATCTGGTTCCTAAGATGCCATCGTGTGAGGACGATGGGTGGGTGCAAGCATGGGTCATGGCAGCTCAGAATCTTGAGACTCTCGTGGACCGTTCTTTTGACGGTGACGACAGGATTCTCTTCTTGCGGCATTTGCGCCACTGGATAAGGAACTATGACCGGTTATCGGGCAGGCGTAAGTTCAAACTGCTGCGTGGTGCTTGGTTTTGCTACCGGAATGCGCCTAACCCGGAGCGAGTGAAGGATTGTACGAGTCGTGCTATGGCGTATCTCGTTCGGTTTATGTTGGGCACCGCCCCGCTCGATCCGCGCGTTCCGACCCCTTGTCCGCGAACTGCTCAGCCTGATGCGACCGCATCCTGACTTGCATGGCCGAGATCCTCGGCCAAGGGCCAAGGGGGCGGCCTGCGCCAGGGGAACGGCCCGGCTTAAGCACTTGGCGAGTTTGAGGAAAACCGCGCTCTCCTCGCAACTTGTCGTAATAACGCTCCTTAGAGATCACCCGCCTGCGCTCCTGGCCCGCCGGACCCTTCCCGGCGCCGCACGGCCACGCCTGAGGAGTTCTCGTGCCCGTCATCGGCTGCTTCGAATCTATCCCCATGTGGCCCTGTCTTCGTGCGATCCTATCTCACATGAACTGGGCCAAACTCACTCTCACTTTCGCTGCCTTTGCTGCATCTTGCATGGCGCAGGATCCGGTGCTCAAATCGCTGAAGGGTCAGGTGGACATGTTCCGGCAGAACATCCTCGAGGCCGCTGAAAAGGCCCCGGCTTCCATCTACGACTTCAAGCCCTCGCCCGACGTGATGTCGTTCCATCAGCAACTCGCCCACATTGCCGACGCCAACTACAGCATCTGCTCGCCGCTGAAGAACGAAGCCAATCCCAACACCAGTCCCATCGAGAAGAAGGCCCCAGGCAAAGACGTGATTCCAGCCGTCAAGGCGTCATTTGACTACTGCGACGCCGCCCTGAACGCGATGACCGACGCCAAACTCGCCGCCACCATCAAAAGAGGCGCCAGCGAGCGCCCAGCCGCCTACTACGCGCTCCATCTGCTCGACCACGTCTCGCTCCACTACGGCAACATGATCACCTACATGCGTCTCAAGGGGATCGTGCCCCCCGAGACTGAACGCCGCCAGCGCCAAACGGCGACTAAGAAGTAATCAAAACGCGATTGGGGACTGGCACTTGAGAAGTGCGAAGGGCCTAGGTCGAAGGGGACGTCCTTCCTTAGGCGCTTGGCGAATGTGAGCGGAAGCTGTCGCCTACCTGCAACTTACTGATATTAAATATCTTGTTAGCGTACAAGCCTCCGCCCGACCCAGCCCC
>JACZJQ010000187.1 GCA_014860455.1 Bryobacteraceae bacterium | reverse complement strand
CATAGCCCCCTCTCCGCCCTCGCCGTCCTTCTCCAGCGCCCAATGGAAGTGGTCATCGGCCGGCTGATCCCCGTTCTCCGACGATTCAAACCTCAACGCCCACCTTCCGCCGCCTTCTAATCTCACCCGCTGCGACAGCACCACGAAGCTCTCCGGTTGACCGCCACTCATCTCAATCTTCACCGTCCCCGGCGGCGATCCCGCCAGAATCTCAACTCCCACCACCGTAGCCATCGCCCACCCAAACGCCGGCGCGGCCAGCGAGCGGCCCGTGAACCCGGCATCGCCTAGCGCCCCGCCATCAAGACCGTTCACCTCGCCCAATCCCCCTCGCTCGGCCAATCGCTGCCAGATTTTGTACGCACGCTCGTGCCCGCCGAGTCGTACGAGCGTTTCACACGTCTGCGCCAACTCTTCGGCACTTGTCCTGGTGACCCCTGCCCGCCCGTTCGCCTCGAACAACATCTCCGCCGCCCGCGACAGCGCCCCTGCCGTCTCTCCGTCTGCCTCCGCCCGCACATACCTCAAGTACGCTTCAATGCCCGCAACGTCCCGCGCCCCCACAACCCTGCTCAGTATCTCGTCCTCAGTCAACCCAGCCGACCTGCATAGCCCATACAAAGGCGTCCTGTCCCCATAGCCCCGCTCCAATGCCAGCCGCGCCCACTTCGCCACCTCCTCCTTCCTGCCTCGCCGGTAGTAGTAGTTCGCCAGTGACCATCTCGGCAGCCACGTCCGGCTCCGCTCAGCGGCTTCCAGCAGCAACCGCTCGGCCTTGGCCCCATCGCCCGCCGATTCGTGCGCCAGAGCCGACTGAATGAGTAGTGCCGCGTCATGACGGTTCAACTCCACCGCCCTGTCCCACAACCCAAGCCCCTCAACCCCATACCGCTCCGCCGCCAATGCCAGCCGCGCCGCGCACTCCGCGTTCTCCGAATCCGCCCCGCAGACCCGATTGGCTGCCTCGAATCCCGCCGCTCCCGCCACCGCGCGCTGCATCGACGCCCGCTGGACTGCGGTATATGACAACTGACCCGCCACCGCGGCCCAGATCACGGCCACAACGGCGGCGGCCACGCGGGACTCAGCGAAACGCTTCAAAACAAAAGGCCTCCGGCAACCCCGCGATTGTACCACCCGTCTCGCCTGCCGGCGAATGTCGGCTGCCGCCCCGCCAAACCGCTTGTCACGCCGCCGGATTGTCGACTAATCTACTTATGGCGGCTGATTCTCGCCGCTACTTCCCAAGGCTGAAGGAATCCAAGGCGTGTCCAAAAGATTATTGACGGGATTGGCATTCGTGCTCGCGGCGATGTCCGCGGCCGGAATCGCGGCTGGTCCGGTGATCGGCATCGCGGTCTCCGAAGGCGCGCTTCAGGTAAATCAGGCAACCATCCAGGGCAACGCGAACCTGGAAGCCGGCAGCGTCGTCAAGGCGCTTTCCGCCGAGGTCCGCGTGAAACTCACCGGCGGCGCCGCGGCCACGCTGGTGCCGGGTAGCGAAGCCCGATTCGACGGCCAGGCGATGGAACTACGTTCGGGCGGCGGCGTCATCGCCAACGCCGGCGCCTACCCCGTCAGTGCGCTCGACTTCAATGTCAGGCCCCAGGCCGGCGCTCGCACCCAGGTCTATCTCAAGAACGGCCAACTTCAGGTGGGCGCGCTCGGCGGCGAAGTCCAGGTCAGCAGCCGCGCTGGTGTGCTGCTCGCCCGCGTCCTGCCCGGCCAGCCTCTGGCGCTCTCCCCCGCGGCCGCCAATGACCGCACCTCCACCATGACCGGCACTCTCCGCCACGACTCCAACCGCTGGACTGTCCGCGACGAAATCACCAACGTCGATGCCGAACTCCGCGGCGCCATTCCCGCCCCGTTGCTTGGCCAGCGCGTCGAAGTCAGCGGCGCCGCCTCCGCGGCCTCTGGCCGTTCGGGACAGATCATAGAGGTGGCCCGTCTCGTCCCCGCCGGCCAGGGCGGCGCTGCCCGGCCCACGGGCCAGGCGGGTTCCTCTAAACCCGGCTCCTCGTCGCCCCAGCGCACAGGCGGACAAGGTGGCGGGATGAGTTCCGGCACCAAGGTTGTCCTCATCGTGGCCATCGCCGGCGGCGCCGGCGCCGGAGTCGTCTTCGCGACCATGTCTCGTTAGATGGACCGGGCCGATCGCCCGTCCGGATTGGCCCCTTACAACTCCAGCAGGTGGCCCATGCGGTTCTTCTTCGTCCGTAGATAGCCGTCGCTCTGGTCCCCGCGTTGAACCTGGCACGCCACCCGCTCCACCACCCGGATCCCCACGTCTTCGAGCGCCGAGATCTTCTCCGGATTGTTCGTCATCAGCCGCACGCTCTTGACGCCGAAGTAGTTCAGCACCGCCGCCGGCGCTTCATACGCCCTGAGGTCAGCCTCAAACCCAAGCTGCTCGTTCGCTTCCACCGTGTCGGCGCCGGCGTCCTGCAACTCATAGGCCCGCAGCTTGTTCAACAGCCCAATCCCGCGCCCCTCCATCTGTTCGTAGATCACCATCCCGCGCCCGGATGCCCCCACCGTCTCCAGCGCCAGTTCCAACTGCGCCCGGCAGTCGCATCGCAGGCTATGGAAAACGTCCCCCGTCAGGCACTGCGAATGGATCCTCACCAGCACCGGGTCCTCGCCCGTGATGTCGCCCACGACCACCGCGACGATCTCTTCAATCTCCACCTCTTCGTTGCGAATGCCCTCGAATCCGTAGATCCTGAAATGGCCGTACTCTGTCGGAAAATCAGCCTCGGCCACTTTCCTGATGCGCGCTGGCGGGTTGCCGTTCATTCACTTGCCTGAAACTACCATTCTATAATGGACCTCTGCCTCCGTTTCGTCGCGGCGGCGGAGCCAGGGGCCTGATCGCGCTGAGGATATGGAGCAACAAATCATTATCCTGTTGGTGAAACTGGCCGTCGCCGCCTCTTTCGCCTCCATCCTGTCCCGATCCTCCCGCTTCCTCAATCTGCTTCTCCGCGAGGACAGGACGACCCTCGAACGCCTCCAGATCGCTCTCGGCATCGCCATCTTCTGCGCCACCGGCGCCAGCTTCCGCATCAGCTCCGGCGCATACCTCGGCGCCGACCTCTCGCTGGAAGGCTCCATCGTCGCCGGTTTCGTCGGCGGCTATATCTCCGGTCTCGTCGCCGGCGCCGCCTGCGCCCTGCCCGCCATGCTCAGCGGCGAATATCTTTCCATGCCCCTCTACGCCGCCGTCGGCGTCATCGGCGGCCTGCTCCGCGACCTCGCTCCCCGCCACGACGAAATCTGGCGGTTCTCTCCCTTCTTCGACCTCTCCATCTACCGCCTCATCCGCTACCCCGCCGAACGCCAGCGCCGCGTTTACCACGTCCTCATCCTGCTCTCCCTCCTGCTCGCCGAACTGCTCCGATTCCTCGCCTTCGAACTCTTCCAGCACAGATACATCTTCACCCCCTACGCCGCCGGCGGCGGCTTCCTCATCACCGCGGCGGCTTTCCTCACCACAGTCTTCGCCGTCACCATCCCCCTCAAGGTCTGGAACAGCGCCCGCAACGAGCGCCTCCTCGAATCCAAGGAACGGCTACTCGTCCAGGCCCGCCTCTCGGCGCTGTCCAGCCAGATCAACCCCCACTTCCTTTTCAATACCCTCAACACCGTCAGCTCTCTCATCCGCACCCGCCCCGAAGAGGCCCGCCGCGTCGTCCACCGCCTCTCCTCCATCCTTCGCCGCCTGCTGCGCAAGACTGACTCGTTCACCCCCCTGCGCGACGAAATCCAGTTCATCGATGATTACCTCTCCATCGAGACCGTCCGCTTCGGCGACAAACTCAAAGTAATCAAGGAGATCGACCCCGCCGCCCTCGACTCCCAGATCCCCGCCATGCTCCTCCAACCCATCGTCGAGAACTCCATCCGCCACGGCCTCGCCAACCAGGTCCACGGCGGCCAGATCCGCCTCGCCGTCCAGCGCTCCGAACCCGGCCGCGTCCAGTTGATCGTCGAGGACGACGGCGCTGGCATCGAGGAATCCCGCCTCTCCACCCTTCTCGAACAGGCCGGCATCGGCGTCTCCAACGTGAACGAGCGCCTCCACGTCCTGTTCGGCGACAACTACCGCCTCACCATCGATTCGCGCCCCGGCCAAGGTACGCGCACCGAAATCGATATCCCGGTCCGCTGATAAGGAGATTCGTATGTCAAAGATCGTTCGATACGAGTTCATGGGCAGTTGGCTTTTCTTCTGGCTGCTGTCGATTACGGTCATCGGCATCCCCCTCGCCCTGCTCTACCTGATCTCCGGCACCCTCCGCATCGAACACCAGATGGACGACCCCGAGCGCTTCGTCGAATCTTTCCGCGCCGGCCGCCTCGCGCCCGGCCCCGGGGTATCCTCTAAGTAGCGGGCACCGCCTGTCCCGAAGATAGCCGGCCTCTAGCCGCGTCTTCGGCGGATTTTAAGTATTGTTGTAAACCTGCCGATGAGAGAGTGAGTCTAAGTGGACAGGGCTTGAAATCCATAGGCTGATAAATGACATTGCGCATCTTCTTCGCACTTATTGCCGCGATGGCGGCATCCTGGGCCGCTGAACCGGTCCGCTACATCGTTGAACTCACCGAGACGCCCGCGATCGTCTCGCCACCCGACGTCCGTCAGGCCCGCCGCCAAGCGATCGGCCGCCAGCACGCTTCGGTCGAGCGCGCCATCCGTTCCGCGGCCCGTGACGCCAAAATCGTCGCCCGACTCGAACTCGGCGTCAACGCCCTGATCGTCGAAGCCGCCGAAGGTTCGCTGCCCCTTCTGGCCTCGCTTCCCGGCGTGAAGAAGGTCCAGCCCTCGCGCGACCTTAAGCTCCATCTTGACCGCGCCCTCGATATCCACCACGTCCGCCAAGCTTGGGAAGCCGCCGGCAACCGCGGTAAGGGTGTCCGGGTTGGCATCCTTGACACCGGCATTCAGGCCGACCACCCCGGCTTCAAGGCGCCCGACTGGATGCAGGCCCCAGAAGGCTTCCCGCAGGCATCCAACTCCTCTAACGACGGCGCCAACCAGGCCTTCACTTCCAACAAGATCATCGCCGCCCGTACGTACGACGCGGGCACAGTCGCCGACACCTACGGCCACGGCACCGCCACCGCCATGATCGCCGCCGGCGTCGAACACGAATCCCCGAATGGCGTTATCTCGGGTCTAGCCCCCGACGCCTTCCTCGGCGTCTATAAGGTCTCGCGCTTCGGCTCCAACGCCATCCCCACCGATTTTGTCGTCCAGGCTCTCGAAACCGCCATCTCCGACCAGATGGACGTCGTCAACATTAGCCTCGGCTCGCTCGCCTTCTTCGAATTCCCCGAGGACATCCTCGCCGAAACAGCAAACCGCATGGCCGAAGCCGGCATGATTGTGGTCAACTCCGCCGGCAACGACGGCCCCGAAATCATGTCCATGGACGGTGGAGCCTCCGCCCCGCTGGTCCTCGGAGTAGGCTCCACTCTGAACAACCGCGTCAGCCTGAGCCCGGCAGTCGTTCTGCCGGACGGGGAGATTCTCGGCGCCTTGGCATCCACCAACGCCTCCATAGAGTCCCCCAACGTCGAGGGCGTTCTCCTCGACGTCACCCAGTTCGACTCAACCAGCCTGCTCTGCGATCTCAACGTCATTCCCGAAGGCGCCTTCGAAGGCAAGATCCCCCTCATCAAACGCGGCGACTGCAACTTCACAGTGAAGCTCCGCAACGCCTACCTGCGCGGAGCCAGGACGGCCGTCGTTTACAACCGCGGTGAAGACCCCACGCCCAATGCCCTGGTCAGCATGTCTGTCGGCGACGACCCCACCATCGCCGCCGTCTTCATCGGCTACGACGACGGCATGAAGCTCAGAGAAGCCGTCGCTGCCGCAATCGGATCCGGCATCGGCGCCGCTGACGGCGGCGAGGATGGCGAGGGCGAAGTGGAAGTCGTCCCGCCGGGCTATTCCGTCAACGTCCGCTTTGTTACGAGCCCCGATCCCAACAGGATAAGCACCTTCTCCAGCCTCGGCCCGTCGATCGACTACGCCATCAAGCCCGACCTCGTCGCCACCGGCAGCAGCGTCTACACAGCCGGCCAGACCATCAACGCGGGCGGTGGCCTCTATACCGCCGACGGTTACGTCACCACCTCCGGCACCAGTTTCTCGGCTCCCATGGTCGCCGGCGCCGCGGCCGTGGTCAAGGCCACCCGTCCCGGTCTCTACGGCGACGACTACCGCTCGCTCATCGTCAACTCCGCCAAATCCCTGCCGGACGGCAACGGCGGCGTTCAGGACGTTATGAAGGCCGGCGCCGGCGCGCTGAATGTCGACGCCGCACTCCGGAACACGCTCACCGCCCGGCCCACTTCGCTCTCGTTTGGCGTTCAGGACTCCACCCTCGATGTCTGGAAACAGGTCATCGTTAAGAACATCTCGAAGGAATCCCGCAGCTATACCGTCGAGATCCAGTCCGCCAACGAAGTTCAGCCGCTGCTCACCGCCACCGCCTTGACCCTCAGCCCCGACGAAATCGCCGGCCCCGTGCTGGTCTGGAACGGCCTCTATGAGCCCGGCAACTACCAGGGCTTCGTCGTCTTCCGCGAAACCGAAACAGGCGTTGAAACGCGTGTGCCCTACTGGATGGCCGTCAAGACCAATACGGTCTCCCGGATCGGCTTCATTGAGTTTTCATCCACCAGTTACTATGTTCGGCTGCATGATGTCTCAGGTGCGGCGATCTCCGATGTTGTCCCCACCGCAACAGTCGTCACCGGCGGCGCCCTGATCTCCGACGGCACGCAGTATGTTTCAACCGCCACCCTGCAGCAGTCCACGCTCTACCCAAATCTTTGGTGGATGCCGGTGCGCCAGGGGGTGTCGAGTTCCACGATTGAGATCTCGGCCGGCGACGTGAAAAGAACCGTCACCGTTTCCCCATAGCGAGCGGTTTAGCTTCATTTCGGCAGGAGGCGGGGAGATTCGCAACCTCCCCGCCTTCTCCGTTTAGAAAACCACCTTCATCCCCGCCGTCGCCCACGCCTTCGGCGTCCTGAACCCATCCTCGTAATAAGTCCGGTTCAGCACGTTTTCCGCCCTGACGAAGAACCGCAGTTCCACCTTCTCCCCCACCGGCTTCGACCAACTCCCTGACAAGTCCAGCCTCCGTGGACCGCCAAACCGGTACGGCCGCGTCCCCCAGCCCACGAAAAACGTGCCTGAGATCATCTCATCGGCCCCAAAGAAGTCTGCCGTCAGTTGGATCCGCTTGGTCAACTGCTGCGTCGCCACCATCGTCACCGCATTTGGGAACACCCGGATCGAACGTACCGCCCCATCCAACAGAAACGGCGTCCGCTCATCGGCGTTCGTATGCGTGTAGCTCGACCGCACCAGCATCGTCCGCCACGGCCTCGCCTCGCCCGAGATCTCCACCCCGCGCGCCAGTCCGCCGCCCGTGTTCACATACCCGCCCCAGCGACCATACGCATCATCCACAAGCGACCCAAACCCGATCACTTCCTGCAGCCGCGTATAGAACACCGTCCCGCTCACCCTCACCTTCGAGTTCGCGAAATACTGGTCAAACCCCGCATCCACAGCCACGCTCCGTTCCGGCTTCAGCCTCGGATCGCCATACGCGCTGAACGAGCCGAAGAAAAACGACGCCCCTACGCGCTCGTACAAAGCCGGCGCCCTGTAGCCGTTGCCCGCATGGGCCCGCAGCTTCGTCCCCGTCGACGGGATGTAATAGCTCACCGCCACATCGCCCGTATACGCGTTCTTCGGCGACCGGAACTCGGCCCCCTGATACTGCGGCGCACCGCCCTCAAACCCCGGCGCCGACAGGTTGAAATGCTGCACCCGCCCGCTCACCATCACCTGTAACCGGTCGCTGAAGAACCGCATCTGGTCCTGCACAAACGCCGCATGGCTGCGCTGCTGGGCCGTCGTCAAAGCATCGGTCCGCGACGCCGCATCCGGATTCCTATCGGTCGCATGGTTGCGGTAATGCTCCCGCTCCCATTCATACCCGCCGGTCAGCAGGTTCCCGCTGCCCAGCCACAAGTCGCTCCGCGCGTTCAGCGTGTCATACCGCCCGCGAAAGTAGTTTGAGCTGTCGAACGACGGCTGATACCCATATCCGCCCGGCCCATCCTGGTTATCGCGCTCCGACACCAGGTTGTGCCACGACAGCTTATAGCCTGCCCTCGCATTCACCTGCTGGTTCCAGGTCAACATCGTCGACACCACGCCGCTCACCCGCCGGTTGTCGGCGTCATACAGATTCGGCGCAAACGTAGCAGTCCCCCAATCCACCGTCTGCCCCGACTCCAGCCGTCTCACCTGATCCGGCGCCAGCGCCCGCGCCTCCACCGTGCTCAACCCGGCCGGCAGATTCGTCTCCGGCGCCGCCACCGGGTTCGACGTCAATCCCATCCTGCCGCCGAATCCCAACACCCGCGCCGTCAGCGACGCGCCTTTGTTGAAGTGAAACTGCGCCAGCGCCTGACCCGTCGTGTTCCTGACATCCTCGATCCCGTCCACCCCGCCGTTCACATCCAGATGCGCCAGCGCCGCGCTATACTGCAGCCGGTCTTTCATCGCCCCGCCTGCCACGCGCGCCAGCCCGCGCGCCAATCCCAATCCGCCGCCCTCGCCCGAAATCTCGCCCCGCACCGGTCCACCGCCCGCGTCGGTCACGATGTTGTACACCCCGCCAATCGCATTCGACCCATACAGCGACGAACCCGACCCACGCAGAACCTCAATCCTGTCCGCACCCGCCACCAGCAGGTCGCCGATAAACGCTGTCGCATCCGCCTGCACCGCCGCCGCATCCCGCAGCCTCGCCCCATCCACGGTCACCGACGTGTCATACGCCCTCAAACCCCTGGTCAGGATCCGCGTGAACGATCCCGGCCCGCCCAACTGTTGCACTCTTACCCCCGGCACGTTTCTCACGCTCTCGGCGAACGTGATTTCGCCGCGCCGCCCGATCTCATCCGCGTCCACCACGTCCAGCGCCTTGCTGGTCTGGTCTGTCGTCACCGGCGTCGACGATGCTGTCACCAGTACCCGTGTCGTCAAACCCTCCACCGACAGCCGGATCTCAATCACCGCAGCCCTGCCCGCCACCACCGACACCGCCACCGGATTCGCCTGATCGAACCCTTCTGTTCTCGCCTCGGCCAGGTACTCCCCCGCCGGCAGCGAGTCGATTTGAAACTCCCCCTGCGGTCCAGTCACCGCCGTCCTGGTCAACCCAGACGCCTTTGCGAAGACCCGCACCGTGGCCCCGGCCACTGCCGCCGGCTGCGGATCAGTCACTTTTCCTTTGAGAATGCCCGTCGATTGCGCGGACAGAGACACTGCTGCTAGCAGCGTGAAAACGTAAGCGCGTATCATGTGCGCTCCTCCCTCGAGAGCGGTAGTATCCGCGGCGGATATCGCCGCGGCGCAAGGCAGGTCTTCGGACTTCACGGGCTCAACGTTCCAGCGCTCATCGCGCCTTCCCGGCTTCCTACTTGCCGCGGCTTCCCAGTCCTCTCGGACCAGTGCCTATGGGCGGCTTTCGTTCCCGTTTACCGCTGCGGGGCAGTCCCGGATTCACACCGGGTTCCCTCTTCGCGGCTGGCCATCTCAGCCAGCCGACCTCACGCATTCCGATAGTAATGTCCGTTTTGCGCGCTTGTCAAACACCCCAGCCCTGCGGGAGATTCAGACCGTCCTCACCCTCAAGCCCCGAAACCACGCATTCGAATTGTGATGCTGCAACACAATCGGACCCGCCTTCGCCTCCGCTTGATA
>JACZJQ010000186.1 GCA_014860455.1 Bryobacteraceae bacterium | reverse complement strand
GGGCAATACCGTCGTGTGGCGCGGAGCGCGGTACCGGCTGACGCGGGACGGAAGACTCGAGACGGCAGAATAGCCGCTGATCAGGAGTTTGGCCTGCGCGGGATGTGAGGCGAGAAGCGTTCGTTCCCCTCCCGGCATCGGCTGTCTCCGCGGCGCTTTCCCCACGGCGGATCTGCGCACGTCCTCTACGAACGGGCGGGAGTCCTGCAACGGTCGATCGAGTCAAAGACGCCGCCGAAGTACTTGCGGTTGATCCAGAGAGCGACGTTGACAAGACCGATCAAGACGGGCACTTCCACCAGCGGTCCGATCACTGCGGCGAAAGCGGCGCCGTGATGGATTCCGAACGTGGCGATGGCCACGGCGATGGCCAGTTCGAAGTTGTTCGAGGCGGCGGTGAACGACAGCGTGGTCGATTCGGCGTAGTTCGCGCCTACACGCTTGCTCATCCAGAACGACACGAAGAACATCAGCACGAAGTAGACGGTGAGCGGGATCGCCACCCGGACCACATCCATCGGCAGTTGCACGATCGTTTCGCCCTTCAACGAGAACATCACCACGATGGTGAACAGCAGGGCGATGAGCGTGAAGGGGCTGATCTTCGGGATGAACTTCGTCTCGTACCAGACCTTGCCCTTCGACTTGAACATCGTGTAGCGCGTGATCATGCCGGCCAGGAAGGGGATGCCGAGGTAGATGAAGACGCTCTTGGCGATTTCGGCCATCGAGATGTCCACCTCGACGGCGGTCAGTCCGAGCCAGCGCGGCACGGTGGCCAGGAAGAAGTAGGAGTAGACCGAGAAGAACAGCACCTGGAAGATCGAATTCAGGGCAACCAGTCCGGCGGCGTATTCGCGGTCGCCGCGCGCCAGGTCGTTCCACACAATCACCATGGCGATGCAACGCGCCAAGCCGATCAGAATGAGGCCGGTCATGTACTCCGGCTTGTCCCGGAGAAACAGGACGGCCAGGACGAACATGAGCACCGGGCCGACCACCCAGTTCTGAAGGAGCGAGAGCAGCAGGACCCGGCGGTGTTGGAAGACGCGGCTGAGTTCCTCATACTTCACCTTGGCCAGTGGCGGGTACATCATGAGGATCAGGCCGACGGCGATTGGGATCGACGTGGTCCCGACGTTGAAGCGGTTGAGGAACGGCACGATGTCCGGGATCAGATAACCTGCGCCGACGCCCACGGCCATAGCAAGGAAGATCCAGAGCGTAAGGAAGCGGTCGAGAAAGGAGAGGTGAGCGGTTTCTGGTTGAGCCATGGTCGTCCTCCTATAGTTCTACAATACTCGAAATATTTAATCAAGCGCATTAGCGCGTGGGGCCTGATCTGGCGGCGTATCAGGTCATGAGCGTGTTGAAAAGGTAGCCGACACCGATGATGCCGGCGGTCATGATGGCAATGAAGACAGCGAGCAACTGCGGACGGAGCACTTTGCGCAGGATCACCATCTCGGGTAGCGACAGCGCCGTCACCGCCATGGTGAACGATAGTACGGTCCCAAGCGGCAGTCCCTTGCCCACCAGCGCTTCGGTGATCGGAAGCACGCCGGCGACATTGGCGTAGAGCGGGACGCCGAGGATGACGGCGATGGGCACGGCAAACGGGTTCTGAGGGCCGGCCCAGCGGACGATCAGTTCCGCCGGGACATAACCGTGAATTCCAGCGCCCACGCCGATGCCCACGACGATGTAGGGCCAGACGGATGCGAAGATTTCACGCGACGAAGCCCAGCCCAACCGGATTCTCTCCTCCAACGCCATCTGTGGCTGGCTGCCGTCGTCTTCCAGGTTCCCTGCCTGGATCTGCCAGATGAACGGCTCAACCCACTTCTCCAGCCGCAATAGGCTGATGACAAAACCGCCGAGAACGGCCAGCGCCACGCCGAAGCCGACATAGATGGCGGTCACCTTGAAACCAAACAAGCCCCACAGCAGGGCCACGGCGACTTCGTTGACCATCGGCGCCGAGATCAGGTAGGAAAACGTCACACCGAGAGGGACCCCACCCTTGAGGAAACCGATGAACAGCGGCACCGCCGAACAACTGCAAAACGGCGTAACGATGCCGACGCAGGCGGCCAGGATGTTACCGAAGATCGTCTTGCGCCCGCCGAGCCAGCGTTTCACGTGTTCGGGCTGCAGCCAGGTTTGGAGGACGCCCACGGCGAAGCTGATGACGAGCAGCAGGCTCATCACCTTCGGGACGTCATAGAAAAAGAAATGGATGCTGGCCCCGAGATGGGACTCAACGTCCAGCCCGAAGACCGAGGTCACCAGCCAGCGGGCAAACCAGTCAAAGATGGCGAATGGACTCATTCCAAGCAGTTCCTTAGTCCCTAATTGGCATATGGGGTTGGTCGAAAGCGGCTTTGCAGATACGGCAGAAGACGGTCCTCGCTGTTAAAGGGAGTTCCTCGGACCTGCAAAGGGGTGTCAAGTGTTCGAGGGGCTTGGCAACAACCACCGCGTGATCGAGACAAAGACCCGCTGAGCACGAGTGGCAGATCCCAACAGCCTCGTGGTGCTCCCCGAGCATCGCGCATTCCATGCATTGCATTGCTTCCCCCTCTCCGGGCGGTGTATGCCCTAGTCAAAAAGCTCGAAGACGTAGTTGAGCGTGTAATACATGCCAACCAGGATGAAAACCACACCCGTCACCTTCCGGGCGTACGGCTCCAGCGCGCTCACCCGTTGGAATACGCTGCTCAGTGCTCGTGCGCCGAATCCAATCACGACTGCAAATGCGACGACCGGAAGGCCCGTGCCAACGCCGTAGATCGAGGGCATGAGCACGGAGCTGCCGCTGCTCATCGCCAGCGGAATCAGGCTGCCGAAAAATAGCGCGGCTGAAACCGGGCAGAACGACAGGGCAAAAATGCCGCCAAGCAGCACCGCTCCCCACATCCCCCAACGTCCGGCGCGCTGCTCGAGGCCTGCGAGGATACTGATCGAGCCCCCCTTGAAGCCGATGAGTTCGAGCATGAACATGCCGGCGATGATGAGCGCCGGACCCAGCAACTGGTTCATCACCCCCTGCAAGTTGTTGGACAGTCCGACAATCGAAGCCAGGCTTCGCAAGATCAGCCACCCCAGCAGGGCGTAGGTGACGACGCGGCCCAGCGTGTACAGCAACCCCGCGGCCAGAACCCTGCGAGGCTCGGCCAAGCCGCGGCCGATGTAGGAGATGGCTGCGACGTTGGAGGCTAACGGGCAAGGGCTGATTGAGGTCAGCACACCCAGCCAGAGGGCCGTGCCGGCCGAGACCCAGATCGCGCTCGCCTCCAGGCCGCTCATGCGATCTTCCTCAGGTAGTCCCTCACTTCCGTTTCCACGTAGCCCTGCATGGCCGCCTTGTCCCCAACCAGCTCCCAGGTGTCGTTTAACACCTTGAACTCTCTCTGCTGGCCACCCTGCATGTGGACCAGGACAAGCGACTTCGTGAAGAGCTGGTAGTCCTGCACGTAGTGGCGGTTCTCGGGCAACTGGACGTTGACCAGCCGCCACTCCATCTGCCCCGAAGCGAGTTCTTTGCTGAAACGTGAGTAGATGACTTCCTTTGAATACCTCTCGATTGCGCGGCACGTGGTGCAACGCACGGTCACATGGAAGTAGTAGGCAATGATCTTGCCGGTTTGCGGGGCCGTCTGCCGCACTGCGGTGCTGGCGGCAGGCGCGCTTTGTGAGACGGCTGATGCCGCGGGTGCAGCTGCGGGTTCAACTGGGCGGGAAACAGGTGCGGCAGTCTCGGTTACGACGGCTGAGGAACTCCATTGATTCGCTGCTCGAACGCTCCGGAGCGCAAGGTAGCCCAGGCTCACAAGCACGAATCCCAGGAGCGCGGCGGTGAGTGCTCTGCGCGGATTCATGCTTCAGCCCTCACCGGCTCACTCAAGAGCAGTCCTCGCAATCTTGTGGCGACTGTGTGGATCCGTTCATCTGTCACCGGCGTTTTGCCTTTCTCCCAACCGAGGTCGGTGATGCGGAAGTGGAGGAATCCGCCGAAGCCCTGCTTCTGCATCGTCATCCTGGCGCAGTCGCTGTCACAGCCATCGACAACAACGATCCGGTTCGCGGCGCGGGAATTGACGACGATCAACTCGACGTCGCTGGCGATGCCAGCCAGGCAGTACATCTTCGCCTCGCCGGTCCGATGGACCGATCGGACAGCCCGGTCGCCAATCTCAGCTGTATCGGCCACGCCAGAGCAACAGAACATCAGGTCAGGTGCGCCGCCGCAGCCACATTTTGGTCTGATCCTCATCGGGTGCCTCGGATGTCAGGCCTGGACCAACAGGGGCTTGATCTCAGCCGGAGTCGCCACCTTGCCGACCAGCTTCACCTTGCCGTCCACGGCCAGCGCCGGCGTGGACATCACTCCGAACTTCACGATCTCCGCGATGTCGGTGACCTTTTCGAGTTCGTAGCTGATGCCCGCCTCGCGGGCCGCCGCTTCCGCGTTCTCCGTAAGTTGCTTGCACTTGGCACAACCCGTGCCCAGAATCTGAATCTTCACGTTGCTATCTCCTTTGACAAACAGGCGCCTTGCCGTCCCGATCCACGGTTCGGGAAGTCAGGACTTCGCTCACGCAATCGAAAAAGCCCATCACGCAAGGCACCTTCAACGAATAGTAGACCTGCATGCCTCGCTTTTCGTCGGCCAGGATTCCCGCTGCCTTGAGCACTGAAAGGTGCTTGCTGACGGTGGACATGTCGGCGCCCACAAGTTCAGTGAGTTCGCACACACAGCGCTCGCCACGGGAGAGTACGTCCACCATGAATAGCCGGGAGGGATGTGCGAGAGCTTTGAGTATCCTGGCGCGGACTTCATAGGTCGCTTGGGTTTTGGCGTCCATCAACTTAACTGCAAGCAACTAATTGGCCATTTCGCCAACTGATGTGAATATGCCGAGTATCAGAAACTTACGGGCGCAGCAGCGCTGGGCGCGGGGCTTGGCGAAAGCGCCAAATGCCCCACTGCGCACAATCGCGACGCGATGGGATCTCCATCCGGGCACTGGGTGAATGCCGCAGGTGGGGCAGAACCGTAAAGTTTTTGCTTGACATCTTCCTTGATTCGAGTAATATCGAAATATGAGTGAAGTTGATCTGAGCCAGACCGCCCGGTTCGCCGACATGCTTGCCGCAATGGGCACTGAGCCGCGCCTGCGGATCGTCCGCTTGCTGCTGAGTGCGCATCCTGACGGGTTGATTGTCGGCGACATCCAGACGGAACTAGGGATTCCCGCTTCCACGCTCTCCCATCACCTTGAGAAGTTGAAGAACGAGGAACTGGTATCGGTTCGCCGCGACGGCACTTTTCTCTGGTACAGCGCAAACACCGGCGTCTTGCGCGAGTTGCTGACGTTCCTGTACGCCGAGTGCTGCACACGAAACAAAGTGCTTAAGCCGGAAGATATCGTTCAGGTCTGCAAGTAAGCAGTGTTGTCAAAACCCGCAATGCGCGAGGCCCCGGGTACGGGTGTGCCTGGCCATTGAATCAACGTCAGCCCGCGTGCCGGACCGGGGCGCAGGCTGAGCGAAACAGTTGGCAGAAGTGACTACTCACGAAAGAAAGAGAGATCCAAATGAGCGAACAAGACGTCAGACAGGTAGTCAAGGAGAAGTACGGCCAGGCCGCATTGCGGGTGGTCGCGGGTGAAGGAAGTGCGTGCTGCGGGACAGCGCCCTCGGCAACGTCCTGCTGCGGCGGCGAAACGGTGGATCCCATCACCTCGGGGCTGTACGATGCGGTCCAGAAGAGCGAACTGCCGGAGACCGCCGTGCTGGCATCGCTCGGGTGCGGCAACCCGACCGCACTGGCGGAATTGAAGCCCGGCGAGGTGGTGCTTGACCTGGGCAGCGGTGGCGGGATCGATGTCCTGCTGTCGGCCAAGCGGGTCGGACCCACGGGGAAAGCGTATGGTCTGGACATGACGGACGAGATGCTCGCCCTGGCCCGAGATAACCAGCGCAAGGCCGGCGTCGAGAACGTCGAATTCCTCAAAGGCGAGATCGAGAACATGCCCCTGCCGGACGCCTCGGTGGACGTCATCATTTCGAACTGTGTGATCAACCTTTCCGCCGACAAGGACCGCGTGCTAAGCGAAGCATTCCGCGTGTTGAAGCCGGGCGGGCGCTTTGCGGTTTCCGATGTCGTGGTTCGCGGCGAAGTGCCGGCTGAAGTCCGGCGCAATGTCGAACTCTGGGTCGGTTGCATTGCCGGCGCCCTGGAAGAGCGCGAGTACTCGGGCAAACTCGCGCGTGCCGGCTTCGTTGACGTTGACTTGGAGCCGACGCGGATCTACAGTATCGAGGATGCCCGCGAATTTCTCACCGCCGAGGGCATCGATGTCGACGCCGTTGCGCCCGTGGTGGACGGCAAGTTCATGAGCGCGTTCATCCGTGCAAGGAAGCCCACCCTGTGAAGCCCGCGATCCTGGTGCTTTGCACCGGCAATTCGGCACGCAGCCAGATGGCGGAGGGACTCCTCCGCCGTTCTCTCGGCGACCGGTTCGAAGTTCACAGCGCCGGAACCCGGCCGAGCGTAGTCAGACCGGAAGCCATTGCCGTGATGGCCGAACTCGGAATCGACATCTCCGGGCATTGGTCGAAGTCGGTGGAAGAGTTCCTCGGCGGCGAGTTCGCCTACATCTTCACTGTGTGTGACAACGCGAAAGAGAGTTGCCCGGTCATCCACTGCCCTGCTGAGCGGATCCATTGGAGTTTCGAGGATCCGGCCGCAGTCGAAGGAGACGAAGAGATCCGGCTCGATTCGTTCCGCCGGATACGGGATCAGATCAAGGAACGGGTGAACCAATTCTATCTGGCTCTTTAGCGGCGCAGGTTAGTTGGAGACAAAGAATTGGCTCCTGAGGTAGGACTCGAACCTACAACCCTCCGGTTAACAGCCGGATGCTCTACCATTGAGCTACTCAGGAGCAGTGCGTCTTTCTTGTTGTAGCGAATCAGCGGCCCTGATGTCAAATCTCCGGGCCCCTGTCGTACACTGTGTCCTAAGGCCTCGGGCCGCTCAAACGGGATGCTCCGACACATTATCCGCTTCCTGCTCAGAACACTGTACCGGCTCCGCGTCGAGGGCGCCCCGCCGCGTGCGGCAAAACTCCTCTACATCGCCAATCATCAGTCTTTCCTCGACGCTGTCCTGCTGTGGGCCACCCTGCCCGACAGCCCGCTTTGGGTGGTTCACACCCAAGTTCTGCGCCAGCCCGCTTTCCGCGCCCTGCTCAAACACGTCGACCATGTTGTCCTTGATACCCTCCGCCCCATGGCGATGAAGTTGATTGTCGAGGCCATCGAATCCGGCCGCCCCGTGATTATCTTCCCAGAAGGCCGCGTCACCGTCACAGGTGGCCTCATGAAAGTCTACGACGGACCTGCCTTCCTGGCAGCCAAGTCCGGGGCCACGATCGCGCCGGTTTGGATCGACGGCGCGGTTCACGCACGCGGTTTCAGCCGGATGCGGCCGCCGTTCCCGCTCCGGCTGTTTCCTCGCATTCGCATGGTCTTCCACTCCGGCAGCACCATAGCGATGCCTGATGCCCCTACGGGCAAGTTGCGGCGCCGCAAGGCGAGCGAAGAGATGCGCCGCCTCATGCAGCGCCTCATGCTCGACTCCTTCCCGCCCTCAACCATCCACCAGGAATTCCTCCG
Organism: Bryobacteraceae bacterium; assembly: GCA_014860455.1. Classification (GTDB taxonomy): domain Bacteria; phylum Acidobacteriota; class Terriglobia; order Bryobacterales; family Bryobacteraceae; genus PNKE01. Next base: position 44,607 of record JACZJQ010000186.1, on the reverse strand, counting down.
CGCCGTCGAACTCCACGACCGCAAGCGCATCATGGTCGAAGACGCCTCCGGGACCGAGATGACCTACGGCCTCCTCCTGCGCGCCTCGCTCGCGCTGGGCCTGCTCACCTCGCGCCTGACCAGTGAAAACGAGACCGTCGGAGTCCTCATGCCGAATGCAGCCGGCACCCTCGCGCTCTACTTCGGACTTCTCGGAATCCGCCGCATCCCGGCCTTCATCAACTTCACTGCCGGCGCCGGCGGCGTCCAAAGCGCCTGCAAAGCCGCTCGAATCAGCACCATCTTCACCTCCCGCGCCTTCATCGAGCGCGCCAAACTCCAACCGCTCATCGACCAGCTCGCCGGTGTCAAGATCGTCCTGCTCGAAGACCTCCGAGCCCAACTCACGCTCGCCGACAAACTCTGGTTGATCCTCTTCGCGCTGCGATCGCCACGCCGAGCCACTCTCCAGTCCAAGCCCGAAGACCCGGCCGCCATCCTCTTTACCTCAGGCTCGGAGGGCAAGCCCAAGGGCGTCGTTCTCAGCAACCGCGCCATGCTGGCCAACGTCCGGCAATGCCTCTCGGTGGTCGATGTCGGACCGTCTGACCGCTTCATGTCGGCGATGCCCGTCTTCCACAGCTTCGGACTCACCGCCGGCTTCCTGCTGCCCATTCTCAACGGCATTCCCGCATTCCTTTACCCCTCACCGCTGCACTACGCCGTCGTGCCGGAGATGTTCTACGACCGCGACTGCACGGTCATGTTCGCCACGCCCACATTCCTCAAGAACTACGCCCGTCGCGCTCATCCTTATGACCTGCGTAAGGTCCGCTTCCTCATGGCCGGCGCCGAGAAACTGACCGCCGAGATCCGCGACCTCTACAACGAGAAGTTTGGCGCCCGCGTCCTCGAAGGCTACGGCGCGACTGAGTGTTCCCCCGTCATCGCCGTCAATACGCCCATGCGCGCCAGGTCCGGGTCCGTCGGCGAACTGCTGCCCGGCATCGACTACCGCTTCGAAGCCGTCCCGGGAATCGACGATGCCGGCCTGCTCCATGTTCGCGGACCCAATGTGATGTCGGGCTACCTTCGCGACACCAATCCAGGCGTCCTCGAACCGCCGTCGTCCATCTTCGGCGATGGCTGGTACTCGACCGGCGACCTCGCCGCCATCGACGAAGACGGTTTCCTTATTCTCAAGGGACGCGTCAAGCGTTTCGCCAAAGTCGCCGGCGAAATGGTCTCGCTTGAAGTCGTCGAGAAGCTCGCAGAAGCAGCGTCGCCCGCCTCGGTGCACGCCGCCATCAGCCGCCCGGACCCCGCCCGCGGGGAGATGATCGTCCTTCTCACCCAGGACGCCGAACTCCGCCGTGAGCAACTCCAGCAATCGGCCCGAGACCTCGGTGCGCCTGAGCTAGCCATCCCGCGCCGCATCCTCTCCATCCCCAAGCTCCCTCTGCTGGGCAACGGCAAGAAGGACTATCCCACCATCCAGAAGCTCGCGGAGGAAATACTTGCCAGACAATAGCCTGATCCGCCAGCAGCGCTCCTGGTACTTCTACGACTTCGCCAACTCGGCTTTTGCCTCGACTGTCGTCACCCTCTTCCTGGGTCCCTGGCTCACCGTCCTTGCAAAGGCCGGCGCCGATCCAAGCGGTTTCATCTACCCGCTCGGCATTCCCGTCGATGCCCGCTCATACTGGGGCTACCTGATCTCGCTCTCTGTTCTCTCGCAGGTCTTCTGCCTGCCCGTCGCCGGCGCACTGGCTGACCGCAGCCGGCACAAGAAACAGCTTCTCGGCCTGTTTGCCTACATCGGCGCTGCCGCCACCATGGCCATGTTCTGGCTCGACGGCGCACGATACCTGCTAGGCGGCGCGATATTCCTGGTCGCCAACCTCGCCTTCGGCGCCTCCATCGTCATCTACAACGCCTTCCTGCCCAGCATCTCCACCGAACAGGAGCGCGACACGGTCAGCTCCCGCGGCTGGGGCTTCGGCTATCTCGGTGGCGGAATCCTGCTCGGCCTCAACCTCGTGCTCTACAAGAACGCTGAAGCCTGGGGCCTCGGCGAGGGACTCGCCGTCCGCATCAGCCTCGCTTCGGCCGGCATCTGGTGGGCGCTGTTTTCAGCCATCCCCATGCTCGGGCTGCGAAATCCTCGCGTCGCCATCCCGGCCCACACCGGCCACGGCGCGCTTTCGGAGGGGTTTCTCCAACTCTGGACAACCCTGCGCTCCCTCCGCGCTTACCCCCATGCGTTGCTGTTCCTCGTCGCCTACCTGCTCTATAACGATGCCATCCAGGCCGTCATCACCCTCTCGGGCCAGTTCGGCAGCGACTACCTTAAAATTCCCATGGCCCAACTCACCCTGGCCATCCTTATGGTCCAGTTTGTCGCCGTCGCCGGCGCCATGGGTATGAACGAGATCGCCAAGCGCATCTCCGCCAAACGAACTGTCGAACTCGCCCTGGTCGCCTGGATCCTGCTCATGCTCGGCGTGTTCTTCGTGAAGACCACGGCCCATTTCTTCATCGCCGCTGCATTGGTTGCGCTCATCATGGGCGGCAGCCAGGCGCTCAGCCGGTCACTGTTCTCGCTCATGATCCCGAAGGGGAGAGAGGCCGAGTACTTCTCCCTCTATGAGATCAGCGACAAGGGCACAAGCTGGCTTGCCCCTCTGCTGTTCTCGCTCACTCTTCAACTCACCGGCAGCTATCAACTCGGCATCCTCTCCCAGGTCGTCTTTTTCGCGGCCGGGCTGTTCCTCCTGATGCGCGTCGATGTCCAGCGCGCCGCGCGTGAGGCGGGGAACTCGATTTGAGATCCGGGGCGTTTCACGGCGGCGCTTTCTTTGAGGCGATCGGCGTTGACCTGAGGCAACTGGAGCGATCCGCGGGCGTCATCAGCGCTGACGTCCTCGACGCCTGGTTTGACCCCTCGCCCCGCGTCCTCGATTTCCTCCAGGCGAATCTGCCGTTCCTGCTTCGCACATCGCCGCCCAACCACGCGGAGGGTCTCGTCGCCGAGGTCGCGCTCTGGCGCGGAGTGCCCGAATCCTCGATCCTCGCAGGCGGCGGTTCGTCGGCTCTGCTGTTCGGCTGCCTGCCCCGCATCATCGCGCCCGGCGCGGGCGTCCTGCTGCTCGATCCGATGTACTCGGAATACGAGCACATCGCCGGCACGCTGCTCGGCGCCCAAATCCACCGGCATTCACTGCGCGAAGACGACGGCTTCGAACTCAACCTCCACCACCTCGCCGACGACATCCGCCGCCTGCGCCCGGACGCCGTCTTGCTGGTCAATCCCAGCAACCCCACCGGCGGGCTGTGGGACCGGCAGGCGATGCTCGACCTGATTGACTCGACACCCCCGCCGACCCGGTTCGTAGTCGACGAAACCTACATCGATTACGCCGGCCCGGCCGAATCTCTGGAAACCGAAGCCGCACTGCGGCGGAACCTCATCGTCATCAAGTCGATGTCGAAGGTCTACGCCTTGAGTGGAGCGCGTGTCGCTTACCTGGTTGCCTCCCCCGAAGTTGCCGATGGCTTGCGGCCTTGGCTGCCCCCGTGGCCAGTCGGGCTGTTGGCTCAGGCCGCCGCCATGGAGGCTCTGCGCGACCCCGATTACTACACCGCCCGCCACTCGGAAACCCGCCTCCTGCGCGAGGATTTTCGCGCCCGTCTCGCGCCGCTCAACCCGATGCCCTCGCAGGCGAATTTCTTTCTCATCCGTCCGCCAAATGCTGCTGAGCTGGCTTGCCGCCTGCGCGAAGATGGCATCTACGTCCGCGAGTTCGGTGACGGCCCGCTGGCAGGCCGCTGGCTCAGGGTAACTGTGAAGGATGCGGCATTGAGCGCCCGCATTTCCGAGGCGATGCTGTGAAATACACCTTCCGCGAGGCCTCGCCCGACGACTTCAACGCCATCCGCCGCCTCAATCACCGCACCTTCGCCGAGGAACTTGGACAGCACGCCGTCCAGCCCGGCGGATTGCTCGAAGACCGCTTCGAGGGCCGGGCCCGTTACTTCCTCGCTCTGCTTGGCGATGATGTGGTCGGGATGATCTGCGCCATGCGCGACCGTCCGTTCAGCGTCGAATCGCGCTTGGCGGATCTCTCCGTTCTCGACGCCTGGCCCGAGCCGCGTGTCGAGATCAGGCTGCTGGCTATCGAACCCGAGCATCGCAACGGCCTGGTGATGGCCGGACTCATCGGCCGCCTGATGAAAGATGTCTCCGCCGCCGGCGTGCGCACCATGCTCATCTCGGGCGTTTCAACACGGGTGAGCATGTATGAGCGGATGGGCTTCGCCGCTCTCGGGCCACCGGTAGAGTCCGGCCGGGCGTCTTATGTGCCGATGGCCGCGAGGATCGACCGCCTCCCCGATGCCGCCCGCCGCGGACTCGATCGCGCTCAGCGCGCCAGTTCCTGATCCTGGTATTGGAGCTGGTAGAGCTTCCAGTAGATGCCCCGCATGGCCAGCAGTTCCTGATGGCTACCGCTCTCCCGCAACCCGCCCTTGTGCAGCACCAGGATGCGGTCGGCCCGTTGGATCGTCGATAACCGGTGGGCGATCACCAGCGACGTGCGTCCCTCCACCAACCGGTCCATCGCCGCTCGGACCATCATCTCGGTCTCGGTATCGACGCTGGACGTCGCCTCGTCCAGGATCAGGAACTGAGGATTGTGCGCCAGTGCCCGGGCAAAGCTGATCAACTGCTTCTGCCCCGTTGAAAGCCCCGCGCCCCTTTCCTTCACTTCATGGGCGAACCCTTTTGGCAGACTGCGCACAAAGTTCAGCAGGTTCACCTGCCCGGCCGCCCGCTCCACGTTCTCGTCGCTGATCTCAGGCGTCCCCAGCCGGATGTTGCCGCCGATCGTCCCGGTGAACAGGTGCGGGTCTTGCAGGACCACGCCGAAATGCCGCCGCAGGTCCTTCGGGTCGAGTTCGCGGATGTCCACACCACCCACGCGGATCGCGCCCCGCTGGATGTCGTAGAACCGCAGCAGTAGGCTGGCCAGCGTCGTCTTGCCCGCGCCGGTGTGGCCCACCGCCGCCACCGTCTCGCCTGGTTTGATCGTGAAGCTGACATCGCGCAGCACCCAGTCCTCGTCCTTATAGGCGAACCAGACATGGTCGAACTCAACCCGCTTCGATCCTTCCGGGAACGGCTTGGGCCTGGCCGGCGCGACGATCTTCGGCTCGGTGTCCAACAGTTCGAAAATTCTCTCCGCCGCCGTCGTGGCCGCCTGCAGGATGTTGTACTTTTCGCTGAGATCCTGAATCGGACGGAAGATGCGCATCCCGTACTGGAAAAACGCCACCATCACGCCCAGCGACAGGCTTTCGTTGCGCACCTGGTAGCCGCCCCAGGCCAGCAGTCCGGCGAACGCCAGCACCGAGGCGAACTCCACCACCGGGTAGAACCACCCGTAGGCGTGGATGGCGTCCTTATACGCCACCATATGCTCGCGGTTCACTTCGTCGAACTGCTCGCGGCCCCGCGGTTCGCGGTTGAAGAGCTGCAAAACGCTCATTCCCGCCACATGCTCCTGCAGGAACGAGTTGATCTTGGCCACCGCCGTCCTGATCCGCCGGTTCGCCGCCTGCACTGTCCTGCGGAACACCACAGTCGCCATCACCACCACCGGCGCCACCACCAGCAGCATCAGCGTCAGCTTCGGACTCAGCGACAGCATCGTGGCCAGGATGAACACCAGCACCAGCACGTCGCCCAGCATCGTCACAATGCCCGACGCGAACATCTCGTTCAACGCATCCACGTCCGATGTCACCCTTGTCACCAGACGTCCCACCGGATTGCGGTCGTAGTAAGCGAGTTCGAGTTGCTGTAGACGCGACATGGCGTCCCGCCGCACGTCCAGCATCGCCTTCTGCCCCACCCATTGCATGACAAACTGCTGGCAGAAGTCGAAGATTAGGCCGGCCAGCAGCAAAACCAGGTAGATCATGCAGATTTGGAACAGTCCCTCAGCCGGGGCTTGCGCCAGCCTGGCTTCCAGCCACGGCAGCACCGAACCCGGCGCCGGCGACAGATACTTGTCGATCGCAATCTTGGTCAGCAGGGGTCCGGCCACCTGCAGCGCCGACGTTCCCAGCAGAAACGCCACAGCCAGCGCGATCAACCAGGCGTAGGGCAGCGCATAGGAGGCCAGCCGTTGCGTTGTCATGCGTTCTCCCCCGAAGATCTGTTTTTCGCTCTCCACCTCCATCCAGTTTAGCTTCCGGGCACAGCCAGCGCCCCGGTTACAATGAGAAGGCTGAAGCTGTTGAAAGGCTCTTTGACGCGCGAATGAACGGATTGATTGTCGTTGACAAGCCCCAGGACTGGACCTCGCATGACGTGGTCGGCAAGATGCGCCGCCTCGCCGGCATGAAGAAGATCGGCCACCTGGGCACTCTCGATCCCATGGCCACCGGCGTCCTTCCGCTTCTACTGGGACGCGCCACCCGCCTCGCCCAGTTTTTTACCCGCAACGACAAGACCTATGAAGGCGTCATCCGCTTCGGCTTCTCCACCAACACCTACGACGCCGCCGGCGAGCCCTCCGGCCCGGACTTGAATCCAGCCGTCGCCCTCGATGCCCTGCTCCCCATCCTCGACCGTTTCAGGGGCGCCTTCCTTCAAACGCCGCCGCAAGTCTCAGCCAAAAAGATCGACGGACGGAAAGCCTACGATCTCGCCCGCAAGAATATCCAGGTCGAACTGAAAGCAGTCGAAGTCACAGTCCACTCGCTCGACCTTCTCGCCCTCGACGGCCGTGACGCCAGAATCCGCGTCCACTGTTCGGCCGGCACATATCTGCGTTCCATCGCCCACGACGCGGGCCAGGCGCTCGGTTGTGGCGCCCATCTGGCTGAACTCCGGCGAACTCAGTCCGGTGCGTTCGACCTCTCTACCGCCCGTACCATCGACGAACTTCAAGCCCTGGCCGCCGAATCGCGGATCGAGGAAGCCCTGGTGCCCGCCGCCCGCCTTCTGCCCGAATTCCCTTTGGAGATTGTCGACACCCTCACCGAGGCCCAGATTCGCAACGGCCGCGACTTCCGTGTCAGCCCCTTTCGCGCACGCGGTGATGCCCGCTACGTCAAAGCCGTCACGCGCGATGGTGGTCTCGTCGCCATCGGCGAGATCGTCCTGCCGAACCTCTATCACCCCATCCTGGTGCTCTAGCGGCTACTCTTTCCGCCCTTCCCGCCGCCGCTTCGCCCAGCCGTCCTTCACCGTCTGCCTTGACCTTCCCAGCGCCAGAGCATCTTCGGGCACCTTCTCTGTGATGACGCTCCCAGCGGCGACATACGCCCCCTCGCCCACCTCCACCGGCGCCACAAGGGTCGAATGGCTGCCCACGAACGCGCCGGCGCCGATCAATGTCGGGTGCTTTTTCTTGCCGTCGTAATTGCAGGTGATAGTGCCTGCGCCGATGTTGACGTTTTCGCCGATCGTCGAATCGCCAAGATACGTCAGGTGCATCGCTTTCGAGCCCTTGCCCAGACGCGTCTTCTTTAGTTCGACGAAGTTGCCCACTTGCGCTCCGCTCTCCACCACCACGCCCGCCCGAATCCGCGCAAACGGACCCACTGATGCCTCGCTCTCGATGGTCGCGGCCCGAACGAAGCTGAACGGGTGGACCACGGCCCCGCCGCCCAGGATCACGTCCTCCAGAATCGAATGGCTGCCCACCCGGCAATCCGAGCCCACCACCGTCCGGCCCCTCAACTGAACGCCCGTCTCAACGATGGTGTCCGGTCCCACCTCCACCCATGTGTCAATCGAAACCGTCTCCGGCCGCTCAATCGTCACGCCCGCCGTCATCAGCGCGTTGGCCTTGCGTTTCCGCAACATGCCGTCAACCTCGGCCAGTTCCACTCTGTTGTTGATGCCGACCGTCTCGGACGGGTCCGGCACCTCGAACGGCGCCGTCTTCAATCCAGATGCCCGCAGCGTCTCCACCATGTCGGTCAGGTAAATCTCGCCGGACGCCGGGTTCGGCTTGATTGACGCCAGATGCGGCCACAACGGCTCGGCCTCGAAACAGTAGATGCCCGAGTTCAACTCCCGCACCAGTTTCTCTTCCGCCGTCGCCGCCTTCTCTTCGACGACACGAGCCACGAAGCCGTCTTCGCGGAAGATGCGCCCGTAGCCGCGCGGGTTTTCGAGCGTTACGGTCACCAGCGTCGCCGCCGCCACGCCTACCTCACGGTGCCGCGCCACCAGCGCCGACAACGTCTCGCCCCGCAGCAGCGGGCAGTCGCCGTACATCACCACCACTTTGCCCGTGGCGTGATGCGGCAGGTCCCGGCACACCAGCACGGCGTGCCCGGTGCCCAATTGCTCTTCCTGGATCTGGAAGTGAATCCCCAGGTGGCCCACCGTCTCGCGCACCTTCTCGCTCTGGTGCCCCACCACCGCCGTGATCCTCTCCGGCGGCGCAATTTCCATCGCGGCCCGGATTACGTGCTCGATTAGCGGAGCGCCGCCCACATGATGCAGCACCTTCGCCAGCTTCGACTTCATGCGGGTCCCGTACCCGGCGGCCAGGATGATTACCGATACGTCGTCCATGAGCCCTATTGTCTCAGGACGCGCCGCCCCTTCGCCGCCTCAACCGCGCTCGCCGCCCCTTCTTCGCCAGTTGCAGCGCCACCAGCGCGGCCGCCTCCGGATCGTGCCTGATCTTCTCGCCGGGTTCCACCAGCGGGGCGATTACCACCTCGACGCCCATCTCCCGGATCGCCTCGATGTCATTTTCCACCGGAGCCGCGGACTGTCTCGCATACCGCCGGCGCGCCGGCGCCGCCACCGGTTCGTTGTTGACCACGGCCACGTCCACAAGCCTCATGCCGGCGTGCTCGCAGATCGCCTTCACGTGATCCGACGCCGTCAGCCCCGTCGTCTCGCCCGGCTGCGACATCAGGTTGATGAAGCATACTTTCAGCGCCTGCGAACGCCGGATCGCCTGCGGTATGCCTTTCACCAGCAGGTTCGGCACAACGCTGGTGAACAGCGATCCCGGACCCATCGTGAGCAGGTCCGCCTCGCCGATCGCCTTCAGCGTCTCCTTCAGCGGGCGGCAGTCGCCCGGCGCCAGTTCAATCCTCCGGATCCTCGCCGCGCTCCTGCTGATCCGCGTCTCGCCATCCAACACCTTTCCGTCTTCCAGATGCGCCCGCAGCGTCACCCTCGACGCCGTCGAAGGGTAGATCTTCCCGGCGATCGCCAGCACCTCGGAACTGAATCTCACCGCCTGGCCGAAATCGCCCGTCACCTGGCTCATCGCCGTAAGAAACAGGTTGCCGAAATTGTGGCCGCGCAACCCGTGCCCCGCGTCGAAGCGGAAGCTGAACAGCCGCGTCAGCAACCCCTCATCCTCGGCCAGCGCCACCATGCAGTTGCGGATGTCGCCGGGCGGCAGCACGCCGAATTCGCGCCGCAGACGGCCCGAACTGCCGCCGTCGTCGGTCACCGTCACCACCGCCGTCAGGTCCGCCAGCGGGTGCGGCGACGGCAGTTGCGCATTGACGTGCGAGTAGCGTTTCAGCCCTTTCAGCAGCGTTGATAGCCCCGTCCCGCCGCCGATTGAGACGATCCTCAGCGGGGACCTCGCCCTCAGGTCCAGTTCCGCGCCTTTGACTCCTTCGGCGCTCATTTGAGCTTCACCGCTCGCCGTGGAGCACTTGGCCGATAATTGGATCCCTCAGCAGCGGCTGGAAATCGGCGTCCGTGCGCGCAAACGCCCGGATCGACGGATCCAGATCCACCGCACGCTGCAGGTGCGCCACCGCGCCCGGCATGTCGCCTTCCATCCCGCTGGCCAGCGCCAGCGCATACCGAACATGCGCCCCGTCACCCATCGCGAGCGCCTTCAGCAAGTGCACAAGCGCCTCGGAAAACCGCCGGCCGTTGATCATCGCCACGCCGTAGTTATAATGATCTTCCGCCGTCCTAAGGTCCGGCTTGGACTGGTCCAGCCTCTGGTCGCAGATCTTCGAGTACATCCGGGCAGACTCGCAGACCGAGAGTTGCGGACCTTCGCCCGCCCTGGCGAAGATCGGCTTCGCCTCCGCATACTCGCCCTTCGTGAAGTGCTTCATCGCGCTCACGAAGAGATCGGTCTGCCCTTTCGCGTCGAGTGGCGCGGGCGCTTTGGCCGCCGCCGTTTTCGTGTCTGCCTGTTTAGTCGCTTTCTTCATACTCGTCAAAGCCGGCCACTTCCATTCTTATGACCGGCCCATTTCCGTCCCAGGGGACAAGCTCTTATTGTCCCTCATGCCGAAGCCTCTTTGCCACGCCCCTGACATTGGGTGGCGCTCCGCGCATTCCCTCTATTGTAGGTGTCTGCCGCCTTCTGTCAACTGCCCGATTCGCTTCCCCCTACGTCCCCGTCCTGGCCTCCTGTACAATCGGGCGCATGTTCCGTCGAACTCTGCTTCGTTCCGGTCTTGCCGCCTTCGCTCTCGGCGCCTGGCCCCTGGCCCGCCGCGCCGCCGCCGAACTGCGGAAAATGAAGATCACCCGTATCCGGCTGTTCGAATCCCCCATCACCCGCCCCATCATCAACCAGAGCCACCATATCGTCACCGTCGAAACCGACGCCGGCATCACCGGCATCGGCGAGGGCGGCACTGCCGACCTCATTCACGACTGCGCCGTCCACCTCATCGGCAAGGACCCCTCCCGCATCGACGCCCTCTGGCAACTCATGTACCGCGGCGCCTTCTACCCCGCCGGCCGCGAGAAACTTCACGCCCTCGGCGCCCTCGACATGGCCCTCTGGGACATCAAGGGCAAGGCCCTCGGCGTCCCCGTGTATGAATTGCTCGGCGGACTCGCCCGCGACCACGTCGAAACCTACTCCACCGGCTTCCCCTCCAAGGGCAACCCCCGCGACACCGCCGCCGCCTGCATCCAGGCCGGCTTCCGCGCCATCCGCATCTCGGTCGCCGATCCCCCGCGCGATGCGCAGAAAAACGTCCAGCCCTTCGTCTCCCAGCAGATCGTGCGCCGCACTCACCAGAACAGCGTCGAGACTCGCGCCGGCGTTGGCGACGGCGATTGGGCCATCGATTACCACACCCGCCTCGACCTACCCGACGCCATCCGCCTCTCCTCCCTCATCGAACCCCTCGAACCCTACTTCGTCGAGGACCTCGTCCGCAGCGAGAACCCCAGCGTCTACAAGCAACTCCGCCCGTTCGTCAAGGTCCCCATCGCCGTCGGCGAGCAATTCGGCGACCGCTGGGATATCAACGAACTCATCGAGAGCCGACTCATCGACTACTCCCGCGTTTCGCTGCCCAACTGCGGCGGCATCACCGAATTCGTAAAACACGCCGCCATCTGCGAAACCCATTACGTCGGCCTCGTCCCCCATTTCACCGGACCCGTCTCAGAGGCCGCCCTTGTCCACTGCTGCTCCGTCTTTTCCGGACCCGTTCTCATGGAGATGCGCGGCAACGGGCCCCTGCCGGCGAACTACCTTTCAGATTCGTTCGACTTCCGCAACGGCAAGCTCTGGCCCAACGCGCGCCCCGGCCTCGGCGTCACGCTCAATCCGGCCGGCCTCAAGCTTCTCGCCGAGGCCAACAAAGCCGCCCAACCCGTGCCGCAGTTCCGCCGCCCCGACGGCTCGCTCACCAACTGGTAACGCCAATGAAATGAACATGTAACGGGCTCCAGGACGTTTGGTGAAAGAAATTTTTCCTTTAGAAACAACCGATTGCACACGTTAACACAATGTTCGCTTGATGCCGTGGCGCTTCGCTGGTAACGTGTAGCAATGCTGAGATACCTCGTTGCTCTCGCTTTGTTCACAGGGACGCTTCTCCACGCGCAGTACGACACTGCCACGGTCCTCGGAACCGTTTCCGACCCCACCGGAGCCGCGGTCCCCAATGCCAAGGTCACTCTTCTGAATGTCCAAACCGGCGTCGCAGTCACCCAGACCACCGATGAAAGCGGCAACTACCAGTTCCTCAACCAGCGCATCGGCAGTTACAAGGTCACCGCCGAGTCCGGCGGCTTCAAACAGACCTCCTCGCTCGACTTCACCCTCACCGTCAGCGCCCGCCAGCGCGTCAACATCACACTCCAGGTAGGCGAAGTCTCCGAAAGTGTCACCGTCAGCGATTCGGTCCGCCTGCTGGAAACCGACTCCAGCGACCGCGGCCAGGTCGTCGGCCGCGCCCAGATCGTCAACCTGCCTCTCAACGGCCGCGCCTACGCCGACCTCGCCCTGCTGTCGCCGGGCGTGCGCAAGTCCAATATCTCCAATAGCCGCGACGCTTCGTTCAACGTCAATGGCCTGCGCAGCTCGCTCAACAACTTCATGCTTGACGGAGTCGACAACAACGCCTACGGCACCTCCAACCAGGGCTTCTCGAACCAGATCGTCCAGTTGAACCCCGACGCCGTCGCCGAATTCAAGGTCCAGACCAATAACTTCTCCGCCGAATACGGCCGCGCCGGCGGCGCCGTCATTAACGCCAGCGTCCGCGGCGGCACCAACCAGTTCCACGGCTCGGCCTGGGAGTTCCTCCGGAATACCAAACTCAACGCAGTCGGTTTCTTCCGCCCGTCCACCGGCGTCAAGCCCGTTCTGGTGCAGAATCAGTTCGGCGCCGCTCTCGGCGGACCCATCAAGCGTGACAAGATGTTCTTCTTCGCCAACTACGAAGGCTTCCGCAATGTTGTTCGCGCCCTCCAGTTCGCCAGCATGCCGACCGTCAACCAGCGCCAGGGCAACCTCGGCATCCCCGTCCGTAATCCGCTCACCGGCGACGTCTATACCGACGGCGTCATCCCTCAGAGCGCCATTACCCCCTTTGCTAAAAAGGTCCTCGGCGACCTGCCCGCTCCGATTCGTTCGAGCAACGTCGGCGTCGCACCCTCGAACAACTGGGATTACCTCACCCCCACGCCCACCGTCGACGACAAGGGCGACGTCCGCTACGACTACTACGTCACCAGCAAGTTAAACGTCTTCGGCCGTTACAGCCACCGCCTGATGAACCGCACCGAAAATTACGTCATCCCCGGACCCTCCGGCGGCAACGCCAACGGTAACGTGCGCGTCTTGAACAAGCAGTTCACCGCCGGTTTCAACTACAACGCTACGCCCACCTCCGTCCTCGATTTCCGCCTGGGCTACAGCATCTTCGAGGGCGGCAAGTCCGCGCTCGGCTCCGAACGCCCCAACATGGCCCAGGAATACGGCATCAGTGGACTTCCTGACTCGCCCGTCATCGGCGGCGGCCTCACCGCCCAGTCAATCGGCGGCTTCTCCGCCCTCGGTCGCCAGTCCTCCAACCCCCAGTTCCAGAACCCCACCTCCTTCAACCCCAAGTTGAATTACTCGAAGATCTCCGGCCGGCACATCTGGAAGACCGGCTACGAGTATCAGGCCATCAACACCGACATTTTCGACTTCAATCCACAATACGGCCAGGACAACTACAGCGGCCAGTTCACCCGGCCCACCGGCTCTTCCAGCAACAACCTTTACAACCTCTCCGACTTCCTCCTCGGCTTGCGCTCCAGCTACAGCCTTAACAACGAGATCGTGCTCAACTACCGCCAGCGCATGCACTTCCTTTACTTCCAGGACGACTGGAAGGTGAACTCCAAACTCACGCTCAACCTCGGCGTCCGCTATGAGTTCGCCACCCCGCAGTGGGAATCCGAGAACCGCATCTCCAATTTCGACCCGGCGGCCGTCACGCTCATACAGGCCTCCAGCGGCGGCATCTATGAGCGCGCTCTCGTCCGCCCCGACAAGAACAACTTCGCCCCCCGCATCGGCGTGGCTTACACGCTCACCCCCCGCACCGTCCTGCGCGGCGGCTACGGCATGAGCTACGTCCATTTCAATCGGCTCGGCGGCGAAAACCTGCTCGGATACAACGGCCCCCACATCGTCAACCTGACCATCAATCAGGTGCCTTCACAGCCGCTGTGCATAGGTAACAACTACACCGGCTGCTTCCGCCCCACCCAGATGGGCTACCCCAGCGGCCTGGTCAGCCCAGCGAACTTCTCCACTGCAACCACTCGCACCAATTACACCCCGGCCGACTACCGCACCAGCCGCGTCGACAGCTGGCACTTTACAATCCAGCGCGAACTCGTCAAGGACCTGTTGTTTGACATCGGCTATGTTGGCAACCGCTCGCGCGGCCTCATGAGCCTCGGCGACTACAACCAGGCCGTGCCGAATCTTCCGGGGCAGAACATCGCCCTCGCCCAGCGCCGGCCCATCAAGGGCTTCGACTACATCCAGATCTCCTGGGGCGGGGGCTTCTCCGACTACCACGGTCTCCAGATGAAACTCGAACGCCGCTACTCCAGCGGCCTCTACCTGCTCAACAGCTTCACGTGGTCCAAGGTCATCGATAACGCCGCAGGCCATTTGGAATCGGCCAACGGCGACAACTCGCGCGTCAACTACCGCGACATCGCCAACGAAAAGGGCCTCGGCAGCTACAACCAGCCCATCAACAACACCAGCACCGCGGTTTGGGAGATCCCCTTCGGCCGCGGCCGGAAGTGGGGCTCGTCGGCCAACGGTTTTGTCAATGCCGTCCTCGGCGGCTGGCGCCTCACCGGCATCAACACAATGGTGAGTGGGTTGCCCATCAACCTCAACTACTCGGTCCCCAGCGCGTTTTCCGTCTCCTCCGCCCCAACCTACCGCCCCAACTACCTCGGCGGCAGCCTCTACTCCTCTGAAAAGAGCGTGAGGAACTACTTCAATAAGGCTGCGATCATCGCCCCCAGCACCGCCACTCCGAACGACCCCTCCCGGCCCTTCGGTAACCTCGGACGCAATATGGGCCGTAGCGAGGCCATCTTCAACTTCGACGGCGGCGCCCACAAGGACTTCAGCCTCCCGTGGGAAGACTCCCGCATCGAGTTCCGCGCCGAGTTCTTCAATATGTTCAACACCACCAACCTCGGCGCCGCCCAAGGCAACGTGCTGAACAATGCCTTCGGCACCATCACCAGCCTGTCGTCTCCGGCCCGCCAGATCCAGTTCGCCTTGAAACTGGTTTTTTAGTCCGGTCTGGAAACAACTGGAGTACAATTCAACGGAGCTCTCTTCCAGGAAGGGGGCTCCGTTTTTCTTATGCACAACCTCTGCGTCCTGCTCGTCTTCACGGCCGCCGGCATTTTCTTCGCGCTTCCCGGCAGCGCACCCGCCCCACGGCAGGCTCGTTTCGCCCATCACATCGTCGACTCAGCGGGTCCGCTCGACCCCTGGTTGAAATCACTCGGTGACCTGAACGGCGACGGCAAGATCGACCTCATCGCCGGAGGCCGCGCCAATGGCGGCCTGGTCTGGTACAGAAACCCCGACTGGGCCAAGACCCAAATCACCGAGGGTTCGTTCGGCACCGACGCCGAAGCCGCCGACATCGACGGCGACGGCGATCTCGACGTCGTCGCCATCAGCGAGAAACCCTCTTCGCTCTCCTGGTACGAAAACCCCGGCTGGCAGCGCCACGCGATCTCGGCCATGCAACTCCACGACATCGAGATCCTCCGCTTCGGACCTGCACGCCGTATACTCATCGCCGCTCGCAACCAGGGTTCGTTTGGCTCCCGCGGCGATTCAATTCACTTCCTCCAACAGCAGTCCGATGGCGCCTGGAGTCACGCCGCCATCCCGGTCACCAACGGCGAGGGCCTCTGCTCCCATGACATCGACGGCGACGGCGACCTCGACCTTGTCATTGAGCGCGTCTGGATTGAAAACACCGGCGACCCCGCCCTCCGTCCATGGCCCTCCCACCTCTACGCGCCAACGTGGGACTACCTCTTCACATTCGCTGCCGCCGGCAGCATCGGACGGAACGCAGGACCCGCCATCGTCCTCGCCCCGTCGGAACGGGCCGGCGCCTTCTACCGCCTCTCCGTCTTCGAGCCACCCGCGAATCCCCGCTCCGGCCCTTGGCGCGAACGCGTCATCGAACCGAAGGTCGAAGCCGTCCACCACTTCGCCGGCATCGCCGACTTCAACGGCGACGGCCTCGGCGACATCGCCACCGCCCAGATGCAGCAGGGCGCCGACCCCGACGAAGTGAAAATCTACCTCAACCCCGGCTCTGGCGCGGTATGGCGTAAAGTGGTCCTCTCCACTGGCGGTTCACACAGCATGAGGATCGCCGACATCGACGGTGACGGCGATATGGACATCTACGGCGCCAACTGGAATAAATCCACGATCTACGAATGGTGGGAGAACCTGTTCAGGTAGCGCGCCCCGCGCGCGGGCGGATCTGGAAGGGTGTGAGGCGCCGAACCGAGGCTCAACATGATGCTGAAGGAGAGGAGTACGATTGACGAACGAAGCAGCCTCTACCCGCGCCTCACTCCGCCCATCATATCCGAACCCCACCCCGCAATGGCGGCGGTTATTCGAGAAATCTTGTTAATCCCGTCTCTCAAGTCCGGCAGCCCGTCTCGGGATGATTCTCCGCATCTCCATCATGAGACAGCACCGGCCCGGCGCACCGCACCGGGCCGGTAACAATCGAACTGTCTTTCCCTGCTCTTGCTTAGCCGAGCAACCTGTTTAACTCCCGCATCACCTCAAAGGCGTCGGCGACATAGAGGACATCAGCCTTTCCGCGCGCCCAGCCGCAGTTGGCGTCCATGTTCACCGCCCTTCGCTCGCGGACAAACCGCCAGCCCACCACGTGGGGCTCTTCACCGTGGCAGCAGGTGGCCAGTCCCTTCTTGTGCCGCGGCGTCGATCCGGTCTGCCCGATCTGGTGCAGGTGCGTCAGGAACGGCAGCACTGACTGGCCTTCGCTGCCCATATCAACCAGCGACTTCGACGATCCCAGCGACGACTTCGCGCCCCGTACGAAGCCCATAATTAGTTCCGCCGCTTCGGGCGTATGCGTCTGGCCGTCCTTCTGCTTCTTCGTCCAGCCCGCGCCGGCGACAAACAGCGTCTCGGCATCCGGCCGGATCGTCTGCTCGCCTGTCTCCGGCGACTCGAACCCGACCATCTGCGTCTTTGACCCAACCGTTACTTCCAACTTCGTCACCGCCGCCGCCGGCGCCGCCTCGGCCGGTTCATACGAGCCCGGCTCGATCAGCACTACCCACGGCCGCGCCGCGCGCGAAAACGTCCCTTCGATCCGCTGCCGGTAGAACCACCGCGACGCCTCCACCGCGCCGTCCGACGTGTTCACCGCCACAACATGCGTGTCCACCACGCCGCCCAACCTCGCCGCCGCGCCGGGCAGCGCCCTGGCCATACGCGAGGTATGCGGCGCTAGTACGATGGCCGCGCCCGAGGCTTTGATCAGCGCCTCGCAGGCCGCCGCGTCGGTCGCATAACGCGCCTGGGCAAACGCCTCGCCTTCAACGGCAAGCGACCCGATCGATGGCCCCGCGCCTTCGCCGAAAACGCCAGTCACAACCTCGCCGCCCAGCGACTGCGCCGCCGCCAGCGTCTCCAGCGCCGCGTTCGGCAGCGCGCCGCCCTCGACCGTGTGAATGAGAACCAGAATCTTATCCATGTCTGATTGCCTCCCCCTCTACTGCTTCAGCCACTCGGCGATTTCTCGCGCTATCTCGGCCGCCGACGTGTCCTTCACGATGCGCGTCTCCCGCACCTGCTTCGGCAGCGACGCCGATGCGAACGACATCCCGCTGCCCACCGCCGTGGGCGTGGCCTTCTGCAGCGACGGCATGATGACGCGCATGTTCGCCATGCCCGTTTGCGGGTGGTTCGGAGGTTCCGCCAAGTTACCCGTCGCCCATGCCAGCACCGCCGGAGGCGCCGAGCAGCGCGACACCATGTGCTTGCCGCCTTCAACGCGCTCTTTCACCAGGAACGATCCGCCTTCTTCCACCTTGATCTCGTCTACCGCCAGGAAGACATCCGCGATGCCCAGCCGCTCGGCCACAATCTGCATCACCGCGCCCGAACCACGGGTGGCCGACTCCCACCCGCCGAACACCAGCAGGTTCTCCATCGGCGGATCCAGCTTCGCTATCGCCTCGCCCAGCGCCTTGCCGGTTTCGTTGGCGTCCGAGAAGCCGTTATTCGCCCCGTCGAGCGCCATCAGTTCGAACGGCAGTTTCTGCGCCACCGTCATCAGCACCTGCTGCAACTTCGCCTTTGGCGCCAGGCTCACCAACCGGACCGTCGATCCCGGATGCTGCTTGGCCAAGTTCGCGGCTTCATACAGCGCATGCGATGCCCATGGATCCAGCACGCCGGGCAGCATCATTTCGTTCTTCAGGCCGGGCGATGCCGCGCCCGGGACGGGCTCAAGAGTTTGAAGCGGGTCGGGCGCAAGGCCACCGCAGACGATGATCTGGTAAGGCAACGTAGACTCCTTCAGTTTTCCGCTGAGTGCAGGCCGCCGGGGCCGGCGCAAAAGGCGATGTTCGACACGCCGGGCGCGATCTCCCGCGTGCAGTTCCACATACAAGCGCCGCAGTGGACGCATTTCTCCCGGTCGAACGCCGGCACGCCGGCCTCACCCGGCCGCAGCGCCTCTCCGGAACAGATCTCGATGCAAAGCCGGTTCTGGCAGTCGAGGCAAAGCTCCGGCTCGCGGATCACGACATGGTCGGGCGCATCCGATGGCGCCTGCACCTTGCCGCCCATCAGCAGCGCGTCCTGCTGCGTCACCAGCAATTCGCCGTCATGCTCGATCTTCGGCCAGCCGGCTTCATCCATCAGCGCGTCGTGCAACGCCGTTCCTTCGGCCTCGCACTTCGCCCGTAACTCTCTTACCTTTGATGGCGACAGCCGCGTCCGGTAAAACTGTTCGAGCGTTGCCGGCCGTTTGTCCTGTTTGGGCCTCGGCCAGGCCATCTTGCCGCCTGTAAACCCGGCCAGAGCCATGCCCGTGAACCCCGCAAACAGCCCGGATTGGAACCCGCTCCTGGCCCGTTCGGCCACCTTGGCTTCCTCTTCCAGCCACGACGACCGCCGCCTCGCCTCATACTTCGCCTGCAGGTTCGCCTTCGTGAACGGCAGATCCTCCTTGTAGATCCCGGCCACGGCTTCGGCCAGTTGAACGCCCGTCAGCCATGCCTCGTCCACGCCCGAGCCGGTCAACACATTCGTCGAACCCGACCCCTCGCCGATCCGCGCATACCCTTCGCCGCAAAGGTAAGGTTCGCCGTGGCGCCCGGACTCGAGAATCGACTTCGCGCCCCAACTCCTCAGCCGCCCGCCCTTCAGATAACGCCACAGATACGGGTGCTGGATGAAATGCTGCAAATACCTGTACGCCGTCCGCACCGGCGATTCAAACCACGACGGCACGAAGATGCCCGCGCTGGCCACCCTTCCGGGATGGACATAGAAGAACCCGAAAATCTCCGGCTCCGGGAATCCGATCGTATGGAAGACCGTCCCTTCGGCCAGATCGCAGGACTCAGGCAGATCGATGACGAACTTCATGCCCACGGCCCATTCGTCGCGCCTGTGGCCTTCGGGCATACCGAAGATCTCATCGATCCGCCGGCTCACCGCGCCCACCGGCCCGTCGCCGATGACGGTCAACTCGCCCCGGACCTCGGTCCCGTCGCCGGCCAGTTCGATACCCTTCACCGCGCCGTCTTCCACCAGCGGTTCGGCCACCGGCGATGCCGGCCAGATCTGGGCCATGCCGGTCATCATCACCTGCTGGCCCACCCACTGATTCAACTGGCCCAGCGAGAAGATGAACCCGTCGCCCTTGTGCAGGAACGGCGGAATATAGGGAACCTCGAACGCTGAATTCCTCGCGATGCCGAGCGCCTCGATGGCATTGCCGGCCACGCGCATCCACCACGGCACCCTCGCCGCGCCCGTCGGATCGAGCAGGAAGACCAGCCTCTCGCCCGCCACCGCCGCCGCCATCGGCACCTCGGCCGGCGAAAACTCCGGGAAACTCGCCTTGAACGCCCGCGCCCGCGTCACCACTCCCGAAACGCCAAACGAAGTGTCGTCGGCCCGCTCGTAGCAGATCACCTGCGGCGGCATCCCTGGAAACGCACGGCTCTGCACCGCCATGCCCTCTTCCGATGCAAGAAAACGAGTCAGCGTGGTCAGAAAACCACCCGTTGCCGGGCCGAAGCCGACGCACAGGATGTCGGCGTCAAGCGGCTTGGGCTCAACCGGCATCTCCGGTTGTTCGATCTCCTGCGGCTGCTGAGGGCTGAGCTCGTCCATGTCGTCCGTCCCGGATCTACTGCGGATAGTCGAGCGCCGCCGGAATCATCACCTTCGTCAACGAATCGCCGGCCCGGTCCTTGGCCAGTTGGAAGCCGGTCATGCAGGCTTCCAGCTTTGCCCGCAGCTTGGCGAAGTCGTTCAACCCCGGATGCACCGCGCACGGACCCGCTTTGGTCTCATGCACGCCGCCTTCGCCCACCGTCTCGTCGCTGAATCCCGACGCGCCCGGCACCAGGGCTTCCATCGACACCAGGTCGTTCTGGCTCAGGCAGGCGCCGCAACCCGGCTCGGTCCATGACGGGTGCGAGAGGTAGCCATACACCAGTTCCGTACAGATCCGCGCCACTTCGCCCGCGGCCCTGGCGGCCTGCATGTGGCAGAGGTCGCGCAGGAACTGAACCGTTCCGTCCAGCCCGTCTTCGAGCGCCGGGTTCTTCGGACCTTCCGCGGCCAACCGCTCGACATCCAGAATCTGCGCCCTTGACGCCAGCAGCCAGCACAGAGCGTCGGCCATCGGGAAAGTCACGCCCTGGCGGTTCGATTGGTAGAGCTTGGTCCCGTTGGCATCCTTGGCCAGTTGAAGGTGATCGAGCGTCCATGTCCAGAGCTTCATCGCCGAGGCCAGCGTACAGGCCCCGGTTCCTGGGTCGTGCGATGCCACCCGCCGCATCTCGTGGATCCAGTTGCGGAACTGCGCCAGGAAGACCGGGTTGGTCATGGTCACCGACATCTGCCGCCGCTGCACCGCCTCCGGACCTTCGTAGGTCGCCTCAAGCTGCGTGTCCATCCACTTGTAGGAGAGGAATCCAGGGCAGTCTTCCGTAATGCCATAGCCGCCCATCAGCGACACAGCCTCCCTCATCATGTGCGAGCCGTAGCCGGTGTTCCACAACTTGGTCGCCGGACACAACACGTTGGCCGTGGCGTCCAGGATGACGTACTGAACCACAACGTCTTCCGCCAGCGCCTGGTAACGCGCCTTCGGCCGCAGGCTTTCGAGGTGGTCCTGCATGTCGAGGAACTCGATCGCCTCCACCTGCCTCTTCTTCAGCGCCTTGAACTCGGCCATGCCACCGCCGATGCCATGAGCGGCCAGAATCGCAGTCTTGGTCTTTTCCAGCGGATCCAGTTCGTCGAACAGCCGCGCCGTAGTGAATCCCAGCGACGCCGACGCCTCGCCCGCCGCCCAGATCTCAAGCAGCCTGTGCGTGACGTCCTGTTTCTGCTGCAAACCAAGCTCGAATCTCGGCGTGCCCGGTGTCACCGCGCCCGATCCGCGGAACCGGTCGCGATGGTAGCGGATCAGCGGCTCGATCGCCGACAGCAGCTTCGATGACGTCATCAGTCCGACGCCCACGCGCGTCCGCCGGAATACGGCCTCGATCACCGACGAATGATCGTGGTTCGGCACAACTTTGCCGTCTTCAATCCTGTAGCCGCCGATGATGCGCGATGCCGGCACCTTCATGTTGAAGACAGGATCCGATGTCGACGAGAGCTGGTGCACCAGCTTCTTGGTCGGCGTCCCACGGTCGTAGGTACCTTCGTCTGTCTCTTCCAGAATCACCATGCACGACGTCTTGATCCGTTCGTCGTCGGTGTCCACAGCCGCCGTGACGAAGTTCGCGAAGCCCATATTGGTGATGAACCGGCCGCGCTTGCTCACCTCAAGGATCGGCTCCTTGCCCGCCGCCATCTCCTCTTCCGTCGGCCAATACGCCACCCGCACCCTGCCGCCCAGCATGCCCGTCTCGACGCCGACATAAGGAATCGGTTCGGTGAGGCAGAAGGCGCCGCGGAATGTCTTGCGTCCCGGCGCCGGCGCCGCCAGCGACATATAACGTTGCTGCTGCTCCGGCGTGCCGCGTTCGTGGATGGGCGACAACGCCAGGTGCTGTGCCAGCGAACACGTGGCCGCGCCCGCATCCACCCACGCCAACTCAAACGCGATCAGCGCCATCGCGAAGTTCTTCGGCCCTTCGAGGAAGCCGCCCTCCTCGGGCGACATGTAAGCGGCGGTGATGCCGGCGGCATCGTATTCCGGCAACAGGGCGTCCTTCTCTGGAGTCCAGTCGTGCGACAGCCGCCCGCCCGAAGCCACCAGGCGCGCCACAGGTCCCCTCGCCACCGCCCTCACGCTCTGCACCAGCATCGCCAAATCGTATCGGTCTTCAAACCGCCACAATAACTGCCGGATCTCGTCGCCGGGGATTGTCTTGAGCGTGGGCAGGGATGTGCTGGTCGTCGTGGCCATGGATGGACTCCTTGTCGTTAGGCAGGCAGCAATTCGTATGCCAAAGCGCGGATGTTGGTGCGGCTAGCCAAATCCGATTATAAGACCGCTGAATCTGTATTGTTTGGGTTCGATTGGCGCAGTTGGGGTGGGTGAGATCACCCATGACGCCCTAATTGAGGATCGTTTCTCAATCTTCAACAAAATGTCATATTAGGAGTTGCAGTACCCCTTTCTCTTGATATAGTAGATGCGGCTCCTGAAAGGGGGGGCTGGGCTTGAGAAACCTATCCAGAACATCCGTCTTCACGATCCTTCTCGTCACTGCCATGCTGGTTGGCGCCGTCGCATTGTCGAGCGCGCCGCCGCCGGGCTTCACAGAGAATGACAAGGCCTACTACGCCACTGAGGCTCAGGTCAATTTCGTACGTCCAGGACTCGTCTTTACCATCACCGGCGTCACCGTCACCCAGGATGGCACCGTCACCGCCCGCGTCAAAATGGCCGACCCCATGGGCGTTGGGCTTGATCGTCTTGGCATCGTTACACCGGGCCCCATCAGCGCCAGCTTCATCCTCGCGCACATCCCGGCCGGCGCGACTCAATATATCGCCTATACAACCCGCACCCAGACCAGTCCCATCACCGGCCAGAGCGCTGTTCAGGCCGGCACTGATTCCGGCGGTGCCTGGACCGCGGTCTCCGAAGGCGTCTATGACTACCGTTTCGGCAAGAAACTGCCGGCAGGCTACGACCCGAATGCGACCCACACCGTCGCCGTATACGGTTCACGCAACCTGACCGAGTTCGACTTCCCGACCAGCTACGACGACGCGACCTACGACTGGGTCCCCAGCGGAGCCGCCGTCACCACCACCCGCGACGTCATCAAGACGGCCACCTGCAATAAGTGCCACGACCAACTCGGTCTCCATGGCGGCTCTCGCCGCACGATGGAAGTCTGCGTCGTCTGCCATACCCGCCAGACCGACGATCCCGACACCGGCCTCTCCATGGACATGGTCGAAATGACCCATAAGATCCACATGGGCGCCGATCTGCCTAGCGTCCAGGCCGGCGGCAAGTATCTGATCATCGGCAACCGGCAGTCCGAGCACGACTACTCCCACATCGTGTTCCCTGCGGACGGCCGCCGTTGCAACGCCTGCCACGAGCAGAACACCGGCGCCAAGCAGGCCACCGCCTACTTGAACGCTTCCCGCTGGGCCTGCGGCTCCTGCCATGACAACGTCAACTTCAACACTGGCGAGAACCACATCGGTCTGCCGCAGTTCAGCGATCAGTTCTGCACCCAGTGCCACATCCCCAAGGGCGAACTCGACTTCGACGTCTCCATCTATGGCGCCCATCTGATCCCGACCGAATCCACCAGCCTGCCCGGCGTCGCCTTCAAGATTCTTGAAGTCCACAACGCCAAGCCCGGCCAGAACCCGCTCATCGTCTTCGCGGTCGAAGACAAGGCCGGCAATCCGGTTGTTGCTTCGAAGATGTCCCGCCTCCGGCTCTATGTCGCAGGCCCGGCCGCCGACTACACCTCCCAGTACTACGACAACGTCGCCAATGCTGACGGCAATGGCTACGGCGTTTACTGGTGGACAATGTCGCGGCCCCTGCCCGCCGACGCCACCGGCACCTGGACCGCCGCCCTCGAAGGCCGCAATACGGTCATCCTGCTCGAAGGCACCACCAAACAGGTCAGCGTCAACGACACCGGCAGAAACGTCCAGATGGCGTTCTCAGTTGATGACTCGGAAGTCGCTCCTCGTCGTACGGTCGTCTCCATGGCCAAGTGCAACGCCTGCCACGGCGATCTCACCTTCCATGGCGGCGGACGCAATACCATCGAGCAGTGCGTCCTGTGCCACAACCCCACGGCCGCGGACAGAGACGGCAAGTCTATCGATCTGGGCGTGATGGTCCATAAGATCCATCGCGGCGCTGCCCTTGAGCGCGGCTTCTCGATCGGCACCCACGTCTATGACGGCATCGGCTACCCCGGCGATCTGCGCAACTGCAACGCCTGCCATGTCAACAGCAGCGAGCAGGTGCCGCTCCGCGAAGGCCTGCTGGCGATCAACCACCCGGCCGACCTCATCCCGAACCCCGGCCGTACCACGGCGATCTGCACGTCCTGCCACGACTCGAAGGCCGTCGCCGCTCACGCCGCCACCAACACTGACGCCGAACTTGGTGAAGGTTGCGCAGCCTGCCACAGCACCACGTCGCAGTACAGCGTTACCCGGTCCCACGCCCGGTAACCGCCGGCGTACATTGTCCAGTCCTCCGACGGGGAGCCCTTCAGGGTTCCCCGTTTCTCTTCTCAACGCGGCTACAATCCGAGGGTGACCGCGATCCGGCCCTCAACTCCCGCCGACACCGAACGCCTCCACGCCATCTGGCTCGCCTCCGTCAAGGCCACCCACCATTTCCTCGCACCTGCCGACCTCGAATTCTTCTCCCGCCTCGTCCGAGACGAATACCTCCCGAAGGCCAGCCTCTGGGTCGCCATCGATGACAACCATCAACCCGTCGCCTTCCTCGGCGCCACAGGCAATCAACTGGACGCGCTCTTCACCCACCCCAGCTCGTTTGGCCGGGGCATCGGCCGCGCCCTCATCCGCCACGCCTTCCCGCCGGGCGTCGAAATCACGCTTGAAGTCAACGAAGCTAACACCCAGGCCCGCGCCTTCTATGCCAAACTGGGCCTCCGCGAAATCGGCCGCAGCGAACTCGACGGCACGGGCAAGCCCTACCCGCTCATTCAGATGGCCGGTATTCCCGAGCATTAGCGCGCCGCTTCCGGATTGTCCCGAATCCGCTCCAGTTGCACTCTCACCGGCCCGGTGGCTCCTGCTATCAAGTGGTCCAACGCCTCGCGGCGCGCCCGCGGCAGCGCCTCGGCGGCCGGGGCCTGCAGATGCGGCTCGACGCCCGTCCCTTCCCAGTTGGTCTTGGTGATCGGGTTCACTGCCCTGGCGAAGGGGACGCCGATCAGAAAATGGTCGTTGATGCGGTGACCCGAAACAGGATGCGCCCCGCCACCGGTGGTTTCGCCGACCAGCGTTGCCCGTTTCAGGTTCTTCAGGTTGTAGGCGAACTCCTCGCCGCCGGAAAACGTTCGTTGAGAGGTCAGCAGCCACACCGGCGTCTTGCCCATCTTCTTTCCGGGCACTGACTCCGACGTCCAATACTGCTCCGTCGCGTTCGACCTCCGCTCCCAGATGTCGTTCAGATGGACCCGCCCGTCAACGATGTAACTGGTCACCAGCGCCACCGTCGCTGGCTCGCCGCCGCCGTTCCACCTGAGGTCGATGATCAGCGCATCGCAGTTCTGCAGGAACTGGAAAGCGGCCTGCGCGGCCGGACCCGCGAACTCGGCCGGGTAAAAACCGTCCAGCCTCAGGTATCCGATATTGCCATCCAGGATCTCCGCCTTCCTGAAACCGAAATTGTCGCGGCCCATCTGCCGGATCATCTGGCCCCTCTCCTCGGCCGCCGGCTGTTGCGCCGCCGGACGGTTCGGAATGGTCTGCGAGGTGAAGCGTACCCGCAAGTGCTTGTCTTTCGACACCTCGCGTAAGTGTTCCGTCAGCATCGTGGCGAACTGTCGGGAACTGGTGACGGATTCGTACTCTCCGTCCTCCGCACGCCGCCGGACGGCCTCGGCCATCTTCGCCGCAGCATCCGGGAAGACGTAGTACTCCTGGAGTTTCTTGATCGACACGTCGATCACCTGCTTCTTCGTGGCCGCGTCCAGAGGCAGATCGGCCGTGTCCTGATGCGGTTGAGCGGCTGCGAACAGAGCTGCGGCAATGAGTAGCGTCATCGTCTTCATGCTCTTTAAAACGCACACGGGCCCTCGGGCGTGAGCGAGAGTTTACAAGTGGCTTACTCAGACCGCCGAATACCTGTCCAGGGCCGCCAGCACCGCCTGCCCCAGCGAGATCCCGCCGTCGTTGGCCGGCACCCTCTGGTGCGTCGCCACCCGGATCCCCCTCCGCTCCAACGCATCCACCACCAACGAAACCAGCAGCGCGTTCTGGAAACACCCGCCCGACAGCGCCACTTGCTTCACCCGAGTCTCCAAGGTCGTCTCGACGATCCACCCCGCCAGCGAATCGTGCAGCATCCGCGCCGACGGCCTGTCGATGAACTCCGCCGCCAACTCCCGCCAGTCGCCCTCCGGCATCGGGACCGCCCGCCCGGCGCTCTCCCGCATCGCCGCGGCTTCCATCAGCAGACCTGCCTCGCCCTCGAAATGATTCCGATCGGTGAAGCCGCCCAGGTACGCCAGCGCGTCGAACAGCCGCCCAACCGAGGTCGTTTCGACGCAGTTCAACCGCCGTTCGAGTATTGTCAGGTGCGGTGACGGCCGGCCAATCTCATGCAGGATGCCGGACGCCGGCCTCGAACAGTCCTTCATCGCCGCATCGCCTCCGGGAAGTAGAAACGGCCTCAAATGCGCCACCCGCTCGAACTGCCAGCCTTCAACAATGAAAATCTCGCCGCCCCAGATGGTCCCGTCCGTCCCCAACCCGGTCCCATCCCAGGTCACCGCCAGCACCGCGCCCTCCAACCCGTTCTCGGCGATGCACGACGCCGCATGAGCGTGGTGGTGTTGGACATGGCGCACCTGGCAACCAAACGAACTGGCGTGAACTGTTGAAAAGTAGTCCGGATGCAGGTCGCACGCCACCACGTCGGGTGAGAATTCATAGAGCCGGCAAAGATCCTCGATCGTCCTCACAAACGCGTCGCGCGATTCCGGCGAATCCAGATCGCCGATATGCTGCGACACAACCACCTGCCGCCCCACCGCCAGTGCCACCGTGCTTTTCAAGTGCCCGCCCAGCGCCAGCACCTTGGGCATCGCGCGGCCCGTCCACACCGGCATCGGCGCATAGCCGCGCGCCCGCCTCAGCAGCGTGGTCCGGCCGGCGGTGATCCGCGCCACCGAATCGTCGCACGGCCTGGCCACCGGACGGTCGTGGTCCAGAAAGCCGTCGGCCACTGCGCCCAGCCGTTCCTGGGCCTCACCGTTCGCGATGGCGATCGGCTCGTCTGACAGATTGCCCGACGTACAGACCACCGGATGCGGAAACGCTTCCATCAGCAGATGGTGCAGCGGGGAATACGGCAGCATCGCCCCCAGCCACGGCGAACCGCGCCGCACCGCCGGGGCCAGACCTGTCCCGTCCATCGCCTCCAGCAGCACGATCGGCGCCGCCGCCGACTC
Organism: Bryobacteraceae bacterium; assembly: GCA_014860455.1. Taxonomy (GTDB): domain Bacteria; phylum Acidobacteriota; class Terriglobia; order Bryobacterales; family Bryobacteraceae; genus PNKE01. The sequence continues at coordinate 16,916 of JACZJQ010000186.1, read as the reverse complement.
CAGCAGCGCCGCCTCCTCATCCGACACCCTGGCGTGCCGCCGCAGTTGCTCCACCGACGGCGCCATCACAGCAAACGGTTTCCACTCCCGCAACTTCCGCTCACGCAGCCGCAGAACTGCCGGTTCGTCGCCCGCATCGCACAACAGTTGATACCCGCCGATGCCCTTCAGCGCCAGAATCCCGCCTCCGCGCAGCACAGCCGCCGCTGATTCGATGCTTACGCTCAGACGTGGCCCGCACATCGGGCAGGCAATCGGCTGCGCGTGGAACCGCCGGTCCCGCGGGTCCGTATATTCTGCCCGGCAGGCCTCGCAAAGTTCGAATCTGGCCATGGTCGTGTTCGGCCGGTCATAGGGGATCGCTTCGACGATGGTGTAGCGCGGCCCGCAACGCGTACAGTTGGTGAACGCATATCCGAACCGCCGCTCGCCCGGCGTCCTCATTTCGCGCAGGCAAGCGGGGCATGTCGCCAGATCTGGCAGGATCACGGCAGTCTTGAGTTCGCTTGGTTCGCTGGCCTGGATCTCGAATCCAGCCACTCCTGAAGGCGCCAGCCATGAAAACTCCTCGGCCAGGATCATCGCCGCCGGGGGCAGTTCCGCTCTCAATCGCCGCCGGAAGTCGTCCAATGCCGGCTGTGTGCCCTCAACTTCGATCAGCGCACCCGACGCGGTGTTCCGTACCCAGCCGGCCAGCCCCATCGGAACGGCCAGATTGTGGACAAACGGCCTGAAGCCCACGCCCTGAAGCGCGCCTGCGAGCGAGATGCGGAGTCTTGTGGCCTTCAAGTCCACGGCAACGGTGATGGTACAACAGCCGCCTAGGCCGATTCCCACTCCTCGGCCACCGCTTGTGCGAGCGCCTCCATCGATGCCGCGACCTCAGGTGACGGCGCCGCGCCCCATTCGAATGTAGTCGACTCGATCCCGAGGATCGTCAGCCTCTCCGGCAGCGCTTTCAGCACCGCACCCAGCCTGAGCGCCTCACCCAGTCCGAGCCCATGTGTCGAACACGACGGCGCGAAACCCGCCAACTCAGCCGGCGGACCAGCAAACCGGTGCAAATGGCCCGGGGCTTCCTTACCCGAAACGATTGCGTCCACGATGATCACTCTTCGATGCGCCCGGAAGTAGTCCAGCAGTTCGAATGCCTTGCCGGCAAGGATTTGGACCGGGATGCCCCGCCGCGACAACATGTCGGCGCAGCATGCTCCCTGCGCATCGTCGCCGCGGTCGGCGTTGCCGAGGCAAAGGATGACGGGTTTAGACGGTTTGGCCGGTTTCACTCCGAATCCAGGTATATCCGGATAAACAACGCCGCGCAAGCCTCAAACGCAGCAAAAACGCCCTTATTCCTTGCTACCTGGCCAAGTCGAGGATCTGCTGAAGGATCCCCGGAATCTCCCACACTGCCCGGTTATCGAACGTCGCCGCGCGCGCCCGCATGTCGGCCAGAGATGTGCCGGCCAGCATCCTGGACACAGCAACGTCGATTCCGTCGAACGAATCCAGAACCATGCCCAGCCCGTTCTCGGTCAGCCACTCGGCATTGTATCGCTCCTGCGGAAGCGTCCAGGAGTTTGACACCGTGATCGCCGGCAGCCCCAGATGGATGGCTTCGGACAATGACCCCGGGCCGGGCTTGCCGATGAAGAAGTCCGACGTCAGCATGTAGGACGGCACTTCGTTGGTGAATCCCACAACGTGTTTCTTCATCCTCGTCGGCATGGCTTCCAGACGTTCGCGCAGCCTGTCGTTGCGTCCGGCGATCAGAATCGCTTGCATGTTCAGCCCGGACGCGTCCAGCCTCTTCAGGATGCCCAGCATCGCCTTCGATCCGAATCCGCCAAAAAGCACGACCGCCGTCGGCGTATCCGGATCCAGCCCCAGCTCCCGCCGCCTCGCCGCCCGGTCCACCTCTGGCAGGTCGTAGAACCGCGGATGCAGGATCATCCCCGAAACCCGGCTCACCCGTTCGGCTGGATACCCCATCGCCGCGGCCTGCCCGGCAGCCTTGGCGCTGCCGCACACCACCCATTGCTGTTGCGGCTCCATCCAGAATCGCGGCGGGTAGTCGGCGATGTCGGTCAGAACGGTTACATACGGCCTCCCCGGGCAGGCCCTCGCAAAGCCCTCATACATTGCCCGGTTGAAGTTCGGCACCAGCGACACCACCATGTCGGCCGGCTGCCGCCGCCAGTGTTCGGCCAGCAGTTTCACCTGGCTGGGATGCAGCATCCGGATCACTTGCTGCATGAAGCGCAGCCCGGTGGTTGAGCCGAGCGTCCAGCCGCGCTTCAGCATCTGGTTGTAGATCTCCTGCAGGTCGATCCGCAGGATCTTTTTGAAGACGTCGATCTGGTCGAGGATGTCCTGCAGGTGGACCATGCGCACGGTCCACGGCAGGTTCTGGCGTTCGATGGCCAGTTTCAGCGCCGTTGCGGCGGCGCGGTGGCCCCCGCCGGCGTCGAAAAACATGAAATCAACGGTGGGCACTTACATGGGAGAATAGCATTGAAAGCCCCTTCCGCCACTCCCCAGCCCCGCCGCTACTGACATTTTCATCAGGATTTGGCTCGACAGTCACCCGATATTCACGTCCGCGCCCTAATCTGGCCATAGCCGTACTTCAGCAAGGAGGTCCACCGCACGCATGGCGCCAGCACAAGCTGTCATCCGGATGATCGAACGCCGCGACCACCTGCTGATGCACCGCGTCCACCGCTGGTTCGCCCCGCGCTGGGTCCGGCTGTGGATGATCGCCGCCACCCGCGGCGGCGACGGCTGGCTCTGGTACGCTCTCGGCCTGGCCCTGCTGATTCTCGGAGGAGAGCAGGGCCAGCGGGCGGTGCTTCAATCCAGCCTTGCCGCCGGTTGCGGAGTGGCTCTGTTCCTTCTGCTGAAGAGAGCGACGCGCCGGCGCCGGCCCTGCGCCATCGAGCCCCACTGCTGGGCCACACTCCTGCCGCCGGACCACTTCTCTTTCCCCTCTGGCCACACCATCACCGCTTTTGCCGTGGCTGTCCCCGTCATCGCCCAATTCCCCGGCAGCGCGCCCGGCGTCTTGTTCTGCGCCTTTTCGATAGCCGCCTCGCGCGTTCTACTGGGGATGCACTTCCTCAGTGACGTACTCGCCGGAGCAGTGATCGGTTCGCTGCTCGGGTGGCTCGCGTCGGCGCTTATTTGACCGCCCGCCCGGCGGCATGCGGGCCAACCACGGGCAGCGGCAGTGTCAACCGTTCAACATCGAAGGACGAGAACCCCGCGTCCCCGATCAGCCGCGCCGTGTCCTGGTGCGGCCTGCATCCGGCCAGCGCCCCGAAAACCGGCGCCCAGAGCCTCTGCCAGCGAAGGAGAGGCGAAGATTCGTGAGCCGCAACGTGTTCGAGGAAGATGAACGTCCCGCCCGGCTTCAGCACCCGCAGGACTTCTACCAGCGCCGCCTCCGGAGACCGGACCGAACACAGCGTCAGAGTCGACACCACGGCGTCGAACCGCCCGGCGTCAAACGGCAGTTGCTCGGCGCCGGCCGTCCGCCAATCCGCTTTGATGCCCGCCGCCGCCGCTCCACGTTCGCAATACCGCCATCCGTCGGGATTGGGGTCGCATCCGGTCCAGCGCACGCCTCCGGATAAATAGGCGAAGTTGGCGCCCGTTCCGGCGCCGATCTCCAGCACATCGCCCGATACGCCACCAAGCAGCCGCTGTTTCACCTCGCCCGCCATCCGGTTGTAACGCGGAACGAAGCGGTTCAGGAGGCAGGCGTGAATCAGGGTGCGGATCGCCATCTGTTCCTTCAGGATACAGTCGCCGCTGCGCCTGGATCCTCCACCGCATCCGGGACAAGTGCGGACCAGGACTTTGCGATCAAATTTGACGGCAAATTCAGTGCACCCACGTTGACGTGGGGGCAGTCGGATGTGTCAAAGTGGGCTTGGGATAGGCCTCCATGCTGAGACATCTCTTCCTCTTCCTCTCCCGCCGCCGGGCGCTGCGCCGGTGGATGGAGACCTCGTCCCTAACGAGGAAGCTCACCCGCCGCTTCGTCGCCGGCCAGACGCTTGAGGATGCCGTCGCCGTTTGCACCCGGCTGGCCTCCACCGGCTACCTCGCCACGCTCGACTACCTCGGCGAAAACGTCACCACCAAGGCCGAAGCGGCCTCTTCGCGCGACGCCATGCTGGCCGCCCTCGACGCCCTGAAAGCCGCCGGGTTGCCCTCCACCATCTCCATCAAGCTCACCCAGTTCGGCCTCGACATCTCGCCCGGTCTCTGCCTCTCGTTCGCAGGTGAACTCGCCGAACGCGCCCGTGCGAACGGAACAATCGTCGAGGTGGACATGGAGTCCACCGAGTACACCTTGGCGACGCTGGACATCGTCCATCAATTGCACCAGCGCACCGGCTCTGTCCGTTCCGTGCTGCAGGCTTACCTGTTCCGCACGGAGAAGGACGCCAAAAAGCTGAATGCGGCCCGAATCCCGGTCCGGTTGTGCAAGGGCGCCTACAACGAGGCCGGCGATGTGGCCTTTCTCGACAAGGCCGACGTCGACTCGAACTACCTCAAACTGGCCCGCCTGCTGCTCGACGAGGGCGCCCACCCGGCCATAGCCACCCACGACCCGGCCATGATCGAAGGCGTCCTGGCCCATGCCCGCGAAAGGGGCATCGGACCTGAACGCTTCGAATTCCAGATGCTCTACGGCGTGCGTCGCGACCTGCAGCAGATGCTGGTTGACCAGGGCTACCGCGTCCGGCTGTACGTCCCGTACGGCTCGGCATGGTACCCCTACTTCATGCGCCGCCTGGCCGAGCGCCCGGCCAACGTGCTGTTCATTCTCCGAAACCTTTTCCGCCAATAAGCGTAACTTCGCCCTGGAATAGGCAACTCCCAGGCTGCTGGCGGCGTCAAATAGGCATGCTGGCGAAAGTGCGGCAGGCGCTACTCTATTGGGGCTACTTCGCCGCCAAACTGTCCGCCGTGGGCGGCCTCATGTGGCTGCTCTGGCAGGGCCTCAACGCGGCCTTGCCTGAGCCCGAGTACTTCCTACGCCACCGCGTGGCACGTTTCGCCCAGGATTTGAAATGGACCGTCGCCATCCTGATCTTCTGGCTGGCGGGTCTGGGCCTGGTTTGGCTGGCCGTTCACGACCAGCGGCGGCGATGCAAGGTCTGCCTCAGGCGGCTCCGGATGCCGGTGGAGCGCGGCAACTGGAGCAGGCCAGTCATCCTCAGCCCGCCGGAGATGGAGAGCATTTGCCCGTACGGCCACGGCGCGCTGGCTGAACCCCAGATTCATCTCTCCACCCGCCAGGATGCCGTCTGGACCGAACACGACGACGACATCTGGCAGGAGTTGGCCCGCACGCAGGACCGCGAGCGATAAGGCTGCGTGCGACAATGAGGGACGAAGGAACCCGCTACCCGTTTTGCGTGTCCAAATTCCACGTAGGGCCTATCTGAGCCGGCTGTTTTTCAGCCGGGCCGGAAAGGTGATCGCCGGTGTCATGGCGTTTTTCATCCTCACGGTGGGTGGGCTGTTCACTTACGCCTGGGTCCACTACAGCCGGATCATCGACCAGAAGCTCAAGGAAGGGCCGTTCGCCCGCACGGCCATGCTCTACGCCGCGCCCGAGGCGCTCAGCGTCGGCGACCGCATTTCCTCCGCCGAACTGGCAGCCGCCCTCAAGGCCCGCGGATACACCGAATCGCGCGCGAACCGCATGGGCTGGTACCACGTCCGCGCCGACGCCGTCGAGTTCTTCCCAGGGGTCGATTCCTACGCCCGCACCGAACCCGCCGTCGTCTTCATCCAGGATGGCGTCATCACCCGCATCCTCTCCAGCCGCGACCACACAGACCGTTATCAGATCGGCCTTGAGCCCGAACTGTTCACCAACCTCTTCGACCGCTCCCGCCAGAAGCGCCGCATCATCCGTTTCGGCGACATCCCGCAGGTGCTGGTGAATGCCATCCTCTCGGCCGAGGATAAGCGCTTCTTCTCCCACGCCGGTTTCGATCCCATCCGGCTGATCCGCACCATCTGGGTGGACGTCACCCAGAATCGACGCTTCGGCGCATCGACCATCAGCATGCAACTGGCGCGCACCATCTGGCTGGACCAGGAAAAGACCTGGAAGCGCAAGGCCGTCGAGGCGCTGATCACGCTGCAAATCGAGCAGAAGCTGACCAAGGAAGAGATCTTCGAGCATTACGTCAATTCCGTCGACCTCGGCATGCGGCGCAGTTTCGCCGTGCGTGGGTTCGGAGAGGCGGCGCAGGTCTATCTGGGCAAGGATGTCCGGCAGTTGACCGTAGAGGAAGCGGCCATGCTGGCCGGGTTGATTCAGCGGCCCAACTACCTGAATCCATACCGCCACCCCGAGCGGGCCAGGAACCGGCGTAACATCGTGCTCGGCCTGATGCGGGACAACGGCTTCATCAATGAAGTCGACTACCGTAAGTCCACCAAGGCACCGATCGCCCTGGCCGAGGGCGGCGTCGAATCCACCGACGCTCCCTATTTCGTCGACCTGATCCACGACACTCTGCAGGAGCAGTTCCAGGAGATCGACTTCCAGGCCGAGTCCTATCGCGTTTACACGACGGTGGACATGAAGCTGCAGCGCGACGCCATCGCCGCCATCCAGGCGGGGATGAAAGAGGTGGACGATCAACTGGCACGGCGCAAGCGCAAATATCCGCAGCCGCAGGTGGCGCTGGTGGCCCTGGACCCGAAGACGGGCGAGGTGAAGGCTCTGGTTGGCGGACGAAGCTATGGCGAAAGCCAGTTGAACAGGGCGCTGGCGCGCCGCCAGCCGGGATCGATTTTCAAACCTTTCGTCTATGCCTCGGTGCTGCGCAGCGCCATCGACGGATCAACGGAACTGATCACGCCGGTCTCTACCGTAGAGGACGAGCCGACAACATTTTACTTCGACGACAAGACCTACGAGCCGAACAACTTCAAGATGGAGTTCCATGGCCTGGTTAACCTGCGCCAGGCGTTGTCGAAGTCGATGAATATTCCAACGGTGAAGTTCGCCGAGATGGCGGGTTATGATGCCGTGGCCGAACTGGCGCGCGACGCGGGCTTGAGCGGGGTGCGCGGCACTCCGGCGCTGGCGCTGGGCGCCTACGAGGTGACGCCTCTGGACATGGCGTCGGCCTACACGGTTTTTTCGAACGGCGGCACGTGGACGAAGCATAATTTCATCAGGGAGATCCGGAGCGAATCCGGCGGCAGGATCTTCGAGTACACTCCGGTAACCAGGCAGGTGCTGGATCCGCGGATCAGCTACATGGTGGTGGACCTGATGCAGGAGGTGTTGCGCAGCGGCACCGGCGCCGGGGCGCGCAGCCGCGGATTCGGCCTGCCCGCGGCCGGCAAGACCGGCACCTCGCACGACGCCTGGTTCGCGGGCTTCACAACGAAACTGCTTTGCATCGTCTGGGTCGGTTTCGACAACAACCAGGAACTGCCTCTCGAAGGATCCAAGGCCGCCCTGCCCATCTGGACCGAGTTCATGAAGCGCGCCCACCAGTACCGCGAGTACCGCGGCGTGCAGGCGTTCCAGCCGCCCGACGGCATCACCACGGTGGATATCGATCCGCTCACCGGCCAACTGGCCACCGCCGCCTGCCCCAAGCCGCGGGCAGAGGTCTTTGTCGCCGGGACGCAGCCGGTGGAGTTCTGCCGGCTTCATGGCGGATCGGGCCAGAGGACGCAGATCGCCGCCTGGGACGACGCGGCTGTTGAGCAGCAGACAGCCGAGCCCGCCGGATCCCAAACGTCTGGACCTGCCCGCGTGGCGCGCCGCGGCCGACCGGAGCAACCGAAGCCGCCGGCGTCCCCCAAACCTGAACCGGAAGCTCCGAAACGCGGGTTCCTGGACCGGATTCGGGCTATATTTAGGTAGAGCCAATGTGGCTTGGGAGGCGGAGTATGTGTAAGTATTTCACTCTCGTGTGTGTCATCCTTCTGGCAGTGGGCAGGCCGGCGGATCTCCAAGGGCAGCAACCCGCTGAACAGGCCGCACCCGCGATCGAGGCCGGGCGACCGGCACAACTCACCGATGAGGGCCGGGCCGATATCTTCATGGCCAGGAAGATGTTTCGCGAGGCCGCGGAACTCTACCTCAGCATCAAGCCGCAGACCTGGATCCTGCTCAACAAGACCGGCATCGCCTACCACCAGATGGGCGAACTCGATATGGCAAAGCGTTACTACGAGCGCTCCATCCGTATGAAGAAGGATTATGCCGAGGCGCTCAACAACCTCGGCGCGGTGTGGTATGCAAAACGCAATTACCGCCGGGCGGTCAGTTTCTATGAGAAAGCGCTGAAGCTGCACCCGAATTCGGCGTCGATGCACTCGAACCTGGGCACGGCACACTTCGCACGGAAGAAGTACGACAGGGCGGCCGAGCAATACCGGATCGCTATGGAACTCGATCCCGACGTCTTCGAAAACCGTTCGACACAAGGCGTGTTGCTGCAGGAGCGAACCGTCGAGGAGCGGGCTAAGTTCAACTTCTATCTCGCCAAGACCTATGCCAAGACCGGGCAGGCGGAGCGCGCCCTGCTCTCCATCCGGAAAGCGCTTGAGTTCGGCTTCAAGGACAGGAACAAGTTCATGGAAGACGACGACTTCGCCAAGCTCCGCGAACTGCCCGAATTCGCCGAACTGATGAAACTGGAGCCTCGTGTTCTCTAGGAAACCGCTGCTGGCGGCGGCCGGGGTGGCGCTGCTGGCCCTGGCGTGCACGAAAAAGCCGGCCGCGGAAACCGAGCCCAAGGCTGGTCTCGTGCGCATGGCCATCCTGCCGTTTGACGACCAGCGCGGCGCACAGGACGGCGCCTGGCCCGCGCGGGTGCTGCCCGTGGCGCTCGCGAGGCTGCATTCAAGCCAGCCCGGCGTTGCCGCGCGAACGGCAAACTCGGCCGCCGAGGCGGTGAACTCCGGCGCCACGCATATCGTCCACGGCAGGTTGGTGGATGCCGGGTCCGGAGCGCGCATCCTGCTGGACCTGGAGACCGTGGGACAGAGCAGGATCGAGGCGGCGGGTTCGGCGCCGGCGGGCAAGGGCGCGTGGCTAAAGGGAGTTATTGAATCGGCGCGGCTGCTGGTCTCAATGACGCCGGCCAAGCCCATGCCGCTGGCGGGGCTCGGCGTGGCGAGCGAGTCGTCGATGGAGCGGCTGGGCACGGCCCTGGCGGGCGCGGAGGCGCAACCCAATGCGCTGGCCGCGGCCGCGGCGGCGGAACCGGGCTGCGGCTGGTGCTGGGAGGCGTGGGCCGAAAGCGCAGTCAAGGGCGGGAATCGGACAGAGGCAGAGGCGATTTTCGAGAAGAGCCGGAAGGCGTCCGGTCTCGACGAGACGTCCAGAGCGCGGCTCCAACTGATGGAATCAGGGATCAGGGAAGACCAGACGATGCGTCGTGAGGCGCTGGCGCGGCTGGCGAAGCTCACTCCATCCAACATCCAGGTGCTCAGCGAACTTGCCGCCGTGGCCGTGCGATCGCGCCGATGGTCCGAAGCGGAGAAGTCCTACAAGCGCGTCCTCGACCTCGATCCGGGATCGCCGGACGCACTGAACCAACTCGGCTACATCGCCGCCTGGCAGGGACGCTTCGACGAGGCCGAGAAATGGCACCGGGACTATGCGGCCTCTCAGCCGGCTTCAGCCAACCCGGAGGATTCGCTCGGCGAGGTGCTGTTGATGGCCGGGCGGTTCGAATCAGCCGAACAGGCCTTCGCGGCGTCGTTCGAAAAGCAGCCCGATTTCAACTCCGGCGCGGCAATGGAAAAAGCGGCGCTGGCCTGCTGGCTGCGCGGCGATGAGGCAGCCGCCCGGCGCCGGCTGGATGAATTTGTGAAATCGCGGCTGGACCGCGGCGATGTGCTGGTGAACTGGCGGCGCGCGCGGTGGCTCTACATCAGTGGCCGGACTGACGATGCGAGGGCGGTGATGCTTGAGCTTCGCGGATCGGCGCCGCCGCCCGTGCGGGCCTTTGCCGCCGGGTCTCTTGCGCTGTGGTCGGCCGAGGCGGGCGACCGCGGCAAGGCTGCCAGCTATGCCGCCGAACTGGTTTCAAACCCGCACCCTGTGTCGAAACAGATCCTGTTGATCGTCCAGGGGATATTGACCAGCGGCTCAGGGCAGGCGGGGAATCCACTGGCGGCGGGCATCGCCAGCCTGCTCGCCGGCAATGATGCCGCGGCGGTGACGCATTTGAAACTCGCCCTCGATGCCGCATCACCCGGCAGCGAAGGACCGGCGCGGGAACTGCTCGCCTTGGCACTGGTTCGCGCCGGCGACGTCGCAGCCGCCGCGCGCCTGATCGAGGCAGGCTGGCCGATTCCCGATAGCATCGAGGGTCAACTGACCGACTTTATGATCTACCCGAACCTGTTCTACGTGCGGGCCAGGATCGCGGCGCACAATAAGGACGCCGCTGCCGCGGCCCGGTTCTATGAGTCCTACATCCGAAACATGGGGTCAAGGCCGGATCCGCGCCGGCAAAGAGAAGAGGCGCTGAAGGCTGTCCGGCTCTGACCGTTCGAATCCGTGATGACTGAAAATCCATTCGCGGTGCTGACGGCCGTTGTGGCGCCGGCCATCCTGACCAATGCATGCACGGTGCTGAGCCTGGGCACGGGCAACCGCGTGGCCAGGGTTGTAGACAGGCGGCGCATGGTGGATGACAGCCTGGCCCTGCTGCCGGCGGGCTCGCCGGAGCGGGCGTTGAAGCTGGCCGAACTCGACCGCCTGCGCCACCGGTCGAGGCTACTGTTCAGGTCGTTGCGCCTGCTTTACGCTGCGCTGGGCGGATTTGCAGGGTCGGCGCTGATCGCCGTGATCGGTTCGGCGATGGCCTTCTATGACCAGAAGGTGTTGTTCCAAGCGCTGGCGGCAGTCGGGCTGATTGTGGGCGTTGCCAGTGTGGCGGCGCTGGTGGCGGCCAGTGTGACGCTGGTGAGCGAAGTGCGGCTGGCACTGGACAGCATCGAAGTGGAAGAGAGCGAGCACACCGGGTTGAGCGCCGGCTGAACGGCGGACTTGCCCCGGGGCGGCTGTCCGGTCCATGATGGCAGAAACCATGTCATGGAGGCGGCAGTGCCGAGAGTCCTGATCCTGTTGGCGGCGGCTCAACTGCTCAGCGCGCAGCAGCAGTGGGTAAACCCGTTGAAGACGGCCCTCAAGGAGGGCAAACCGGTGGTGGGAATGACGATGACCGTGCCCAGCGCCGATGTGGCGGTGCAGGCAGCGTCGCTGGGTTTCGACTTCCTGTGGATCGAGATGGAGCATAGCCCGATCACTCTCGAGTCAGCGCGCAACATCGTCCTGGCTACGCGTGGTACGGGCATCGTGCCGCTGGTCCGCGTGCCGGTGAACGAACTCTGGACGGCCAAGCGGGCACTGGACGCCGGAGCGCTGGGCGTGATCTTCCCCTTCACCTCGACGCCCGAATTGGCGAGGCAGGCAGTGGATGCATGCAAGTATCCGCCGGCGGGCAGGCGCGGATCAGGTCCGGGGCTGGCAACGCTGCGCTGGCCCGCGCCGCAGGGCTACGCGAACTTTGCCGACGGGAACGCGCTGGTGGTCATCATCATCGAGCAGAAACAGGCGGTCGAGCAGATCGACCAGATCCTGGACGTCCCGGGAATCGATGTTGCGTTTATCGGGCCGAACGATCTGTCGCATTCCTATGGCGACAGGGGCCGGATGACTCCGCAGGTGGAGGCGGCGATGGCGCGCGTTCTTGAGGCGGGCCGCAAGCGAGGCATCCCGGTGGGCAGGACGACGAATACGGCCGGCATCAAGTCGCATATTGAGCAGGGCTACAGGTTTTTCCAGGCGTCGAGCGAATTGAGTTTTATCGGCGCGGGTGCGCGTCCCCTGCTGGACGCAGTGGGCAAGTCAGGGCCGGACCAGAAGTCGCGGCCGGTGTATTGAGATTCCGATGGAGGTTCCTATGACAAGGCTGTTGACGATTCTTATCTTCGCCGCCCTGGCGGTTTCCGGGCAGGGCAGGAAGGTGGTTCTGACGATGCCGGGACCGCCCGGATCACAGTTCAGCGCGGCCGAGATCGAGCAGTTGCGGAAGGCCGCGCCAGGCCTGCGGTTGGTGATGCCGGCGGCGGACCAGTTGCGAGCCGAGATCGCCGACGCGGAGGCGATCGTCGGGCCTGTAGGCTCGCAACTGTTGACGGACGCGAAGAAGTTGAAGTGGCTGCAAGTCCCGTCGGCGGGTGTTGAAGGATATCTGAGAAACGTCGAATTCAGGAACGGGCCTGTGGTGCTGACCAATGGGAAGATCGTGCAGGGCCCGGAGATCGCCGACCATGCTATGGCGCTGCTGCTCGCGTTGACGAGGCAGATTCCGCGAGCAATCAAAGCGCAGGCATCGGAGTCATGGGAAGGGCGAGGCGTTCCGCTGGTGGAGTTGCGAGGCAAGACTGCCGTGGTGGTTGGCGTCGGGGGGATCGGCACGCAGATCGCGGTGCGGGCCAACGCGTTCGGGATGAAGGTGATTGGCGTGGATCCGCGCGACATGCCGCTGTTGCCGTTCATCGAGAGGATGGTTCCGCCGGATCGTCTCGACGATGTTCTGCCGCAGGCCGACGTGGTCTTCATCAGCGCGCCTCACACCGAACAGAGCAATAGGATGATGGGACCCAGGCAGTTTGAGTTGATGAAGCGAGGATCGTATTTTGTGGCCGTGTCGCGGGGCAGGATCTACGACATGAATGCGCTGGTGCAGGCGCTGGATTCGAAGAAACTGGCGGGCGCGGGCGTCGATGTGACCGACCCGGAACCGCTGCCGAAGGGGCATCCGCTGTGGAAGTTCGACAATGCCGTCATCACGCCGCACCACGCCGGCCGAAGCGACGGCGAGCACGCGCGCTACTTCGATCTGTATAGGGAGAATCTCCGGCGCTTCGATCGCGGCGAGCCGTTGCTCAATGTGGTGGACAAGCAAAAGGGCTACTGACCTGAATCCGGCTGGTCGGCGCCATTGCGACTGTCCGGCTCCCCGCAAGTTCGCGGCTCTTACGAGTCCGTCCGGCGCTTGGCTCCGCGACTCCGCGGCAACCCTCGATTCATTTCCTGCGCCCGTCCCCAGATGGGCTGAATCACCGGAAGTGCAGTCGGTCCGGAGCACCCAGAGCATCCCCCCCCGGCCGGCCCAATAGGGCCGCTCCGGATCAGGGTAAGTTGTACAACAGTCACGTATCGATCGAAGGGAATGGAGGAGTCTGATGCCCGAACCTGTGAAGATCCACCAGCTTGGACCGAAGCGGTTCTTCTGCCCGTTTGCGGATGATCTCCATGCATCGCTGAAACTCGCTCGGTTCAAGTCCGATGATGACTGCGTCCCACTGCATCTCACTCATTACGACGGTCGCCCCCCGGCCGATCAGGTCTTTTTCCAGATCGCCGGGCCGCGGCGGGAGATCTTCTTCGATCCCTCGTCGACCCGCGCAGGCATCGTCACATGTGGCGGACTCTGCCCTGGGTTGAACAACGTCATACGCTCGATCTTCCTCGAACTCCACTACCACTACCAAGTCCCCTCGATCCTCGGCTTCCAATACGGTTATCACGGGCTCAATCCCGCTTCGGGCTACCCGCCCATCGAGCTTGAGAAGTCAGTTGTCTCTGATATTCACGAATCCGGGGGCTCGATCCTCGGCACCTCACGCGGCCCGCAGGACCCGCGCGTCATGGTGGACTACCTGAAGTCGCTTGGCGTCTGCATTCTGTTCACCATCGGCGGTGACGGCACCCAGCGTGGTGCGCTCGCCATCCATGATGAAGCCCGGCGCCAGGACTACCCTCTCGCCGTCGTCGGCGTCCCCAAGACCATCGACAACGACATCCAGTTTGTCAGCCGCACGTTTGGTTTCACGACCGCGGTCGCCGACGCCCGCGACGTCATCGACCGCGCCCATAACGAAGCCCGAGCCGTCATCAACGGTGTCGGACTCGTCAAGCTCATGGGACGCGACTCAGGATTCATAGCCGCCTCAGCCGCCCTCGCCAGCGGCGAGGTCAACTACGTTCTCATCCCCGAAATTGCGTTCCATCTGGATGGCCCCAACGGCTTGCTCGCCGTCCTCAATGAGCGCCTCTCACGCAAGCGTCACGCCGTCATCGTCGCCGCCGAAGGCGCCGGTCAGAATCTAATAAGTTCTGCCGGAACACTAAAGGACGCCTCGGGCAACCTCGTCCATGCAGACATCGGAACCTTCCTCCGCGACCGCATCCGCGCCCACTTCGCCGCTCTCAACACGCCCATCAATGTCCGCTATATCGACCCCAGCTACATCATCCGCGGCCAGCGCGCTAACACTGAGGACGCCGTACTCTGCGACCGCCTCGCCCGCAGCGCCGCCCACGCCGCCATGGCCGGCAAGTCAGGACTCATCATCGGCTTTCTACACGACCGCTTCATCCACGTGCCCATCGAGATGGCCACCCGCGGCCGCAAGAAAGTCGAACCCTCCGGCTCGCTTTGGAACGCCGTGCTCGCCTCCACCGGCCAGCCGCTCTCTCTTCTCAACGCTGGCTGACCCAATCAAACCCGCATCATCACCGTCAGGTTCCGTCCCGGCCTCGTCGCCACGCCTACTGGCACCGACAGTACATCCAGCGTGATCTCCGATCCGGCTTCAAGCCGGCCCAGTTCGGCGCCGCTCACCGCCGCGCTCATCCTCTGCCCACTCGCGATCGTTACGTCGCAATACGCCTGCCCGTTCACTCTCACCCTCGCCAGCAGGCTCCCGCCTACCGGCGCCTCGGCCACCGCCGCCCTGACCTCAGCCACCGTCCGGTTCTCCTCAACCATCAGCGGCGGCGTTGCCGATGCTTCCACCGCCAGGTCACCCTCCACCTGCAGCGTGAACTGCCCACCCGCATACGTCCTCAACCCGCGGTCCACGAACCCCGCATAACATGCGGCTTCCGTCTCGCTGTCTCCGATCCTGTTGGTGACGTAGAACTCCGCCGCGGCAATTCTGGCGTTTTTCAGCGTCACCGGCAGCGCATAACTGCCGCTCGCGCTGCTACCGAACAATCCTGCCTGGAACGGTGCCACCACCATCATCCGCTTCAACCGCTCAACCTCCGTTCCCAACGCGTGTATCGACGCCGTGCTCCCCAGCACCCCGCGCTCCACACGCGCCATCTGTCCTCCTGGCGCGCCTTCCACGACCCGCATCAACTCCCGGTCCACCTGCAACAGATCGCCCACCATCAAACCCGCCGCTTCCGCCAGCCCGATCCACTCTTCCGCCGCCGTCACCGCTCCAGCCAGCGGCCATTGCTCCCGCTCACCGACCTCGTCCGCATACCTCACCACGAGCGTCCCTGACCCGATCGTCGCCGTGTTGTCCAGCGTCTCGAACCCAATCCCCGTCAGCCACACTTCGCCCGACCCAGCCATCGCCAGCATGAATGCCGGTTTCGGCGGCACATCCCGGTCTCCACCCGCTTGCCCCCCCAACACATGCCGGTGCAGCGGACTCATCTCGGCGTCAGCCTCATTGCCGCTCACATCCGACGCGCGCCCACTGATCTGCACCTGCACCCCAGGCCGGTTCGGAACTTCAAACTCCACCCGCTCCGTCCTCGTCGCCGCCGCAAACCTCCATCCTGCCTCGGCAATGACAAACTCGCTCGTCCCGTCAGGAACAGTCGTCCACTCCGTCTGCACGTCGAAGGTGTCCACCCCATGCCCAAGCACCACCCGCTCCTGGCCCGCTCCCTTGCCCGCCGTGATTCTCACCACTGCCGACCTGAACTCGTTCGCCGTCATTGACAGCCCCGCACCGGTCAGCGTCTTCGCCGTCGCCGCCACCACCGCCGTCTCCGGCATCAACTCCGTCCGCCAGTAGAAGCGCGCATGGTCGAAGTTCGCATCCACCGGCAGAGCACACTGCCCCGCCAAGCCCCCATCCGTGAAGGTTGATGCGATCCCCGCCACATCTGCGATCCTCAGCAGCGCCGATGGGTTCTCCCCTCGGTACACCCGGAACCCCGCGGTGCCTGCTGCGAAGCTCAGTTCCAGCAACTTCACAATGTTCGCCCCGCCCGCCGGCACACTCGCCCGCAACACAAAGCTCAACTCCGTCTCCCGCCCGTCCACGTCCATCGCGCTCACCGCGTAATACCAACTCCGTCCGCCTTTCAGCGATCCGCCGCTAGTCTGCACCTCCGGCGACAATCCCACCATCGGAACCGGCACGCCCGCCCCCGCGCCTCCTTCGGGCTTCACATACTGCACCTTCAGCCGCACCGCGCTGCCCGCTTCATCCGCCAGTTCCTCTTCCACGCCAAACACCGCCCGGCCCTCAGCGTCCAGTTCGATGCCCGTCACCGGCCTCGGCGCCAATCCCCACCGCCCGTTCTGCTGTCGCCTCTCCTGGGCCTCCAGGCTCCCCCCGGCCAGCATGTCATACCACTCGTCCTTGTGTTTCTGACCCACCAACCGCGTCGTTGTGAAGTTCTCCCCAGGTGTCATCCTGACGATTCGGAATAATGTCCGGTCAAATCCCTCCTTCACATATGTCAAGGCGATCAGATCCCCCGGCCTCAGCCCCAGCGCCTGCGGACCCGTCTCGAACTCCACATACCGGTTCCCCTCGATCGACTTCATCAGGTGAAATCTCGTGACCCGCGCCGCCTGATCGAAATGCGGTAGCCCAATCGCCGGCACCGTCGCGCTCAGTTCCTGCCCCGCCGCCAGCATATCGTCCATGTCGGCCAGCGACACGCTGTCCTGCTGGTACTCGTTGAAGCTGTTCTGGAACTCCACGCTCCACCGGTTCGGACTCTCCGCCGTTGTCCTTGACCACACTCTGAGCGACGGCTCCCCGCTTGCCCGCCGCAGGATCCCTGTCGTCCCTCC
>JACZJQ010000185.1 GCA_014860455.1 Bryobacteraceae bacterium | reverse complement strand
GAAGTTAACGCCCCAGCGCTGGATGCCCTTTTTGTAGCGAATGCTGGTGAACGGGATGGAGATCTCGAGTTCGTAGCGGTCGGGGTAGGACTTCACGGCCGACGTCCATTTGTTGTCCCAGCTCAAGTTGGCGCGGCCGCCATCGTAGAGCAGGCCATCCCATTGGGCGCCCTCGGCATTCACGCCAAAGGTGAAGCCGTTGGTCTGGTCGTCGAACGTATCGAGGAAGAAGATGAAGTTGTCGTTCGCGCCGAAGGCCCAGTCGCGGCGTAGCGATTCGACCATGTACGGCCCCGGTACGTCACCATGGAAGCAGATGGCGCTGAGGTAGACGTTGTGGTCGTCGTAGGCCATGCGGACATCGGTCCGGACTTTGGCGCGGCCGGTGTCCATGGGAAGGACCATCCAAAAATCTGTTGCGACTTCAGCCGACCGCCAGGCCGGCTCGTTCGCGTTGCCGTCGATGACGATCGGAGAAGCGGCGCGGCTGATGCGGAGTTGGTAGGACTCGTTCTTCTTCTGGGCGAGCGCGGGCCAGGCGCAGGCGCACAGGCAGGCCAGCAGGGCGGCCGATTGAATGGCCAGCCTGGCGATGCGGCTCAGGGACAGTTTGGGAGTGATGCCGCCAAGGGGCGGCGAGGTTGCAGAGTAATCCATTACGCCGGTCTAGACTTCCACCTATGAGAGAGCGGCCCGGGCCGCATTCAAGTGATAACACTACTGTCGCTCAAAGCAGGGGTGCGGCGCTGACGGGGTGGCGGCGACTACTCCCCGGCGCTGAAGTAAGCGCAGTCCGGGTGGTGGAAGACCAGGGCGCTGACTGAGGCTTCGGGTTCCATCATCATGCCTTCCGTGAGCGTGACGCCGATCTCCTCGGGCCGCAGCAGGGCGAACAGGCCTTGCTGGTCGTCGAGGTTCGGGCAGGCCGGGTAGCCGAACGAATAGCGTTTGCCGCGGTAGCGCGAAGTGAAGCGCTCCTGCATGGTCATGGTGGGCGGATCGGGGCAGCCCCAGTCCTCGCGCAGGCGGCGGTGGAGCCATTCGGCGCAGGCCTCGGCGGACTCGATCGCCAGCGCCTGAATTGCGTGGGCCTTGAAGAACTCGCCCTTGTTCTTGGCATCTTCGGCGCGTTCGCGGACGCCCTCGCCGGCGGTGACCACAAACAGCGCCATCTGGTCGCGGCGGCCTGTGTCATCGGCGTCGAGGATGTAGTCACTCAGGCAAAGCCCGTCGTCTTTCACTTGGCGGCCGAAGCTGAACGCATGGGCGGGTTCGGCACTGCCGGCATTGAACAGGCGGATGGAGTTGCCGTCGCGCTCGGCTTCAAAGAACTGCCAGACGGCGCGGACCTTCATCCATGCCATCGATTCGCGCTTTACCTCTTCGACGTCGTGGAACAGCGCCAGGGCTTTGGGGTCGCGCTCGTGGATGGCCTTTTCGAAATTCCCCTTGAAGCCGAGATGGCGGCCGTAGAGCATGAACGGATTGATGTAACTCCAGACCTCGGCCAGATCCGGCACAACCCTTGCCCGGCGGTCGCCATAGGGCAGGGCAGGGATGGCGATGTCGGTGCGGACCTTCGGGCTGCGCGCGGTGGACAGGTTCGGAGTTGCGGGCGCTTCGGATGTGGGAGCGTCGACAACGGCGGTGGCGATATTCGCGGCCAGCAGGGTGTCGCGCTCGGCCGGATCGGTGATGGCGTTCATCAGGCGCAGGCCGGTCATGGCGTCTTTGGCGTAAAGTGTCGCCGACCCATAGGCCGGGGCGATCTTGTTGCGGGTGAACTTCTCAGACAGCGCTGCGCCGCCGACGAGCAGCGGGATATCGACGCCGGCATCTTTGAGATCCTCGCCGGTGATCACCATCTGCTGGGCGCTTTTCACAAGGAGGCCGGAGAGTCCGACGGCGTCGGGCTTGTGCTTCAGACAGGCCTTGATGATCTCTTCGGGCGGGATCTTGATGCCGAGGTTCACCACCTCGTAGCCGTTGTTCGAGAGGATGATCTCGACCAGGTTCTTGCCGATGTCGTGGACATCGCCCTTCACCGTGGCGAGCACGATCTTGCCGCGCCGCGAGCCTTCAGACTTCTCCATGAAGCCTTCCAGATGCGCCACGGCGGCCTTCATAGCCTCGGCCGATTGCAGCACTTCGGCGACGATCAGTTCGTTGTTGTTGAACAGCCGGCCGACCTCGGCCATGCCCGCCATCAGCGGTCCGTTGATGATGTCGAGCGGGCGCACGCCTTCGGCGAGTTTCAGATCCAGGTCGGGGATCAGCCCGTCCTTGGTGCCCTCGATGATGTAGCGGCCCAGACGCTCGTCGAGCGGCAGGTCGGCGGCCTTCTGCTTCTCGCGGCCCGTCGCGCCGCGGAAATGCTCGGCGATGGCGGCGATATTGTGCTGGTTGACGGCGGCGCGCTCTTCCTTCGACTGTTCGCGCCAGTCCTCCGAAACGCCGGGGAAGACGTCCGGCGAGGGCGTGTTGAACAGCAGATGCTCGGCCAGTCGGCGCTCGTGTTCGGGGATGGATGCGAAGCGTTCGAGTTTCTCGGCGTTGACGATGGCGAGGTCGAGGCCGGCTTTCGTTGCGTAATAAAGGAAGACCGAATTCACCACCTCGCGCGCCGCGGCCGGCAGACCAAAGCTGACGTTCGACACGCCGAGGATGGTCTTGACGTGGGGGATCTGCTCCTTCACCAGGCGAACCGCCTCGATGGTTTCCACCGCGCCGCCGATGTAGTTTTCATCGCCGGTGGCGCAGGGAAACACCAGCGGATCGATGACGAGATCCTCGGGCTTCATGCCGAATTTCGATGTCAGCAGTTCGACGCTGCGCTGGGCGACGGCGAGTTTGCGTTCGCGCGTGAAGGCCTGGGCCTGAAGCGGATCCTCGTCGATAGTGCCGACCACAAGCGCGGCGCCATAGGAACGGGCGATGGGGCAGATCAGCTCGAACTTTTCTTCGCCGTCTTCGAGGTTGACGGAGTTGATGATGGCCTTGCCCTGGCAGTAGGTGAGCGAGAGTTCGACGGCCTTGGGATCGGTGGTGTCCACCATGATCGGGGCCTTGGTCTTCTGGATTAGCTTGTCGTAGAACGGCGGGATGTCGGAGGTTTCATCGCGGTCGCTGGACTGCAGGCAGACATCGACGATGTGCGCGCCGTTGCGCACCTGGCGGCGTGCGATCTCGCTGGCCTCTTCCCATTTCTCGTCGGCGACCATGTTCTTGAACAGCCGCGAGCCGATGACGTTGGTGCGCTCGCCTACGAGCAGCGGGCGGTTCGAGTCTTCGGCTTCGACCAGATCGATGCCGGAGAAATACGTGCGGTGCGACGTTGCGGGCCGGCGGCGCGGGGCCTTGCCCTCCACCATCTGCGCGATGGCCTGGATATGCGCCGGCGTCGTGCCGCAGCATCCGCCGACGACGTTCAACCAGCCGTGGTCAGCGAACTTCTCAAGCTGGCGGGCGAGCGAAGCGGGCGTCTCTTCGTAACGGCCCTCTTCGTTGGGCAGGCCGGCGTTGGGATAGCAGGAGACGTAGGATCCGGCCATCTCGTGGATGGTGCGGATGTGGTCGGTCATGAACTCGGGGCCGGTGGCGCAGTTCAGGCCCACCGAGAGCAGGTCGGCGTGTGAGATGGACGCATAGAAGGCGTCGGCGGTCTGGCCGGCGAGCATCGTGCCCATCGGCTCGATGGTGCCCGAGACCATCACGGGGAGGCGAACGCCCAGTTCCCTCGACAGTTGCTCGATGGCTAGCAGCGCGGTCTTGACGTTGCGCGTGTCCTGGCAGGTCTCGACCAACAGGATGTCGGCGCCGCCTTCGACGAGCCCCTTGGCCTGCAAAAAATAACCCTGGCGAAGCAGCGCGAACGTGGTGCCGCCTGTGACCGAAATGGCCTTGGTCGTGGGACCCATTGACCCGGCGACGAAGCGCGGGCGGCCGGGTTGGTCAAACTCGGCGGCGGCTTCGCGGGCCAACGTGGCGGCGATACGGTTCACTTCGTAGATGCGGTCTTCGAGGCCGAACTCGGCGAGCGTGATCGTGTGGCCGCCAAACGAATTGGTCTCCACCATGTCGGCGCCGGCCTGGTAATAGGCGCGGTGGATGTCCCTGATCCACTCGGGCCGGGTGAACAGCAGGTTTTCGGAGCAGTTTTCAAACGCAGGGCCGCCCCAATCGTCCACAGTGGGATTGAGCTGTTGGAGCATCGTGCCCATGGCCCCATCGAGGACGAGAATACGGGTATTGAGCGCTTCGAGGAGCGCCTGCTGGCGGATCTCAAAT
>JACZJQ010000184.1 GCA_014860455.1 Bryobacteraceae bacterium | reverse complement strand
GGATGATCAGGGATTCAAGATTGCGGCGCCCGCCGAGCCTTGAGCCGGCTTCAGCCGGGGCAGTCTTCAGGCGGCTTTAGCCGCAACCCGCGACTTTCAGTCGCCAAGCAACCCCACCGCCTTTAGGCGGTGGTTGTTTAGCCGGATTCCTGCGCCGTAGTACACTTTCACTCATGCCCAAATTCGTCATCGAACGCAACATCCCCGGCGCGGGCGCCATGACGCTGGATCAAATGAAAGCCGTCACCCAGCAATCCTGTGGAGTCCTGCGTGACATGGGTCCGCGAATCCAATGGGTGCACAGCTACGTCACCGCCGACAAGGTCTACTGCATCTACATCGCGCCCGACGAAAAAACCATCCGCGAGCACGCCTCGCTCAGCGGTATTCCTGCCGACAGCGTCTGCCGGATCGCCGCCATCATCGACCCGGCCACATCGGACTAATCCCCGCAGGGCTGGCCGTCAGCACTGCACAGCACATTACTGGGACAATAGGAGGCGATGTTGCCCGGCTTGCCCGTATTCGACAAGCTGCTGCAACCACTCCGGCGGAGGTTGGGGCAGATCGACCTGCAAGAGCATGAGGACAAGATCCTCCTGCTCCTGGCCCTGGTCATCAGCGCAACCGTCGGCCTGGTTGTCGTGGCATTCGTCGCCATCACCGAGCGGATGGGCGAAGCCCTGGTCACGGCCGGGACTTTGCAGCGATTCCTCAGCCCTGTTGCCGGATCCCTGCTCGGCGGCTGGCTGCTTTTCCGGTTCTTTCCCGACGCGCGCGGCAGCGGCATCCCTCAAACGCGCGTCGCCCTGCTGCTGAAGGGCGGCTTCATTAGCCTTCGCACAGTCGCCGGCAAGTTTATCTGTTCCTCCATCTCGCTGGGCAGCGGCGTCGCCCTGGGCCGCGAGGGCCCCTCGGTCCACATCGGCGCCGGTATCGCGTCGTTTGCCGGACGCCGCCTCGGCTTGAGCGAGGAACACATCCGTTCGCTCATCCCGGTCGGCACCGCGGCCGCCGTCGCCGCCGCGTTCAATACGCCGCTCGCCGCCGTCCTGTTCACCCTTGAGGAAATCCTCGCTGACCTCCATGCCCGCGTCGTCGGATCCGTTGTCATCGGCGCCGCCACCTCCTGGCTCGTCCTGCGGCTCATCCTCGGCGACGAACCGCTGTTCCACGTCCCCGCCTACCAACTCGTCCATCCCCTCGAGCTTTTCGTTTACGCCCTGCTTGGCATCCTGGGCGGCCTGGTATCGGCGGCTTTCGTGAAGCTCCTTCTCCGGTTGCGCGCCGCTTTCCAGAAGGCGCCCCAGCGCTGGCGGCCCTTCGCCCCGGCCGCCGGCGGCCTCACGGTCGGGTTGCTCGCCATCTTCGCTCCCGGCGTGCTCGGCGTCGGCTACAACCTGGTCAGCGACGCCCTCAACGGCCAGATGGCGCTGAAGATGATGGTCATCCTGCTGGCCCTCAAACTCATCGCAACCGCCATGAGCTACAGTTCGGGCAACGCCGGCGGCATCTTCGGACCCAGCCTGTTTATCGGCGCCATGCTCGGCGGCATCATCGGCCATGCAGCCCACTCGCTGGTCCCCGACCATACCGGCAATGCCGGCGCCTACGCCCTGGTCGGCATGGGAGCGGCCTTCGCCGGCATTGTTCGCACCCCGATGACCAGCGTCATCATGATCTTCGAGGTCACCCGCGACTACTCCATCATCGTGCCCCTGATGATCGCCAACCTGTGCAGCTTCTTCCTCTCCCGCCGCCTGCAGCCGGTTCCGGTCTATGAGGCGCTGTCAAGGCAGGACGGCGTCGCCATGCCCTCGGCCGAGCACCGCATCGAACCACTGCCGGTCGCCTCAGCCATGCGGCCCCTGACGCCCGAACAGGCCGCATCCTCCAAACCTCCCGCAAAACCCTACTCACACCCGGACGACCCGCTCGATTCCGCCTTGCAGCGCATGGGCGCTGCAGGAATCGACGAAATGCCCGTCGTCAGCCGGACCGGAGCCACTGCCGTCGGTGTCCTCACCAGCCGGGATGCGATCGACGCCTACAAGCGCCTCGGCGAAACTCGCCGCGGACCCTCGCCGCCCCCGGTTCGGGACTGGCTGCCCGCCGTCGCGGCCATCACGATCGCCGCCGTTCTCATCGTCTCCGGACTGCTGTTCTGGCAGCGCTCCCGCCGCGCCGGTCTCGGCCTTGAGGCCCGCCAGGCAGGGTTGCAGCTGCTCGCCCAGGGCCGCGTGGATGAAGCCGTCGCGTCTCTGCGCACCGCCTTGGCCCACACTCCGCAGGACCTCTCTTCACGCGCCGCCCTGGGCCTCGCTCTTGTCCAATCGGGCCACCACGACGAAGCCCAGGCTTACCTCTCCGCCGTCACCCGCGCAGAGCCCGAAAATGGCCCTGTCTGGGCCGGCCTCGCCGAGGTCGCCCGCCACCGGGGCGATATCCGCCAGGCAACTCAGCTCTTCCAACGGGCGCTCTCGCTCGACTGGCCCGTCACCGCCGAGCCTCGCCGGCGAAATGCCCAGATCACCCATGCCGCCCTGCTCGCCGAATCCGGCAGAAAAGCAGAAGCCGTCTCCCAATTGCTCGCCATGATCGAACAGCGCGGCGACGACCCGGCGTTCGGCAAGCGGGCCGCCGCCATGGTCCAATCCATCGGTTCCCCCCGCCAGGCCGAAGACGCCTACACCGCCCTCGCTGCCCACTTCCCCGCTGATGCCGCTGTCTGGCTCAGCCTCGGCGACGCCAGGCTCGCCTCAGGACGCGGAGCCCCGGCCCTCGACGCCTACCGCCGCGCCATCAAAGCCGATCCCTCAAACGCCGCTGCCCAGCGCGCCGCCGCCCGCACCAGTGAGATCCTCCTGCTCGACCCCACCCGCCGCGGCCTCTCCGTCCGCGAACGCGCACGCCGCTGGGACCAGATCCTCATCCGCGTCTCGGAAGCCGCCACTCCATGCGCCCCCCTGCCCGAACTCGATACCGCCAGACCCCTTCTCAAGCGCCGCGCCACCAGCCTCGAAGCCTCTGAACGGAAAATGGAAGCCGCCCTCGCCATCTGGCAGGCAGCCCCGGACTCCTGCAAATCAGACGAAGCCCTCGCCTACCTCATGGCCCGGTTCGCCGAGTAGCCTTCGCGCTCCCCCCTACGGGCGCTTGTAGACCGTCAACTTCTGCCTCACCGTCTTTTCCCACTCCGCCAGCACCGGCGCCCCGGCGCGCTTGAAAAATTCGGCCATGCTGGAGTCCAGTTCCGCCTGCACTCGGCGGCCCACCCCTGCCTCGCTCCACCGGTTCGTGGTTTCTCCAGGATCCGCCGCCAGGTCAAACAACTCATTCCCGCCCGCCGCCCGGCGGATCAGTTTGTACCTCGCCGTCCTCACAGCCCTCACCGGCCCGTATTCAAAGAACAGCCGGTCGCGCCGTTTCATCCCCTGCCCCCGCAACAGCGGCGCATAGCTCTGCCCGGCCCGGAATCCTTGCGGCCTGTGCCTGAGCCCCAGGTAGTCCAACAACGTCGGCATGAAATCGTAATGAGAGACCATCCGGCTCTCCAGCCACCCCGCTGCGATCCGCCCCGGATGCCGCCACACCATCGGCGCCCCGATCGACTCATCATACATATTGAACGGCACGCTGCCGTTGCCTTTGCCCCATAGCCCGTGATGCCCGGCGTTCCACCCCTGGTCCGCCGTGAACACGACAACCGTGTCCTCCGCCGCGCCCATCTCTTCCAACTTCCTCAGCACCCGCCCCATGTTGGCGTCCGCCGCCGTGACGAGCGCCGAATAACCCAACTTCGACTTCGCGTTGCCGTGATGGCCCCTCAGGCCCTGATTCTGCCAGGGGTGCATGGGCGTGTCCGGATAACATCCAAACCGCGACCCCGCATACGGCTTCCTGTACTCCTCCGGTTGGTAATCCAACGGCGTGTGCGGCGCATAGAACGGCATGTAGAGCGCAAACGGACCCTTCCTGTCCATCTGGGCGTCCAGGAACTCCAGCGCGCAATCGCCCACCAGATCGGTCTTGAACCCCTTCATCGGAATCGTCTGCCCGTTCTTGACGAACACCGGGTCCCGGTACGTCCCGCCGCCGCCCGGAATCGTAGCCCAATACGAAAATCCCGACTGCGCCCTGTCGTCGTGGCCCATATGCCACTTGCCCGCCAACCCCAGCGTGTACCCATTCGCCGCCAACACATCTGACCACGCCACCCGCCCCTCCAGATACCGCGTCGACTTCGGCCCGTAGGCGTCTTCCGGGATGAGCCAGTCCTGGACATTGTGCTGCGACGGAATCAGCCCGGTCATGAACGTCATCCGGCTCGGGCTGCACACCGGCGTGCATGCGAACGCCCGCGAGAACCGTGTCCCCTCTTTCGCCAGCCTCGCCACCGTCGGTGTCGCCATCTCGGCGCAGCCGCTCATCGAAGTCGCCCACGGCCCGTGGTCGTCGGTCAGGAAGACCACCACATTCGGACGCCTCCGCGCCGCAATCGCCGGCGCCGCCGCCATCGCCGCCAGAAATCCACGTCTCGTCACCGCCATGCTGACCTCCTTGACCAGACCGATTCACTCACCCGCAAATCGTCCCGCCGATGTATCGCGTCCCGTTGCCTTCATTGAAGTAATACACCGTCAGCACCCGCCCGCCGGGCAGCACCACTGCCCACGGATAACCCAAATCGCCCGACCCGCCATCGTCCCGCAATACGATCTCCTCGGCCTTGCCCGGCTCCCGGCACTCCGCGTCCAGCACCCTGGCCCGGATCCCATACGGCTTGTGCCGGTAGCCATACACCAGCCACACCCGCCCGTCCGTCAACCGCACCGCATGATGCGGGTGGCCCTGAAATCCGGCATCCTCCCACTTGCCAAAGCTCTTGCCGCGGTCCGTGGACCGCACCACCACGGTGTGGTCTTCGAAGTTCGCCGTGCGCACGAACGCCACCAGGTCGCCATTAGCTGTCTCATACAGCGACGTCTCGTTGAACGTCACCTTCTCGTCCTCGGCGATCCGGCACGAATACGTCCATGTCGTCCCGCCATCGGCGGAGATCATCAGCGAAATTGAGGTCGTGCCCCAGTTGTTCTGGTGCGCCACCGCCCAATAGACGCGTCCGTCCCGCCCCTGGCACATCGCGCCGCGGTTGTAGGACGGCAGCAGCCGTCCAAACGGGTCTTTCCGGTCTACCCCCGGCACCGGCGGCGGCAGAATCGGACCCTGCCAGCTCTTGCCACCATCGCGCGACCGGACCAGATACCCGCCCATGAACTCGAACACCCGCTTGCCCGCCGCGGCGTCTTTCACCACCGGCATCTGGTACCAGGCGTAGCTCGCGCACAGAATCGACCCGTCGCTGAGCTGCACCATGCAAGGATCCTGGGACCCGCCTTCCGCATGCGCCCAGATGAGCTCCGGCTCCCGCGTCCAGGTCTCGCCGCCATCGCGTGACCTGACCAGCACGAGGTAACTGTTCGGATCGGTATGCGACACACCCGCCGCTCCGGTCAGCCGCCGTTCGGGCGCCCGCCTGAAGGCGACGATCAACTCGCCATCGCGCCGCCTGACAATCGACGGAAACGCGCTGTAGAACCGGTCGTCCTTGTAGACAACCTGGTCGCCGAGCTTTCGCATCGTCCGGCCAGTCACCGGCGCCACCGCCGCGCCCAACAGGAACTCGCCTCTTGTTAGTCCATCTGAACTCGACACTGGCCTGCCTCCTATCCGGAGGCAAGTATACCAGCGGCTTTCATTGCAGATTGGAGCGGAAGCGCGGCCTGGCGAGCGGATCAGCCCTTCGAATTACCCTGCCGGACGGTCATCCGCCAGCGGCGCGGGTCGGGCTTGGGCACGGCTTTGATGACCGCCGACTGCCCATAATTAATGTGGGCCCGCATGGCTGCGTCGGCCTTCTGGACATCGCCGGAAACCAGCGCCTCGGCCAGATTCAGGTGGAAGTCCTGCGGCAGATCCCGCTGGTTCGAGGCAACGTCAAGCACTGCATTGAAGATGAGCACCTGCTCGCGTTCGAGCGCCACCCTCAGCAGGTGGCAACGGCTCAACTCGGCGATTCGAGCGTGGAAGCCCATGTGTTCGGTTTGAAAGTTGAGGTTTTCGGGACCGTGCGCCGGCGCTTCGAGCAGCCGCAAGTAGAGCTTGTCGACGCGCTTGGCCAGACTCAGAACCGCGGCCCGCTGGGCCTTTGTTGCGTTCACCGTGAACAGACGCGCCGACTGCGTTTCCAGCGCCTCCCTCAATTGGTAGCGCTCCAGAACCTCTTCCACCGCTGGGACGCGGACGCGCGTTCCCGCACGCGGCCGGCTTTCCACAAGCCCGTCGTGCTCCAACCGCTGCAACGCCTCCGAAATAGGCAGAAAACTCATCCCTAACTCCGAGGCCAAAACCCGCCGCGACAGCGCGGACCCCAGCGGGTAGACCCCCTCGAGAATTCTCGACCGGATTTTCTGGTAGGCCTGGTCGGCCAGCGTGCCGGATGAAGCGTCGCCACGTTGACGAGCCTTGGGTGAAGCCATGTTAACCTTCAAAACGTCCACCGTTAATATATCAGTTCCACCCCGCCGCTGGAATGCCCACCGCGGCAATTCCGCCGGTGATCGGTGTCGATCAGGGGTTCGGCGGCAACAACAGGCCTCCATCTTAGTACGCGATGAAAACCGGACAGGTACTAAGGTGGGCTTTCTAGGTCAAGAACTAGGAGGTAACCCCAATTCAAGGGGGGGCGGCAGGCGGGATAAGATCCGAATAGATCGCCCCACTGACGGAGCAGAGGACCAACATGAACACCAAGCGACCCCCGAAGGGGTTCTTCTCGGAGATCGAAGTTGCCGAATCAATTGGGGTCAGTGTCGAGCAGTTGCGGTCGATTGTTAGAAGACATATCGTCCAGGCCGAGGAGGACGTGGACAAAATTCCGCGCGCCTGGTATCAGCCCTCCGATGTCGTCATGCTCAAGATGCTCGTAGCCGGTTCCGCAGCAAGCTAGCGCTTCGCCTCGCCGCCGCCCAGGCCGTTTGTCTGCCAGACGCGGCTCATCGTACAATCAGGCTTCCACGGCTTTTCGCCCCGTTGCTCGCACAGGAGGCCTGCGCAATGAAACTCGGATTCCTCGGACTCGGCATCATGGGCTACCCCATGGCCCGGCACCTGCTCGAAGCCGGCCACGACGTGGCGCTCTGGTCCAATACGGCGGCCAAAGCGGTTGCCCTGGCCGAGGGCCGGCCCGGCGCGAAGGTCTGCTCCACGCCCGCCCAGGTGGCCGCCAGCAGTGAAATCGTCTTGCTCTGCGTCGGCGACACCGCCATGTCCGAACAGGTGACGTTCGGCAAGGATGGACTGATCGAAGGGCTCAAAGCAGGCGCGATTGTCGCCGACTGCTCCACTATCGCCCCCAGTTACGCCCGCAGCGCCGCGGCCAGGCTCAAACAGAAGGGCGTCGACTTCATGGATGCCCCCTGCACCGGCTCAAAAGCCGGCGCCGAGACCGGCACCCTGACGTTTATGTCCGGCGCCGATCCAGAAATCTATGAAAAAGTGAAGCCGTGCCTCGAAGCCATGGGCAAACTGCTGTACTACTGCGGCGGCATCGGCATGGGGCTGAACGCCAAACTATCGCAGAACCTTATTCTTTGCAACCTCTTACAGGGCTTCAATGAGGGCATGGTGTTGGCCGCTAAGGCCGGTGTGGACGCGTCTCTCATGCTTGACATCCTGAACAACTCAGCGGCAAAGAGCGGATTGATCTCAGTGAAAGGCCCGAACGTCCTTAAGAGGGACTTTACTACCAATTTTTCAGTAAGATGGATGCACAAGGACATCGGTCTGATGCTCGATAGCGCCACCGAACTCGGCGTTCCTGTGCCGCTGACGGCCGTCACCCGCCAGATGTTCCAGGCAGCCATCGCCGAAGGCCACGCCGATGAGGATATCATCTCTACTATCAAGGTGTTAGAGCGCATGGTTGGGGTTCAGGTGAAGACCGCCGAGTAGAAAAATACAAAATTCTGTAGAAAGTTCTTGCAATCCCAGAAACAGTAGTGTAGTCTTAAATCAAGCCAGGGAGGCAACTCCCACCAAAGCGAGACTAACCTCAAAAGACCCCTGAAGCATAGGTCCTCCCTGGCGCCCTCTGGGTCTTCCGTTTTCCTCCCCCTTGAACAATATGAGATGTGAACTGCATGCCAATGCCGTGCCGCTGCCGCAGTGCGTTTCCCGCTCTGCCGCCGGGACCATGCGCGCCGAATGGTAAGATGGCGGACGGTTGCTCGAAATGAAGCTGACAGTACTCGGGTCGACGGGCAGCATCGGCCAAAGCACGCTGGACGTCGTCCGGCAAAACCCGGATAGATTCCAGATCCACGCGCTCGTGGCCGGGCGAAACCTCCAGACGCTCTGCGATCAGATCCAGGAATTCAAGCCTTCGGTGGCCGTGGTCGCCGCCGAACAGGATCTGCCCCGGCTCCGCGAATTGCTGGATGCCCGCGGGATTCACTCGCCCGATCTGCTCTGGGGCTCCCGTGCCTACATCGAGGTAGCCACCGCGCCGGAATCCGATTTCCTTATGTCCTCCATCGTCGGCGTGGCCGGCCTCGAAGCAACATTTGAGGCGATTCGCGCGGGCAAACGCATCGGCTTGGCCAACAAAGAGACGCTGGTGGCCGCGGGCGCGCTGGTGATGGGCGAGGTGAAACGGCGCGGGGTTGAGTTGATTCCGGTCGACAGCGAGCACAACGGCGCCCACCAGTGCCTGCGCGCCGGCCGGCGCGACGAAGCCACCAAGCTGATCCTTACCGCCTCAGGCGGACCCTTCCGCAAATCAACTGCATCTGAGATGTCAAAAGTAACGCCGGAGCAGGCTTTGAATCATCCAACATGGAAGATGGGCCCGCGAATCACCGTCGATTCAGCAACTCTGATGAATAAGGGTTTCGAGGTCATAGAGGCCTGCTGGCTCTTTGACTTTCCCGTCGATCAGGTCGAAGTCGTCGTTCATCCTCAAAGTACTGTCCATGCCATGGTGGAATATAACGACGGCAGCGTCATCGCCCAGGTGTGCGCCACCGACATGCGCATGCCTATTCAGTATGCGCTGACATGGCCCGAACGGGCCCCGGCGCCCGTGCCGCGGCTTCAGTGGTCACAGGCCCGGACCTGGGAATTTGAACCGCCTGACATGGAGCGTTTCCCCTTGCTTCGCCTCGCTTATCAGGCGCAGTCTGAAGGAGGCAGCCTCACGGCGACGCTCAATGCAGCCGATGAGATAGCAGTGGAAGAGTTTCTCGCCGGCCGGATCGGATTTCCGGCGATCGCCGAGGTTGTGGAGGAAACGCTTTCCCGCGTTGGACGTCTGGAACCAAAGACGATCGGGGACGTACTGGATATTGACAGACATTCGCGGGAGACCGCCCGCATCGTGGCGGCGGAAATGGGCGCCCGGTCAGCGGTGCGCTGAGGACACGCAAGGAAGACGAGAACAATGACACTTTTCGGCAACATCTGGTGGTTGCTGGTTCTGCTCGGGGTGATGATCATCATCCATGAACTGGGGCATTACCTGGCAGCCCGCCTCTTCGATATCCGGGTGGACACTTTCAGCATCGGTTTCGGCCCCCGGTTGTTCGGCTTCCGCAGAGGCGAGACAGACTTCCGGTTCTCCTGGATCCTGTTCGGCGGCTACGTGAAAATGGCCGGCGAACATCCCGGCGACGAAGACGATCCGCGCGGCTTCCAAGCCAAACCCCGGTGGCAGCGCCTCATCGTCGTCTTCGCAGGGCCGGCCATGAACATCGTCCTTGCTCTGTTCCTGCTCGCTGGTCTCTACATGGTCGAGTTCCCGAAGCTGGCCAGTTCGATGGAGCGGCCCAAGATCGGTTACGTCAAGCCGGATTCGCCCGCCGCCCGCGCCGGACTGCTGGAGGGCGACATCCTCCTATCGGTCGGCAACAAGCAGACAGAAACCTGGGAAGACGTAGTCCTCAAGGAATACGTCAGCGCCAGCGTGCCCCTCCCCGTCCTCTATGAACGCAATGGCGAGGCGCGCAACGTCCTGGTCACTCCCCTGCTCGACGATCGTGCCGGCGTCGGCCTGGCCGGCTGGTCGGCCTGGACCGACATCGAAATCGGCGGTCTGCTGGCCGGCATGGACGCCGAAAAGAAGGGCCTCAAAAAGGGCGACAAGCTGGTTTCCATCAACGGCAAACCTATCCGCACTATCTACACCGTCCACGACGAAGTGAAGGGATCGGGCGGCAAGCCGGTGGCGATCGTGGCCGAGCGCGGCGGCAAGCAACTGGAATTCTCCGTTCAGCCGAAGCAGTCCGACGCCGATGGCGCCACCCGCTGGATGCTGGGCGTCGAACTCGCGCCCAAGATGATCTACACCAAGCTCGGTTTCATCGATGCCGTGGCAAAATCGGCCGACCACAACATCAAGGGCGCCACGCTTATCTTCCAGTTCCTGCAGGCGATCGTCGAACGCCGCTCCTCGCCCAAATCCCTCGAAGGCCCCATCCGCATCGCCCAGCTTTCCGGCGACGCCGCCCGCGAAGGCGCAACGTCGTTCATTAGCCTGATGGCGACGGTCAGCCTCAACCTGGCCATCTTCAACCTGCTGCCCATCCCCATTCTTGATGGGGGCATGATCCTCATGCTGCTGATCGAAATGGTCATCCGGCGCGACCTCAGCCTGGCCTTGAAGGAGAACATCCTCAAAGTCGGCTTCGTCTTCCTCATGGTGATGGTCGTCTTCGTCCTCTACAACGACATCAGCAAACTGCTGCCCGGCTGAGATATATTGCCTTCGACACCTCAATAACGAGGAGGAGAAGGCAATGAGCGGTTCAGCAAAACCGAACGAGAACCAGGCCCGCCGGAATTTCCTGAGAGCGTCAGGAGCCGCGGGCCTTTTGATTGTCCGGCCCGAGACGGCATTCGGCTCCCAGGCAAACTCCACCGTGGAGGTCGGCCTCATCGGCTGCGGCGGACGCGGCAACTGGATCGCGCCGTTTTTCCCCGAGTTCACCGGAGCCCGAATCGTCGCCCTGGCCGAGGTCGTCAAGGCTAATCTCGACTCAACCGCCGCCAAGCTGAAAGTGGACGGCAGCCGCACCTACTACGGCCCCGACGCCTACAAGCAGTTGGCGAATTCGAAGCTCGACGCCGTCGCCATCGAAACCCCGACCTACTTCCATCCCGACCAGGCCCAGGCCGCCGTCGACGCCGGCAAACACGTCTATTGCGCCAAGCCCGTCGCTGTCGACGTGCCCGGCTGCCGCTCCATTCTCGCCTCGGGCAAGAAAGCCGCCTCGAAGAACCTGTCGTTCCTGGTCGATTTCCAAAGCCGCTCGATGCCCGTCTTCCAGGAAGTCACCCAACGCATCCACCGCGGCGACATCGGCGCGCCCGTCATGGCCCAGGTCTTCTACTACGCCGGCCGCCCCGCCAAGGACAAAGGCACGCCCGGCATGGACCCCGGCCAGCGCCGCGTGGCCAACTTCTATATGGACAAGGTGATGGGCGGAGACATCATCGTCGAGCAGAACATCCACGTCATCGACATGGCCAACTGGTATCTCAAAGGCCACCCCCTCAAAGCCACCGGCACCGGCGGCCGCACCGACTGGACCGGATCAGGCTACGAAGGCAGCGACGCCTGGGACCATTTCCTCGTCCACTACGACTACCCCAGCAACGTCCACGCCGACTTCAGCTCCCACCAACTCACCCGCCATTTCAGTGACCTCTGCGTCCGCGTCTTCGGACTCAAAGGCGCCGCCGACACCCACTACGGCGGCCTGGTCCGCATCACCGGCGACAACGCCTGGATGGGCGCCGAACGCGACGACACCTTCCGCCAGGGCGCCATCAACAACGTCAAGACCTTCATCGCCGCCATCCGCGAAGGCAAGCCCGTCAACAACACCGAAGTCTCGGTCGAAAGCAACCTCACCGCCATCCTCGGCCGCATGGCCGCCTACAACCACACCACCGTCACCTGGGACCAGATGATGGCGTCAAATGAGAAATGGACCGCCGACCTCAAGCTGCGGTGGTAACGAGGAGACCCTAATCCCATGAAGAAATCGATCCTGTGCGTACTCGCATCGTCGCTTGTTCTGACCGTCTGCGCCCAACAGCCGCCCGTCGACCGCAAGACCCGCGGCTGCGGTGACCCGCCCGGCTACTCCGACACGCCCGTCATCCCCGGCCAACCCTGGAAGGTCCACGACATCGCGCGCCCGCATCCGGCCAAGGTTCCGGGCACGGTGGTCACAACGCCGCCGCCCGCCGACGCCGTCGTCCTGTTCAATGGCAAGGACCTCTCGCAGTGGAAGAGCTACGCCCGCGGACGCGAAGTCACGCCGCAGTGGAAGGTCGAGAACGGATACGCCGAAGTCGCCGGCCGCGGCGACGTGGTGACGAAACAGCAGTTCGGCGACATCCAACTCCACCTCGAATGGCAGGTCCCATCGCCGGTGGAAGGCTGCGGGCAGTGGGCGGCGAATTCAGGCGTCATCCTGATGGGCCGCTACGAGATCCAGGTGCTGGAATCCTTCAATAGCGTGACGTATGCCGACGGCCAGGCCTCGGCCATCTACGGCCAGTTCCCGCCGCGCGCCAACGCATCGCTCGCGCCGGGCCAGTGGCAGAGCTACGACATCCTGTTCGAAGCGCCGAAATGGGAAGGCTCGAAGATGGTGAAAGCGCCGACTGTGACCGTGATCCACAACGGCGTCATGGTCCACCACCGCCAGG
Organism: Bryobacteraceae bacterium; assembly: GCA_014860455.1. Lineage (GTDB taxonomy): Bacteria > Acidobacteriota > Terriglobia > Bryobacterales > Bryobacteraceae > PNKE01. The sequence goes on along the minus strand of JACZJQ010000184.1, from coordinate 8,359 downwards.
AATTCGTCGGCCAGATGGCCCACCGCATCCATAAGCCCTTCGAAGTCCACGGCCCGGAAGCCCCGCTGACGCTCCAAAACCACGACGCCACCGTGCGCTTCCGCAACATCTGGATCCGCCCCCTGAAGGGCTACGACACCAAGTAGGACTCGCCCTCCAGGTCTGTCTCAGTCGGGCACTCCCGGCCTGTCGATAGAGCAGCAAGCTTGCGATAAAAAGAGCCGAAAGACGTCTTGACTTGCTGCCTGCCGATTTGGAACGATTGCCTCCGAAAGGAGGACTCGTCCATGGCATGCAAACCCAAGCCCGCGGACAAAGCGCCTGCCAAGAAGGCGCCCGCGAAAAAGGCCCCCGCGAAGAAGAAGTAGAAGATTCGAGCAGGCGGGGCGCGACCGTCGTCCCGCCTCGCCGTCCCCGGACGAAACCGCCCTACTTGCCCAGCGCCGCCGTCAACTCCTCGTACGTCATCTTCCCCGGATGATAGATCCGCACTACCCCGCCTTCGTCGATCAGCACCATCGTCGGCGTTGTGCTCGATCCCCAGGCCTTGAAGTTCTCTTCGGACAAGGGCACGGTGACTCCCTCGATCCGCGAATAGTACTTCTCGAAGACGCCCTTGATGTAGGCGATCTCATCCGCGTGCGGCGCTTCATTGCCGCCCTCGACATAGCCGTAGGTCTGCGTCGGCGCCAGGATCGCCAGCTTCGATTCTGGAATCTCCTTGCGAATCCGCGTCAGGATCGGAGCCTGTGACTTGCAGTCGCCGCACCAGTGCGCCCAGAAAAACAGCAGCGTCTTGCGGCCTTTCAGCGAACCCAGCGCGGGCGGCGCCGCACCCACGTGTTCCTTTGTGATCAAGGCTGGCGCGGGCTTGCCAACCAGCGAGATCAGGTGCAGGTTCTTCTGGATGCGCGTGCGAATGGAAGTCGAATGCCAGCGTTTAAGCTCGTCCTGGAGAAACGCCACGGCCTCGATCCGTTGGCCGCGCGCGTCAAGCACCTGAGCCTGCACTTCAATCGACGCCCCCAGCGCCAGCGGCAGCGACGAATCGTCGTCCAGCGCCCGGCCCTTCAGCATCGCCAGCGCCCCGGTGCGCGTTCGAACCGCATAGGAATCGGCCTCGTCCAGCCTTTTCGCCCCCAAGTGCCCGCGCGCCATCCATGAAAGCGCTTCGAGGTAGCCGGAGTCCTTCGGCTGTTGGGCGTCCAAAGCCGCCTGCGCCTTGGAGAAATCGCCCGCGCCAATGGCCGAGCGGACGGTCCTGACAATCTGGGGCCTCTGGGCCGAGGCCGAGGGCTTGAGCGTGATGATCATTGCGAGAACGAGGAGCCAGCGCATGGTGTACCTCTTGATAGATTCACTAGCGGCCGGGCTCGACTCACTCGTCAGGCCGCGAAGAACTTCCGCATCCACACGTTCGACGCTTCGAAATCCTCGCGTTCCCGCGCCTGCGACTGCTCTTTCGGTGCGGGCGTGTACTGTTGCGGTTTGCCCGCGTCGGCCAGCGCCGTGAACCGGGCAAACGACCACGCCGGCACGTTCTCATACCCCTTCCAGAAGTCGGACTGCTTCCAGTTGAACGCCCTCGGCCCGGTCACGATAATCTCCAGCGACATCGTCTTGCCAGGACACAGTTCGACGAACCGCCGCAGCAGATGTTCCATGCCGATGTTGCCCTCGCCCATGCGTGTCCAACGGACCGCCGTGCCCTGCTCCACCGGCCAAAGGTACGAGTCGCGGATATGCGCCGTGAGGACATGCGGCGCCAGGGTTTCGAGCGTCAGCAGCGGATCTTCCAACGTCCATAGCGGATTGCCCGTGTCGTAGCAGGCGCCGACGAAATCCGGACCCGCGGCTTCGATGAGCGTCTTCAACTCCCGGCCCTGCATGTCGCCGGCATGGTTTTCAATGGCAATTTTCACGCCCGCGTCGATTGCACGCGAGCGGACCGTCTTCAGCGCCTTCGCCGCGTCCTCGATGCGCGCCTCAATGCCGCCGGGCGTCTTGCGGTCGGCCATGGTGCCGAGAAACGCCCGGACCACCTTCGACCCGGCAATCTGTCCCGCGCGGATCAGCCGAGTCAGTTGCTCCTCTGCCGTCCCGGCCTTGGGGTCGAACGCGGTTGAGGTCGGGCAGATCGACCTCATCCCGATCTCGAGCTCAATGCCCAACCCGCGCGCATGGGCGGCCACCTTCTTCACGTGGTCGTCTTCCAGCGACCCCAGAAACCGGATCTCCGAGAAGTGGACCACCTTGGCCCCGTGCTTGGCGCAGTAGTCCAGGTGCTCGTAGGCGTTCCAGCCCTGGCCACGCAGGCTGAACAGGTCAACCCCGATCCTGGGCGCGGCGGCGGCAGACGAGGCCAAAGCGGCCCCGACAGGCATTGCGGAAAGGAATTCGCGGCGCAGCATGAACTTATTATCTATGCGCCGGGCCACCCGCGGGGCAGGAATCTGAGGCTCAGAAGAAAGGGTGAAAATATTTACACCACTCGAACCAAATCTGTGGTTGAATATTGAAACGGGCCGCTTCTCCCTGCGGCCCGAGAGGAGATGGAGGATCACGTTATGCACCCCATGGCGATTGCCAAGCAGCTTGAGATGACCAAGGAGTTCTTTGACCGGTCGACCCGTGCGCTGACCGAGGAGGACTCGAACTTCCAACCCTACGAAGGCGCCTTCACCACCGCCCAGCAGGTGGCCCACACCGCCCAGACCATTGACTGGTTCTTCGAAGGCGCATTCCGCCCCGAGTGCTTCGACATGGACTTCGAAGCAGGCATGAAGGAGATGATGAAGGTGACATCTCTCACCGCCGCCCGCGAGATGCTGGACAAATCGTTCGCCAAGGCTATGGAGACCACGCAGGCCAAGTCAGCCGAGGAGTGGGCCGCGTGCCTGCCGCCCAATCCGATCATGGGCGAAACCCCGCGTTTCGTCATCATCGGGTCGCTGGTGGACCACACGGCGCATCACCGCGGCGCGTTGACCGTCTACGCCCGCCTGCGCGGCAAGGTTCCCCCCATGCCCTACGCCGATATGTAAGCCACTTACTCGCTGAGGCCGCGAGCACAGCGAGCGGGTCCCCTCGTGGGTTTTTCGACTGAGTGGATAGATCGCGATTGGGCCGGATTCGCCCCTGGGCGTGTCCGGCCCTTACAATTTCAGGGACTTCAGATACTGGCGGAACGGCCCGCCCAGATCGTGCCGCTGCAGGGCGAACTCGACCGTCGCGGTCAGGAACCCCAATTTGTCGCCGGCATCGTAGCGCTTGCCCTCGAACTTGTACCCATAGACGGGCCGCGAGCGCAGCAGGTGCTTCAATGCATCGGTCAACTGGATCTCGCCGCCGCGGCCGGGCTCAATCGCTTCGATCGACTTGAAGATCTCCGGCGTCAGAATGTAGCGGCCAATGATGGCCAGGTTCGACGGCGCATCCTCGGGCTTCGGCTTTTCCACCATGTTGCGTATGCGGAACAGCTTGCCAGTCCCGCCATGATGCGTCACCGGTTCGGCATCAACAACGCCATAGGCTGAGATGGCGTCTTTCGGGACTTCCATCAGTGCAACAACCGAAGCACCGTAGAAATCGTAGATGTCCAACAACTGGCGCAGGCACGGGATCTCGGCATCGATCACGTCGTCGGAAAGCACCACGGCAAACGGCTCGTTCGCCACCAGGTCCTTGGCCCTCAGCACGGCATGGCCGAGTCCGAGCGCCTCCTTCTGGCGGATGTAGGAGACGTCGATCATGTCCGAAACCGCCCTGACCGTGTTCAACAATTCCTTCTTCTTGCGGCTTTCCAGCAGGTGCTCGAGTTCGAACGACACGTCGAAATGGTCTTCGATCGCCGACTTGCCGCGCCCGGTGACGATAATGATGTTCGGCATGCCGGAGTGCAGCGCCTCTTCAACGCCGTATTGAATCAGCGGCTTGTCTACCAGCGGCAACATCTCCTTGGGCATCGCCTTGGTAGCCGGCAGGAACCGGGTGCCGAGTCCGGCGGCGGGAAAGACGGCTTTGCGGACCTTTTGAATCATCACAACCCCATTGTAGGCCAATGGGTTGGCGGAAGCCCTGGACCTTAGGCAATCCTACCCTAGGGATGCGCAGGGAAATGCCCTATCCAGGTGCAACGCCGTCTAATGCCTGCTAGACTCCTACATGAGGAGGAGAACATGAACGTCTCAGTTTCTCTTCGTCTGTTACTGCCTGCCTTGGTTCTCGCGGCGATGCCCAACTTGAACGCCGCCCTCGGTGTGGACTTGACTGGAGGGGGCACGCCCACCTCGTGCGGGAGCTGTGGTGTCAATGGTGCAACCGTCGGCTGGTCGTTTAGCGTCAATTCGCCGATCACCATCGACGGTCTCGGTGTCTGGGATGCGGGTTCGAATGGTCTCGGAGTCAGCTCCGTGCCAGTCGGGCTCTTCACTTCGACGGGCACATTACTGGCATCGGTTGCCGTCACGGATTTGAGCGCCTCGGTTGCCTCGGCCAGCCCGGAGGGAAGCTGGCTGTTCGAGTACTTCGCTCCACTCACCTTGACGGCCGGCGATTACGTTATTGGCAACGTGTTCTGGGACCTTGCTCCGCTCGCTCAGATCGACTCCACCTACACGACAATCCCCGAGATCACACTGCTCGGCGGCGTACAGGGCACGGAGGATGCCGGTTTCATGGCGCCCATAAATCCCTTTTTGGTGCCGGTCTTCGGTTCGACGATGTCCATCCAGGACGCTGCAATTCCTGAGCCCGCCACCATGGCGCTGATGGGCTTGGGCTTGGCCGGACTGGCGGCGTTCCGCCGCCGCCGCTGCTAGACCGCCATACCCTGTTCATCTGTCACGAGGCCGCTCCGGCCAACCCGGTCTGGGCGGCTTCAGCCATTCCAGGGCGCCTTGGCAGGGACTCCACCGGCGGCCGGCGAGAAACGCGTGGCGATCGTTCAACACCGCAAATCGACCGTTGGAGGCAGCCAATCGACCGCTGAGGCGCGGGGCGCTTTGCCGGATCGCAGGGCTATGCTATAGTCGCTCAAATGACAGATCTGGGATCCGTTCCCGCTGGAACGGGAGGATAGAGAGGGGAGAAGATATGGCCTACGTCATTGCCGAGCCGTGCATTAATACCAAGGACACCGCTTGTGTCGACGCCTGTCCGGTCGATTGTATCCACCCGCGAAAAGACGAACCTGGATACGAGTCGGTGGAACTGCTGTATATTGATCCGGTGGAGTGTATCGACTGCGGAGCGTGCGTGCCTGTGTGTCCGGTGTCGGCGATTTTCACGCTCGACGATCTGCCGGAGAAGTGGTCCGAGTACGCGCAGATCAATGCGGACTACTTCCAGAAGTAAGTTCCTACAGTCTCTCTGAACAGGAGAGGAGCGATAAGACCCGCCTCAGCCGCACCTGGCTGGGCGGGTCTTTTTCCATCTGAAGGCAACGGTTCTCGCCGCCGGATTCACCGGGTAACCCCGATAACCGCCTTCAGTGCCAAAGTTTGCCTCGCCAGCGTGGTGCTCGCCCAAAGACGATAGGTTTCGCGTGCTTGCTCAATTTGGCGCTTTGTGCAGAATCCGGCGGCCGAAAGCTGCTCCCCGACGTTCTCGATCACGTCGGACCATAAGGCTGCACGTTCAGCGAAACCCGGGTTGGCACGTTCGGCGACCTCGTCTTGCACCCGGCTGCTGACTTCGACCAGCCCTGCGGATCGAAACAATGCAGGCAGTTGATCGGCGATTCGGTTGTCCCATTGATTTCTGCTTCGCCAGGCAAGAAACGCATCATAGAAGAGCCTGAACGCCCCAGGAGGGTCGGGCTCCCAACTGTTGTCCGCGTGATTGTAATCGAGGACCACCAACATGCCCGACGGCCTGAGGGCTTGCTTCATGTTCCAAATGGCGAGAGCCGGGTCAGCGATCCACTGGAGCGTGCGGGTTGAAGACACCACGTCAAACTGCGCCATGTGCGGGAGCGCCGTGGCATCCCCACACTCGAACCTGAGGTTCGTGGCACTCGCGTGCTCCTTCCGGGCGAGTTCGAGCAGCAGTGCGTCGCGGTCGATGCCAACCACCTGCCCGTGTGGCCCCACCGCCTTCGCAATGCCCGCCGTAATTGAACCTGTGCCGCAACCCACATCAAGCACGCTCAAGCCCGGGCGAAGCAGTTCCGCGAGGCAGCGATGGTCCCTTTCGAGAGTTCGACGCCCGAGTATGCGCGGATCGGAGCGGTGTGACTGGGCGGACATGTCGTCTCAGAGTAAAGCACCATCAGCCAATCAGGCGCGCGCCGCGGTGGAAGGTCAGATAGCTGACGGCCCAGCGGATTAGGACGACAACCCGGTTCTGGAAATCCACCAGGTGCATCAGGTGGACGAAGAGCCACACCAGCCAAGCTAGATAGCCCTTCAACTGGACGCCGAAAAGGTCGGCCACGGCGGCGTGACGGCCGATCGTGGCCAGGCTGCCAAGATCGAGATACCGAAACGGCGGCGGCGCGGCCTTGCCCTCTAAGCGGGCGCGAATCACCTTGGCGGCGTATCGGCCTGCCTGAAGCGCCGGTTGGGCAACGCCGGGCAACGGCTTGCCGTCGAGTTCCACCCGCGCCAGGTCGCCGAGGACAAAAACCTCCGGCCTTCCAGGAACGCTCAGATCCGGCGCCACAGGCACCCGGCCCATCCGGTCGAGTTCCACGCCAAGATGGCCGGCCAGCGACGACCCCTTCACCCCGGCTGCCCACAACACCGTCCTGGAAGGGATCCGGCGCTGGATGCCCTCGGATTCCGCCGTCACGCCGCCGTCATCAATCGTCAGTACACGGTGGTTCACCAGCGACCTGACGCCCATCCGGATCAGGCGGCGAAGGGCGTAGTCCGACATCGGGGCATCGAAGCTGGTCAGCAACCGCGGCGCGGCATCCAGCAGCAGAATCTGCGACTCGGCCGGCCGGATCCTGCGGAAGTCGCGCCTCAGCGTGTCGCGGGTGATCTCAGCCAGCGCCCCGGCAAGTTCCACTCCCGTCGGTCCGCCGCCCACAATGACGAAAGTCAGCCAGCTCCGGCGGGCCTCCTCGTCTTCTTCCACCTCGGCCCGCTCAAAAGCGAGCAGGACCCGGCGGCGCATCTCGGTGGCGTCGGAAATCGTCTTCAGCCCCGGCGCGGAGGCTTCCCAGGAGTCGTTGCCGAAGTACTGTGTCTTCATCCCTGCGGCCAGGACGAGCGTGTCGTAAGCGATGGCAACATCCCCGCAAAGGACGGTCCTCGCGGCCACGTCGATCGACATCACCTCGCCCAGTCGGACCTCGACGTTCGGATACGGCGCCAACACTGAGCGGATGGGTGCGCAGATATCGGCCGCGGAAAGGCCTCCCGTGGCAACCTGATAGAGCAACGGCTGGAAAGTGTGGTGGTTCTGGCGGTCGATCACCACCACCCGGCAGGGCGCGCCGCCCAACCGCTTGGCAACGGCCATGCCGGCAAATCCGGCGCCCACAACCACGACTGTGTGTTCATGCATCCCTTGATTAGATTGTCTCAATCCGTGCGCGGTGGAGGTTTGACGTCCATAATAATGAGAATCTGGGCGGGCAGGCGCTACTATGTCGATGAAGGCACTAGCCCCGCCGCTTCGCCTGTGCTAGTATAAATTCTTTCACGTGCCTTAAAGAGGAGCCATCCATGGACGATAAGGAAAAACAACGGTCGCTGGCAGCCGCGCTGGGCCAGCTTGAGAAGGCCTACGGCAAGGGCTCCATCATGCGCCTCGGGACCCAGGAGGTGATCGCAGTAAACGCAATCTCCACCGGTTCGGTCTCGCTGGACCATGCTTTGGGCTGCGGCGGATTTCCGCGCGGACGCGTGGTGGAAGTGTTTGGACCGGAATCGTCCGGCAAGACGACCATCGCCCTCCAGGTGGTGGCCAGCGCACAGAAGACAGGCGGCATGGCGGCGTTCGTGGACGTGGAACATGCGCTCGACCCCACCTATGCCCGCAAGCTGGGTGTGGATGTGGACAACCTGCTGGTCTCGCAGCCCGACTACGCTGAGCAGGCGCTGGAGATTACCGCCGCGCTGATCGCCTCGAACGCGATTGACGTGCTGGTGCTGGATTCGGTGGCGGCCCTGGTGCCGAAGGCTGAACTCGAAGGCGAGATGGGCGACAGTTTCGTTGGCGTCCATGCGCGGCTGATGTCACAGGCGATGAGGAAGCTGACCGGCGTGGTGTCGAAGTCGAACACCTGCCTGATCTTCATCAATCAGATCCGCGAGAAGATCGGGGTCATGTTTGGCAACCCGGAAACCACCAGCGGCGGCCGCGCGCTGAAGTTCTACTCGTCGGTCCGCGTCGATATCCGGCGCAT
>JACZJQ010000183.1 GCA_014860455.1 Bryobacteraceae bacterium | reverse complement strand
GGCCCCGCCTGCTGTGCCCCGCTCATGCGGCCCGGATAGGTGGGCATCGCCAGCTCGCCCTGCTGCCGCGGCCCGGCCGGAGCCCTGCCCGGCTGGCTCTGCGGCGCCTCCGCAGGCTGCTGTGACCGGAGCCGGTTCAATCGCCGGTCGCGCTCTTCGTTCATCGACTGGGCGTACTTGGCCTCTTCAAGCAGCGCGTTCCAATCCCACTGCTCCCACGGCTGCTCCGGCGTATAGTCTTCCAGGTAGTCGCCGAATTCCATCCCCCCAACGTCAGCCGCCTCCACGGTCCACTCCCCCGCCCCGTCCCACAGGCACTCAAACTCGGGTAGCGCAGCCTGCGCCTCTTGTTCCAAGTGCAACGGCAGCAGCCTCTCGCAGAACTGCAGCTTCGGCCGCTTCTGAACCGCACCGGACGGAGGTACCAGCACGCTCCTGGCACCCGGTGCCACCACCTCTCCGAACCTGTACGGATCGTCCTCGATCTTTAACCTCCGCCGGCGGTCCTTCTCCAGCACGGGCGGCGGCGTCCTGTCATTCGCCGCCAAAATCTTTAAAGCCCGCAGATGCCGCTCATTGGCCGCGCGGTCGCGGCCCTCGGCGTACGCCGGCGCAGGTTTCGGCCTCCATTGGACGGGCGTGGCGCCTTCCTGGCCCACCGCCTCCATCCGCGGGGGATCGGCCTCCGGCTCGGGCTCTCCAGCAGGGCTCTTTTGTTTGTTCAGCGAAGTGTACGACTGCTGCCTGTCCTCGGGATACTCTTCCCCGCCCCCCTGTCGCGCCGCCAGCACGCTCGCCGCCAGACTGGTGGCCTCGTTGCGGAAATCATCCTGGTGCTCCTTCGAGCAGAAACGCCCGTAGCGCCAGCTCTCGATCATCCCGATTTTCTTGCCGCAATACTGGCAGTTCATAATCGCACTAAATAGGCGCCGGCGATTCCGACCCGAGGCTCCGATCTCGGGCGAATCCCGGAGCACTACTCTTCCTTCGGCATGTGTCCATCTTCCATTTAGCGTTCACCCTGAAAAAAGGTAAATCAGGGGAGTCCACTAGCCCACTCCCGCCCGGCGTTCTGCCCCACCCCATGAACATCCCTCCGCGACGCACCTCCGCAGGCCAAAACCACAGCTATTCCGCCCCGGCAGCCCGGCAGACCACGCCCGAACCTTCGCCCCACCTGCCACGTGGTCCGTACCCCCTGGTAAGTACTAAGATGGCTCACCCCGCCCCTCCCGGTCTCTTTGCCCTGACCTCTCTCAGCGGTGCGTCAGCAATTGTTCCGGCAAATGGCTCGCCGAGTTGAAACTAACCAACTCCGGCCGTCCCGATACGATCCGCAGCACCGTGATTCCCGTGTTGTAAGAGGTCCCTGCCAGGCTCAATATCTGAGGCTGCTCCAGTCCAAGAGCCTCCGCTATGCAAAGGGCGGCCGGCAGCGCCGAGGTGAATACGCACACCCTCGCGCCCTCATCCATGCCTGCCACCGACTGTAATGCCCGCCGCACCCTCTGCCGGAACGCCTCCCAACTCTCCACCCCCGCCATCTCGCCGAACCGGTTCTTCAACCACGCCACCATCACCTCGCCATCGGCCGGCTTCCATTCGCGGTGGATCGACTCGCCGCCACCTGCGATCTCGGTCTGGATCAGTCCATACCGCTCCCTGAATCCGGCATCGGCTTCCGATAGCAGTGGTACGATCGCCTCAAACACCCCGTCCATGTCGAATTCGTTCCAATCCGGATTCTCCCTGACTTCCAGCCCGCCGTTCATCGCAATCGCGGCCGTCTGGCGCTGCCGCTCCAGGCTGCCACTGAAAACGGCGTCGAACGCCGGCACTCGCTGATCGAGCCACAATCCCAGCAACCGCGCCTGCGCGACGCCCGTCTCGGACAGGACATCGTAGTTGTCTCGTGTTCCCGCCTGGCCGTGGCGAATCAGGGTCAGTGTTGGCATAAAACAAAAGGGTAGCAAAGTGAATTGCTACCCCATTTGTATCTATTAGTTATCCAACCCCGGAGCGGTGCCTCCGGCGACGTGGCTCAGCCGCCGAAGTAGCCCTGAGCCAGTTCTGGTTTCATTTCCAGCGCCTGCTTCCAGCAAGTCCGCGCCTCTTCGGCCCGGCCCTGCGACTTCAAAGCGTGGCCCAGATTCAGCAACGCCTCGGGGAAGTTCGGCCTCAGTCCGAGCGCCTCGCGGTACAGCGACACGGCGTCGTCCAACTGGCCCTGCTTCTGCAGCAGCAGCCCCGTGTTGTAGAACAACTCCGGCGAGCGCTCGCCGAGATCGATCAGCTTGCCCTGCAGGTTCAACGCCTTGGGGAAGTCCTGCCGCTCGATCGCGAGCGCCGCCAGGCCCCTGAGCGCCTCGATGCTCTCAGGCTGCAGAGCCTGGCCGGCCTCAAAGTGTTCGATCGCCTTGGCTAGGTCGCCGGTCTGCTTGTAGGCCAGCGCAATGTTGATGTGCGCCTCGGCCCATTCCTGGCGCTTCTCCAGGCAGTGCGTGAAGCACTCAATGGCCCCGGCCGCGTCGGCCCGCGTCAACTGCAGGTAGCCCAGCCGGAACCAGGCGTCCTCCCAGTCGGCGTTATTCTGCAGCAGCCGCGTGTAAAGTTCCTCGGCCTGCTCGGTCTGCCCGCTCTCCTCGATCAGCCCGGCGAGGTTGAATAGGACCTCCGGCTGATCGGGGTTCAGCTTGAGGCTGTTCTCGTAGGCCTCGCGCGCCCCCCGTTCGTTGCCCAGGGCCTGCCGGACAACGCCGAGGTTTGCCCACGACTGCGCGTGGTCGGGTTTCAGCTTCGACGCCTCCAGATACGACTTCTCGGCCTGCTCCGGACGGCTCAGTTTCTGGTTGGCAACCCCGAGATTGTACCAGCGCTCGAAATTCTCAGGCGTCTGTTCCACCAGCTTCGCGCAGTATTTCGATGCCGCGTCGAAGTTCTCGGTCGTGAAGGCGCACCAGGCCAACCCCTCGAGCGCAGCCTGCGAGAATGGCCTCAGGACAAGCAGCGCCTCGGCCCATTTCTGCACCGACGCCACATCGTTGCGGCGCATCCCGATGTGAACAAGGTTCGACATCGGCTCCTCGGCCTGTGGATTGGTGACCAGGATCCTCTCGTACAGCGCCGCCGCCTCTTCTTGCCGGCCCAGCAACTCCAGGGCCACGGCCTTGCCGAACAGGGGCGTCTCCTGCTCGCCGCCGCTTTCCATGCAGATCTCGAAACACTCCAGAGCCTTCTCGGCGTGCTTCAGATGCAGCAGGCAAATGCCGAGGCCGAGCCGGGCGTCCATCCGCGTATTGTCAACGCCGACAACCCTCTGGAAATTCGCCGCCGCCTCCGCCCATCGGCCGAGCTTCTCCTGGCATACGGCCAGGTTGAAGTAGGCCGAATTGGAGGTCGGCTCGAGTTCCAGCAGCAATTCGTAGCTCTTGGCCGCTTCGTCGTACAGCTCCAGTTCAAACTGGATGTGTCCCCTGGCCGCGTGGATCTCCTTTGGAGACTCCCCGGTTTCCACGGCTCGCTCCAACTCGCGAAGGGCCTCGCGCCCCTTGCCCTCAAGGTGGAGCGATACCGCCCTGGCCAGCGCCGAGCCGGCCTTTACATCTTCCCTGTCGTAGCCTCGTTCCACGGATCCCTCTCCTGCCTTTCGATGCATCTCGCTCATTCCATCCTCCTGGCGTCTTGCCGCATCACCGAATGAGGAGCCAGCAGTGCGCACAGCCGTCCGATGTAGTCGTACTGGTGTGTGACAGAGATCCAGCGAAGCAATGCCCGGTCGCCCTTCGGACTGTAGAAACCCACCCCTCCCGAGCCGAGTTCGCTCTCGGTGAACGAATCCACGATCTGACCCATTACGCGGGTCGTGATCGTGTCACCGGCAACGGTGACGTCCACCTGCTGCATCGCTCCATCCCGGAAAGCCACCGGAAGCGGCAGCACCGTCTGGCTGCCCGTTCTCCCGTTCACCACCGCGTAACGGACCAGCGATGCCGCCGGCAGCGGCCCGCTTCGCGTCATCACGATTCGCATGGCGAGATAGTTTCTTCCGTCGCGCGCCCGGACCACCCAATTGATGCTTCGCCGGTCGATCTGCCCGAGGAAGCTGAACACGTAGTCCCTCAACCCAAGCGACGGCTGGTAGAGCGCCAACTGGCCTGGAACGGCATAGTTCGCGCTGGTGTAAGTCCAGGTCTGAGCCCAGCCCGCCGGCCCCTGCCAGGCGCCGAGGCCAGACCTGAAATCGTCCGCCAGTTTGATCGCCGCGCGTTCCATTATTGCTGTCCGGATCGCCTCAACTCTCTGGGAAAGCACCGTTGGTTGGGAGGCCGTCCCAGAGGCTGTCTCCACACTGTTCTTCGTCTGCGGAGGCAAAAAGCTGTAGAGCGCAATCACCAGAATCATGGGCAGCGCCATCATGATCCACTTCAGGTCGGCCGGCGCTGACTTCCACGACGCCATGTGGAAGTTGGGCATCTGGATGGACAGCCACGGCCGGTTCGCCGCCCGCGCCACCGCTGCGGCCCTCGACCCCGAACCGTCCGCATGATCCAGCTTCAGCGACGAACCCCGCTGGGCCGGCGGCCTCGAAAGCGCCATCAACCACGACGGCCCCCCGGTGAAGTCGACCTTGCGGCTTGTTTCACGCCGGGAATCCACCCCCCGGCTGGCGAAGACGGGCAGCTGCCGATCAGACAACGGCGGCCCCTCCATCTCAGGTTCAATGACGACTGCGCCGCCAACCTCCGGAATCGCCGCCGTGGGCGCCTCCGGGCCCAATCCCGCAGCCGGGATGAGCGAATCCGACATCGGCCAGGCCAGCACTATCGGCACCCGCTCCTCGCCGCAGCCTGACCAGGCCCCGCAGCTTGTGCTGGTGAGCTGTGTTAAACCCGCCAGTTCGGGCTTCAGTTGTTGCTCCACGGCTTGCGCGGCCGGCGTCCGGATCTCGTTCTGCACCCATGCCAGCGGCTCCGCCGAGATCTCAAACACACCAGCTGTCGCCGCTCTCAACGGCTCACCCGCGTCTATCGCGGCCAGCGGGGCTTCGGCCACTGCCGCGCACCGGCTGGCGTACTTTCTCACACGAGGGCCGACCAGCCTCCGCTTCGGCCTCAGAGCCTTTTGCTGGACGCCTGGAGCGGGCGCGGCAGCCGCTGTCGCGGCGAGTTCGAATCCCGCCAAATCGCCTGCCCTGCGCATCGACGCCACCGGCGGCGTCATGGTTGTCCGCGGCGCCAGCGGGCCTGTATCCTGACCCGCCGTCAACTCCGGAGTCTGCCCGCACAGCCGCCATGCCGGCGCAACCCCGCCAGCCGCCAGAGCAACCAGGCCGCACATCTCGGGTTCGACATCGTTGAGCGGCTCAACCTTCTCCGCCGCGGCTGCCACCGGACTGTCGCCTGGATCCGGCAGCCTCACATGGGGCTGGAGTCCGGCGCCCATCTTCGGGGCGCAGCTCTCACGGCGCGCCTCGCGTGGATCCGCCTGCACCTCCGCCGCCGCCCGGATCGGCGCAACCGGACACGCCGAGGGCCAGTCCGCCAGTTCAGGTTCGCCGGGTTGCGGGCAACCCAACACCGGACCCGGCTGCGAGAACTCACACGCCACACCCGCTTTCAACCAACCCAGCTCCGCCTCCCTCATCCACGCTGCGGCCGGCACCGGCGCCGGACCTGCTTCGCGCGCCAGCGGCGCCATCTGGACTGGCTCAAGAAGATCCCCCGCCGCCGCGGCCTCCGCACCTTGAACCGCATGCACAGCATGAGGCGTCCTCGCAGGGTGCGCCTCAATCGGAATCCCACCGGCAATGTCCATTCGCCGGGCCTGGATCACCAGCGGCGATTGCGGCAGGTCCTGCACCAGATCCCAGCCATGCATAATCGGCCGGCTCAACGCCTTGCGTTTCACCTTCGGGCGGCTCTTCACGTCAGGCACAAGTCCGGCCAGCGGCGCCGGGATCTCGTCCCTGTCAGCCTTGCTCTTCGACGATTGCCGCGACTTCGCCGCTGGTGGCGCGGCCTCCGGCGGCCGGCCGAATTTCGACCCGTGCTGAAGCAGCCGCTCCATCGCCGCCGCCTGCTCCACCTGCATGAATGCGCCGCGGTGAGCCGAGCTACAGAACTCGTCGTCACTGAGCCGTTTCAGCAGCGGTATTTTTTTTCCGCAGTGCTTGCAGAGCATTTTAGGAAATGGTCCTTCAGCTTCATATTAGGGCGAACGAGGCTGTCTGCATATTCACGTAACCACTTAAGTTGGCACTACATGAGACGAAGTCCTACGTAAGTTCTAAGGTAAAGTGCTTATCCGAACCACCTCTCGAGCCCCTGTCGGCTCGGCTGACGCGAAACCGGCCCCGCCGCTAACGCCCTACCCGCGTCACTGTGCAGCCGCCTACAGGTTGCGCAGGACGAACGAAACCAGGTGGTAACCATCCATGTATTTGAATGGGCTCTCCCCCAGCGTGTAATGCCCGCACGGCATCACCACCACTTTATGGTCGAGGCCATGCTCGGCCGCCTTGGCGACGGTCTGGCGCGACAATTCAAGGGGAAACGTCGTGTCATAGCGGGCGTACAGGAACATCGACCGCTTCGGCTTCGCGGCAAAGCGCTCGAAATAGGCCGTCGGGCTGATAGGCATCCACAACCGCCGCAGCGTCTCCAGATCGACGTTGCCTTCGAGTCCCTGCTTGACGTGGATCGTCGACAAACCCGTCCAGACAACGTCGGCGAAGTACGTCGAGCAGTGGTTGAAGGCGTTGACGGCAAACCGTTCATCATGCGCGCTGGCCAGAAATGCCGAACACGAGCCAAGCGATGTGCCGACGACGGCGATCCTTTCAGCCCCCTGCGCCTCCAGCCAGTCGGCCGCCGCCCGGATGTCGATCACCGCCTGCCGCATGGCGTCGAGCGTGCGCCCGACGTTGGAGCTTACCGCATAGTCGGCCCGCTCGAGTTCGGCGGGCATCCGGAAGTCGTGATACGGCAGGCTGAGCCTCAGCGCCGGCGTGCCTAGCTTCTGAAACGCCCGGGCCAGGGCGTTGTGCGCGTCATGCGGAGCGTTCCAGTGCGGCAGCACCAGCACCGCCTTGTGCCGCTTTTCGGCCGGGAACCACTGCCCGTGGACAACGTTATTCTCCGGATACGGCGTGTGAACCGGCGAGGTGAACCGCAGCACGCTGCCCCGCAGCCTGTAGTCCGCCGGTTTCGAGTAGCTGAAGAACTCCCCGCTGCGCTCAACCGACAGCCGCCCCACCCGGTCGAGCCACTCCGCCGGACCCAGGCCATCCCGCTCGACCGCAGCGGCCGAAGGCCAGTTTTCCGCCCACTCCAATCCCCATTCAAACGGCCGCACCACTCGATTCGTGGCGCGAAAACAGAGTTTCTCCTCCCAGCGGTTCATCCAGCGGGAGTACAAGGATCCGTCGGCGCTCATCGGTGGGTTCAACTGTCAGGGTAACACCCGGATGATCCGCCGCGCTCCGTCCGGCCGCCAGCCGGTCCAAGGCTAAATCATCATGCCGGAAGGCAGGTAGAAGAACGTCGCGAAGATGCGTGAAAACAGCCCCTTGCTCTCGCGGAATTCGATATCGGCAACCGAAGCCGCTTCGCCCGGGTCGCTGAAGAACCCTACTCCGCCCTTCTTCAGCCGCTCGTCGCGCCATTCGTCCACCAGGTGGCCGTCGATATAGGTGGCGAATGTGTCGCCGGCCGCCGACACATGGATTCTGTAGGAACGCCCCGTCGACAGCATCACCGGCAATGGAAGCTCGGTTTCATCGATCACCTTGCCGCCGCTCACCACCATGCGGGCGATGCTCGCGCCCGATATCTCACCCGGCCGCGTGATTTTCAGTTTCGTGGCGTAGTAACTCTGGTCCGTCGCCCTGTAGGCGTAACTGAGCGCCTTCTTCCGGATCACGCCGGTGAAACTGAGATCGTAGTTCACCCGGTCCAGGGTGGGACGCCACAGCCTCAAGGCGCCAGGGCTGAGCCTGCCCCCGGACGTGTCCCACGCTTTCCCCCCCAACGAATCGGTCCACTCGGAAAGACCCGACCGCACCGCCCACTTCACCCTCACCGGGCTCTCCCCCGGCAGCCGCCGCTCCAACCACTCCGCAAACCTATTGACCGCCACGGGGGTCCGCGCTCCCAGATCCTCCACCGGTGAAATCAGTTGCCTGCTTGCCACCGGCTCCGCCGATTCCGGCATCCAGTATCGTGCCGCCAGCAGAAGCCCGCCGCCTATCAGCAGGATCACCCCAAGCGCCGTGCCCGAAACCATCGAACTGCGCTGCTCGCGCCGGGCCTCCGATTCCAGGTAAACCCCGGTGATGTCATAATCGGGTTCGCGCAACGCAGACGCGGACGCCAGCGGCCCACGCCGGCGGTGTTCTTCGCAACAGAACTCGCGGTCGGTGAGCTGGCGGAGCGGGCTGATCGGTTTGCCACATCTCTGGCAGCGCATTGCTGTTCCTCTCTCTGCTTGACTCGAATCATAGCAGCGAAGTTTCGATTTTTTACACCACTAGGTGCGATCCCTCTCATCCTTAAGTATCGGTTTGGTAGGGATTAAGGTTTAGGGTTTTTAACTGAAAAAAACCGCTTCACCCTACCCCTGGTAGCTCGCCCGCCGCCCCAACCGGCCCAGGGACAAACCGTAGAGGCAGATGTGGTCGAACGCCCATAAGTTGATGCAATGAAAGCCTCTTTCAAGCGCCGCCTCCACTTCCCTTGCCCACGGGTAGCCGCCCTTAAAAATCGGTGTCATCAGCGCTGTCTTCTCGCCCGGCCACCCAAGTTGCGACGGCAACAGCAGGCATTCCTTCACCAGGTCCAGGTCCCGGCTCCAGGCGCCGAAGTTGAGCATCTCCAGCTTCAATCGGTCCAACCCGCCTCCCGGATAGGCCCATTCCTCAGGCAGATTCACGAACCGGTTCAACCGCCCGCCCAATTGGTGCATGCCCTTCGGGACAGGGTAGTTCACGTCATAAGGGAACAGCACCTCGAATGTCGTCCCAGGCGCAGCGGCCCGCACGCCCGCCATCAGCGATGTTACATGGTCCCGCAGCCTGTTGCGCACCAGCAGGGCATCGGCGCCGCCATTCACCGCCGGATCGTCATCCGGACCCGTGAACACATGCAGCGGGCGGCCCAACGCCGCCAGCGCCGCTTGCGCCGTCTCGCTGTCGTAATACGCCATGCCGCCGGCGGCGTTGGTCTCGCTCCGATTCGTGAAGTACCACCAGGTGAACTCGCCGCACTGCAAGTCCGGCTGCAGACCGGCCTCGGTCATCAACAGCGCCACCTCAACTAGAGCCTTCACCTGATAGGCGAGAACGTCGCTGCGGAAGGCGCAATGTGTCGATCGCAGCCCTGCAAATCCCACGTCGGTCACCACCGGCGCGCCGTCCGGATATCGCGCGGCAAACTCCTGCGGCGGATTCACCAGTTCCATCGAGATTGCGGCGGTCAGCCGCCGGCCCCGTTGCGCCGCCTGCGAGAACAGGTCGAAGTGCCACTGCCTGGCTGCGATGTTGAGCGCGTGTTCGGTCCCGGCGTCCAACACCCATACGCCCATATCCCCGGCCGATACGCTCCCCGATCCCTCCACCCAGCCCGAAGATCCGCCTGTCCGATCCACCCAGCTTGAGATCTGGTATCCGCCGTAAGCCGGAGCCGCCGATCGCGAAATCAGCTTCAGCTTGTTCTCATCGGCCTCAGCCCTCAACCCCACCAGCGTCGAGTTGATCATGTACATGAAATGGTTGGCGATGCCCTCCGCCGTCTCGCCTGGAAACACCGTCTTGCCCAATACCTGTTCGTCGATCTGCAGCCAGACCGCGTCTCCCCCCACAAAACCGCCAGTGAACTCCAACTCCCGCCACGGCGCTGACCCGCCATCCCTCACCCGCTCGTTCCACCAGAAAACCCCCAGATACTCGTTCATCGGGCCCGTATAGCCCAACTGGTCGAGATTCCACAGAATCCGTGCCGGGGGCAGCTTGTAGCTGTGGTCGGTGGAATAATCCAGCGCCGGCGACACCCGCGGTTCCGGCGGCAGCGGATCGGGCACATCGCCGGGCACGGCCGCTTCCAGGAAATCGAAGACAAACCGCCCCGCCGTCCTGGTCAGTTTCACCACATGCTCGCCCGGCTCCACCAGCCCGCACAGCCGGCGCCGCGTCACCACGTCCACATCCTCCGCCAGGTAGCCCATATGATACGGCAGCGGCGTTCCGTCCAACTCCGCGTCCGCCGCTCCGGAGGTCCGCCCCAGCGCCGTGCCCAGCCACAGCTCATGCGGCGACAGGCAGGTGTAGCGGATTGTCACCGACGTGCCGGGCGTTTCCGCCAACCGGGCGGCGTTATCCATGTAGAAACCATCGATGTCCCGCCAGTCCCCTTGCCAGTTGCAGGCATCGCTGATCGACGACACCCGCACGCTGCCCGTCGACGCCACCTTGAGCCTGCGCACCTCCTCCGGCCCAGTGGTCTGCCAGCGGGTGAACTCCGCCAGCCATTCGGTGGACTCATACGGCGCGCCGCCCGACAGCCTCGGTGCGAACGTCAGCCACATTTTGCGGATCCGCGGAACGCCCAGGCTGGCGAAATCGAGCGTCACCCGGTGCGTCGCCTCCGAAAACCCGCCCTCGAGAGCCACCGCCTTCTTGGTCGTCCTCAACCGGTCGTTCTTCCATGTCGCATAGAGCGTGAGGAAGTCGGCATCATAGCCGCCCTCGACCGTTGAAATGCGCAAGGCGCCCTGTTCGGTCACTTCCGCGGCGAGCGAAAACGGCGTCGCGGCCTCTTCGTAGTCGGCCGTATTGATCTGGTCCCGCAGCGCGTTCAACACCGTGGACTTCTTCACGTGATGCAACAACTCGTACACCCCGCCGGTTCCCGAAACCGTCACCGTGCCGCCATGGTCCAGCTTGCGCTCAAGCACCACCTGCCAGCCCTGCTCGCCCGATGCCGCCGAAACGTCCGGGTCGGCCGGCCCCGGGCCCTCCGTCCCGTTCACCAGCGCAATCAAGTGGTTGGCGACATCGGCTGAGCCGTCGCCAGCCTGCTCAACGTATACATAGCTCCGGTCGGCGACGAGAATCGAATGCTGCGTACCCACATCCGCCGCGTAGAACTCATGCACGGTGCGGACCTTGCCCGGCACAATGTAGTCGAACGCCAGGTTCTGATACCACAGCGTCACCCGGTCCCAGGCGTCGAGTTCGTCGCCGGTGAAGACGAATTCGCCCGACGCTACGGGGTCCGGATCTCCGATCAGCACAGCGTGCTCGGACAGGCGGATCTTCACCGGATCGCCGGTCTCCGGGATGATGTCGAGGAACGGCCAGTCGATCGTGGGGTACTTGCGGGAGTCCAGCGGCATCAACCCTTCGTATCTCACGTCAAACTGCAACGTGAGCCCGTCGAAGTTGAAGTCCGGCAGGTACTTCAACCGCGGATGTTCGAAGAAATTGTCGGCATCATAGAGCATGAGGACGGCAAAGTCGGCCGCGTCGCGAAACACGCCGCTCAGTTGGAATCCGCCCGCGTGGGCCGAGTGCATCGCCGCCGCGGCGCCGAAATGGTCGAATCCGCGCAGATGCATCGTCCGGTTGGGCTGCAGCTTGTATAGGGTTTCCGGCACCGCGTGTCACTCCTTCGGGCTTGGACGTCATCGCCCATTAGGAATCTACAC
>JACZJQ010000182.1 GCA_014860455.1 Bryobacteraceae bacterium | reverse complement strand
GGGACGGGACGAGTGCGAGGGTGCTGTATATACCGGGGCAGTATTGCGTGCATGCGGGGGGCGATCTGGCGGAGAAGGGGCTGCGGCAGTTGCGGCTGTCGTATGGGTATGAGGACGCGGGGCGGGTGGTGGAGGCGGTGGAGTTGATGCGGCGGGCGATTTCGCTGGACAGGTAAGTATGGAAATGTAAGGTATGATGCGGCCATGATGATGCGGCTTGCGGTTTTCATTTTGGCGGCGTTGGCGACAGTGGGCGCCGATGATCCGTGGGCGAAGGTGAAGGAACTGGGCAGCGGGTCGGAGTTGAAGATCTGGAAGAAGGGCGCGGCACAGCCGGTGGAGGCGGTCTACGACGATTTGACGGAAGAGAAACTGCTGGCGGTGGTGAAGAACGAGCAGGTTGCGATTCCGAAGGCGGAGATCGACAGAATCGATGCGCGGGCGAAGGCTCAGAAGGGGAAGGCGGTGAAAGAAACCAGGGTAGAGCGGGATGTGCACAGGCCGGAGCGGGCTGCGGCGCCGCCGAGGAGCATGAGGGAGCCGACGGCGGGGTCGCCGCAATCGACTGTGTCGAACACGGTGTCGTGGGCGAACGGCAAGGCGCCGTATGAGACGGTTTACCGGAGAACGGCGCGGGCGGAGGCGAAGTAAGGGCGTCGGGATGAGCGGGGGGCCGCGGAGCGCGATGGCGCGGGTCCGCGGCCCGATGGAGCACAAGCACGCCGGGGCGCGGGTGTTACTTGTATTCGAACTCGATCTTGCAGCCGGGGTTGGAGCAGAGGACCTGGGGCGTAGGCCTGGGCGATACCCTGCGGAAGTGCGTGGTATAAAGCCTTGCCTCACGGAAGGTGAGCGTTGCCCCGGCCGGAATCCAGGTGTAGGTGTATGCGGTCTTGCCCGTGGTGGAGTCTGGGGCTCGGCTCGCCTGATAGTCGGCGAAGGGGACGCTGGAAACGATGCCGGCTGTCTTGCCATCGCGTGAATTGGATCCGACGACAACCGTGTATTCACGGGCGCCCGGCTGGCCGGGGGTGGTGGCAGACCAGACGAATTCGACGCCGCACTCCTCGGCGTTTGTGCAGGGGGAGCCTTTCAACTGGCCGTCGACTCTGAGTTTGCCGAGTTTGGCGTTGGTCTTGGGGTGAATAAGAACTTTGGGATCGGGCATCGAGAAGCTGTTGAGGGCTTGACCGATGGAGGTGATGACGATGGAGCCGTCGCGGACGATGATGGGGGTGTCCTCGCCTTCCAGGAAGCGAGCGATACTCTCTCTCGCGAGGTAGACAATCGTGGAGCTTACCGCGGCGGTGGCCAATACAATCAAGACGACGGTTCGGAAGGATGGTTTGCGTGGGGGTGTGTCAGTCATGGGTGGGTCTCCGATTTGATCAGGTGGGTGTGGATGCGTTGGATGTCGGGACGAGCGAGGTAGCGCCGGTAGTCTGCCGGCTGCCATTCGCGTTGGAGTTCCTCGAGGATGGCGCGGGCGCGGGGCGCGGCGTCGGGTTGACCAAGGCGGGAAAGCAGGGCAAGGGCCTGCCAGTGAAGATCGCGGGCTCCGGTGGAGCGGAAGGTCTCGGTGGCGCGAAGGGCGAGGCGGAGGGCCTGTGCGCGGTCGCCGGAAGCGAGTGTGGCTTCGGCGCAGGCGATGGACACGCGAGGCAGGACAAAGGCGCCTTCGAGTTTGGCGGCGGCGGCGAGGACTTCGGGGCAGAGCGCGGCGGCTTCGCGGGCGCGGCCTGAAGAGTCGAGGACGCGAATGAGGAGGCTGGCGCGGGAGACCCAGGTGGTGGCGGCGGCACGGTCAGCGGAAGAGAACAGCGCGCGGGCGATGGAGAGGGCTTGAGGGAGGCGGCCTGAGGCGAGGGCGAGTTCTGCGCGGGCGGCCTGGATGGAGGCGTAGAGACCGTCGGTAGGCTGGCGGGAGGTGAATTGCTCGGCGTCGGCGAGCAGGGGTTCGACGGCGGAGGAATCGCCGAGGGCGAGATGGGCGCGGGCGCAGTTGAGCAGGCCGCGGGGCATGCCGAGGCGGAAGCCGACCTTGGCATTGAGGTCGTAGTTTTCGCGGAACGCCTCGAGGGCGTCTCGGAAGCGGCCCTGGAGGAGATAGACCTGGCCGAGGCCTTCATGGCACAAGGCGATGGAACTGGTGGGGGTGCCGGCGGGGAAGCGGTTCAGGGCGAGGCGGAAAACGGCGGTGGCGCCGGTGAGATCGCCGAGTTCGCGGCGGGCGCGTCCGATGAACATGAGGGCGCGGCATTCGTCGGCGGGGAAGCGGCCGTTGCGGTAGTAGGCGGCGGCGGCCTCGGCATGTTCGCGGGCCTGGGCGTAGTGGTCCTGCTGCTGGTAGAGATTGGCGAGGGCCATGCGGGCGAGGGCCTGGATGCGGGGAGCGCGGTGCTGGAGAGCAATGTCGAGGGCCTGGAGGTAGTGGCTTTCGGCGGCTTTCTGGTCGCGGCGGAGGTAGTGGACCTGGCCGAGGATGACGAGCGAGCGGGCGGTGAGGGTGTCGACGTTATTGGCGCGTGCGAGGTCGACGGCCTGCTGGGCGATTTTCAGACTTTGGTCGAAATCGGAGGCGAGCAGGGGGATCTCGTAGGCCTGGAGGAGGATGCGGATCTGCTGGTGGACGTTGCCGCTTTCCTGGGCGAGGCGGAGGGCGCGGTCGAGGCTGGGGCGGGCGTCATCGGGCTTGCGAAGATCGAGGGCCAGAGTGCCGCGGGCGTAGTCGACCTCGGCGAGCCCTTCGATGTTGGAGGCGGCGCGGTAGAGAGTTTCGGCTTTGGTGAGGGCGTCGAGGGCGGCGGGGGCATCGGGAATGCGGCGGTAGACCTGGGCGAGGCGGAGCCAGGCGGCGGCGGATTGCGGGTCGAGGCGGACGGCGGTCTTGTAGCTATCGATGGCGCCCTCTGTGTCTGAATCGCGCTCCTGGGCGCGGCCGAGGTCGAACCAGACGGCGGGCTGGTCGGACCTTGGAACGGCGGAGAGCATCTCGCGGTAGCGGGAGATGGAGCCGGCGCGGTCGTAGGTGAGCAGGGATTCGATGGCCGAGGTCTGGAGGCGGGCCGATGGCGGGGTTCGCCATGAGGACGAGGCGTCGTGGCGGATGCGGAGCATCTCTTCCTTGGCGCGGTCGCTGAGATCGAGTTCGAAATAGGCTTCGGCGAGGCGGGCGCGGGCGAGAGAGAATCTCGGGTCGATCTGCAGCGCCTGTTCGAGATTCTTGGCGGCTGTCAGGTAGACGCCGTCGCGGAGGGCCTCGACGCCTCGCTGGTGCCATATCGCGGCCTGGGGATCGGGGGCATACGGGCGGGTGAGGTAGTAGCCGCCGGCTGCGACAGCGAGGAAGGGAACGGCAAGGGCAAACAACAGAGGCGTAGAGGGGCGGCGGGAGTGCAGCGCGCGATCGAGTCGGAAGGGCGGGCTGGTGGTGGTTGGACCCGCGAGCCAGTTGCGCAGACGGCTGCGGAGGCGCCCTGTATCGAGAATTATGGCGAGGGCGAAGGCGACGGCGAGTGTTCCGGCGAGAGCCAGGAGGTAGGCATCGCGGGCAGCCTCGATCCAGACCCGCACGAGCAAGAGCATGAGGCCGGCGGTGACGGCCAGGCCAGCGGCGAGGATCACTTCGCCACGCCGCGATTCCCACCATTCGGGCGGCCTCCAGGCCGACTCGAGGTCGATGAGCAGTTCGTCCATGCTTTGGTATCGCCTGTCACGGTCTTTGGCGAGCATGCGGCGGACGATGCGGGCGAGTTCGGCTGGCGCTTCACGGAGCGGTTCGGGCTCGGCGGAGGCGACGGCGACGAGAGTTGCTCCAAGGTTGTCGCGGGCAAAGGCGCGGCGGCCGCTGAACATTTCGTAGAGGACGGCGCCGAAGCTGAAGATGTCGCTGCGGGCATCGACGGGTTCGCCCTGGGCCTGCTCGGGGGACATGTAGGGTCCGGTGCCGGCGACTTCGCCTTTCTCGCTGATGGTGGTGGACTGCGGCTGGAGCCGGTCCGTCGCGCCGGGCAGGAGTTTTGCGAGGCCGAAATCGAGGACCTTGACGCTGCCGTCGCCGTTGACGAGGATGTTGTCGGGCTTGAGGTCGCGGTGGACGATGCCGGCTTTGTGGGCGGCGGCGAGGGCGTGGCCGATCTGGATGGCGTAGCGGAGGGCATCGGCGGGTGGAAGCGGGCCCGCGAGGGGTCTGCCTTCGACATACTCCATGACGAGGTAAGGCAGACCCTCGTGGTCGCCAACTTCATAGAGAGTGCAGATGTGGGGATGGTTGAGCGCGGCGATGGCGCGCGCTTCGCGTTCGAAACGCTGGGTGAAGCGGGCGTTGACGACTTTGATGGCGACGGTGCGGCCGAGGCGGGTATCGCGGGCGCGGTACACACTTCCCATGCCGCCCTCGCCGAGCTTATCGAGGACGCAGTAGTGTGAGATGGATTGGCCGGTCATAGACTTCAGCGCCGGCACCGAAGACAGTCTAAACCGGACAGGGGTGGGCTTCAAGCCAATTCGAGCCCGAGAGTTAGGGGGCCGGGCGATTCGAGAGGGCGAGGGCAGAATGAAGAAGCAACAGAGGCGGATGGGTCAGGCGGCGCGTCTATAATGGTCGGTCTGGAGGAACGCATGAAGAGACGGACGGCGATGATGCTGGGTGCGGCGGCAATGGCGGGCGCGTCGGGGTGTGGTCCTGCGGCCAGGCAGGATGAGCCGAAGACGGCTGGCGGGTATTTCGACAATACCGGCCGGGACGATCTGCTGAGCGGCGGGGTGAAGTTGATTCCGGTGGAGACGCCGAAGGGCCAGTTCAAGGTGTGGACGAAGCGGGTGGGGAATAATCCGCGGATCAAGCTGCTGCTGCTGCATGGGGGTCCGGGCGGGACGCACGAGTGTTTCGAGGTGTTTGACAGCTACCTGCCGGGCGAGGGGATTGAGTATTACTACTACGACCAGTTGGGGTCGGCGTATAGCGATCAGCCGACTGATGGGTCACTGTGGGAGACGGCGCGGTTTGTGGATGAAGTGGAGCAGGTGAGGAAGGCGCTGGGGTTGGGCAAGGAGAATTTCTACCTGCTGGGGCATTCGTGGGGCGGGATCCTGGCGATTGAGTATGCGCTGAAGTATGGGGAGAATCTGAAGGGGGTCATCATCTCGAACATGATGGCTAGCATCCCGGCGTATAACGAGTACGCAGAGAAGGTGCTGATGCCGGCGATGGACCAGAAGGTGCTGGCCGAGGTGAAGCAGTTGGAGAAAGACGGCAAGTATACCGCGCCGCGGTATATGGAACTGCTGATGCCGCACCATTACGAGAAGCACCTGCTGCGGATGCCGGCGGCGGAGTGGCCGGACCCGGTGCAGCGGGCGTTCAAGCATATGAACGCGTCGATCTATGTGCCGATGCAGGGTCCGAGCGAGTTGGGGGCGAGCGGGAAGATTCTGAACTGGGACCGGACCGCAGATCTGGGCAGGATCGCCGCACCGGCGCTGGTGATCGGGGCGGCGCACGACACGATGGATCCGAAGCACATGGAGATGATGGCGAAGAAGGTTCAGAGGGGGCGGTATCTGCATTGCGCGAACGGGAGCCATATGGCGATGTTCGACGACTCGGAGACGTATGTGAAGGGGTTGGTGAAGTTTCTGAAGGACGTGGATGGCGGGCGGGTTTAGGTCTAAACCACTTCCTCCGGTTGCGGCTCGTCTTCGCGTCTGGTGGATTTGAGCTAGGCGGCTTTGCCCATCAGGCGGCGGATGGCCGGGGTGGCGAAGGCCAGCACGGCGGCTGAGATAAGCAGCATGGCGGCGATTCCGCCGTAGAGCGACATCAGGGTTGACGGCTCGTTGGCGACGAAGAAGCCGGAGAGGTAGCCAGCGAGCTTGTTGCCCAGACTCGTGGCGAAGAACCAGGCGCCCATCATGAGCCCGACCAATCGGACAGGGGCGACTTTGGTGACTGTCGACAGGCCGACGGGGCTCAAACACATTTCGCCGATGACATCAAAGAAATAGACGGCGACCAGCCAGAGCGGGCTGATCTTGCCCGACGCGGTGAGGGCCGAGGCCGGGATGAGGATGCAGAAGGCGATGCCGATGGCGGCGAGTCCGAGGGCGAACTTGGCGGGGCTGGAGGGTTGGCTGGAACCCATGCGGATCCACATGCGGGCGAAGATGGGCGCCAGGATGATGACGTAGAACGGGGTGAGCGACTGGAGCCAACTCGCCGGGAATTCGAAGCTGCCGAGCTGGGTGCGGACAAGCTCCTTGGCGAACAGGTTGAGGCTCGCGCCCTTCTGTTCATAGGCTGCCCAGAACATGATGGTGAAGGTAAACAGGATGAGGATGGCGAGGATGCGCTTCCATTCGTCGCGGGTGAGTCCGCCGTGGGGTTCGGTGGAGGCCGCCGCCCTGGCCTTGGGCCTGGATCCGACTTCGGCGAGGGTGTTGCTGCGGAGGAGGTAGACACAGAGGCCGGCGATCATGCCGACGCCGGCGGCGCCGAAACCCCAGTGCCAGGACATATTGGGGTCGAAGCCGCGGGCGGCGAGGAAGGATTTGAAGGCGGCGCTTTCGGCGAGGAAGCCGCAGGCAAGCGGGGCCATGACGGCGCCGACGTTGATGCCCATGTAGAAGAGGGAGAAGCCGGAGTCGCGGCGGGGGTCGGTGGATGAGTAGAGCGAGCCGACCATGGTGGAGATGTTCGGTTTCAGCAAGCCGGTGCCGATGGCAATCAGCGAGAGACCGCCATAGAAGAAGGTGAGCGAGGAGACGGTGAGCGCGAACTGGCCAAGCGTGATGATGATGCCGCCGAGCAGGACGGCGGTGCGTGCGCCGAGCCAGCGGTCGGCGATGAGTCCGCCGGGAATCGAGAGGATGTAGACGGCCATGGTGTAGGTGCCGTAGAGGGAGGCGGCGGCCTTGACGTCCATGCCCAGGCCGCCGGCGGCGGGCAGCGCGACCGCGTACAGGACGAGAATGGCGCGCATGCCGTAGTAGGAGAAGCGCTCCCACATTTCGACGAAGAAAAGGGTGGCGAGGCCTGGGGGGTGACCGGCGAGTCCTGTGGTGGGAGCGGAGTGGGACATTGGATGTGGACTTCGTTTTGGATGAGATGGGGCGGCGGGGTGAGCCGGCGCGTGGGATTAGTCTAGCGTCTCGGCGAGGACTTTGGCGGTCTGGTCGGCGCGGTACTGGTCGAGTTTGGCGGAGTATTCGGGGTACTTGTTGGCCAGGATGGAGACGGCGAACAGGGCGGCGTTGGTGGCGCCGGCGGTGCCGATGGCGAAGGTGGCGACGGGGATGCCGCCGGGCATTTGAACCATGGAGAGGAGCGAGTCGAGCCCGCCCAGGGATTTCGTCTGCATGGGGACGGCGAGGACCGGGATCGTCGTGAAAGCGGCTGCGACACCGGCGAGGTGGGCGGCTCCGCCGGCGGCGGCGATGATCACCTCGATGCCGCGGGACTTGGCGGTCTTGAAGAAGTCGGCGGCGTGATCCGGGGTGCGGTGGGCGGAGAGGACGCGCTTTTCGTAGGCGATGCCGAACTGGTCAAGCGTCGCGCAGGTGCGGGACATGACTTCCCAATCGGACTTGCTGCCCATGACGATGCCGACGAGGGGCTGGCTCATTAGAATTACCTCCAGAGGGATTTGAGTTAGGATCGAGGACGGCGAGGCCGGGCTAGACGCGTGTCGAACGAGAAGATCAGAGGCCGTCGTAAATAGACAGGATACAACGGCGGGGTTGGGGACAGAGTGACCGGCACTTTGGAGATTCTTGTCAAAGGGGCAGAAGGGACGGGGGAGTTGGGG
>JACZJQ010000181.1 GCA_014860455.1 Bryobacteraceae bacterium | reverse complement strand
GCCCAAACCCTGCCCGCCGAACTGCGCGCGAGGTCCATTCAATTGCTAGAGTCCTCCAGCCTGAGCGACAAAGCCTGGGGCGCCCATCTGATCGCAAGCCTCCACCTCACCGACTTCCAGGACCGCCTCATCGCCGAACTGCGGGCCTGCCAGGAGCTTCGCGACGCCGCCATCGATGGGCCAGAGTATGCCTATGTCCAGAAGCTGCTCGACGCCCTGATCCAGATGGACGCCACCGTTCCGCCAGACCTCATCCTTCCCTTCCGCCGCAGCCACCGCGCTGAAGGGACGATCCTGCTGCTACGGAAGAGCGCCACCGAGGATCTCTTGTTTGAAATGCTGGACCGGGCAATCAACGACACAGAGTGGCTGGCCATTGCCAACACGCTGGTGGAACGGCGCTCCTCAAGAATCCTCGATCGGCTTCTGGACGGGCTCCCAATCACTCATTCCTTCCATATTGTTGGCGGTTCAGGATCCCTCTCGCTCGAGGGGGGCCGACCCGACGGTTCCGGGGCCGTCATCCGGACACGCAGGCTGGCGAAGGGGTTTCCTCCGACAGGTGTCTACAAGCTCAGTCGGTTCGCCTCGTCACCGTCTGCGCTGCTGGCGCCAGGGCCGAACATTGTCTATTACCGTCGCACCGTGGTCGCCGGCGACGGGGTCATCGGCTGGAGCGAAGGAGGCCCGGATGCGGCGTACACCAAGCGGATCAATCTCCGTCTCCAACTTATCGCCGCCCGATCGGGATACTCCGAGGAACTGGTCTACAAGGCATTCCGGCCGACTTCAGAGCTTGCCTCGCATACACCGGCCGGCTTTGATCGAGACGTGTCACGGAGACTGGATGAACAAACCGCGGCCCTCCGCGACTTCTTCAGCCACACAAAGCGATTCGGAGCGACCACGATGAAGCAGTTCCGCGTGGAAATTCTGCCGGAGCTGCATGATTTCCGCAAGAGTGAGGCCGCTAAACTGCTCGCGCCGACACCTCGGGTAGTCGAAATTGACATGCCCTGAGCCGGCCCGGATCCCGTCACTGCCCAGCCGAAGCACCACGCGCCCTAGGAGCGTCCAATGCCGCCGCGACGGTCAGCACCAGCGCCTCCACGGCAAACGGCTTGTTCAACAGCTTCACTCCCGCATCCGATTTCAACAGCGCCGCCGCTTCGGCATCTTCGGACGAACCCGTCATGAAGACCACCGGTGTATCCGGATACAGCCAGCGAACCTCCATCGCCAATTTCCCGCCGCCCACGCCCGGCAGGCTGAGATCAGTGGCAAGCAGGTCCACCGCTGAGCGCCGCCGATCCAGCCCTTCAAGCGCAGCCTCCGCCGAGGCCGCCTCCAGCACTTCGTATCCCGCACGGCGTAAGGCCTTCGCCATCAGCGCGCGCAGTCCGTCTTCGTCTTCAACCAGCAGCACTGAACAGGAGGGGGCCGAGGGCGCTTGCGCCTCCGATGGGTTTCCAGCCGCCAACTCAGCGTGCAAGACAACCACCAGACAAACGCCCTCGGCTCGCTCCTCCACCCAGGCTTCGGCGCCCGCCTCCATCAGCCGCTTCAGCGGCTTCATCGGACCATACGGCGGATCGCTGCCAATCTTCGGACCGGCGAACGGGTCCAGCAGCCCTTCAGCTTCCAGTTCGCTCTTGCCTGGATACACGAACTCGATCTCGGCCTCTCCCATGTCGGCGGAAAACGAAACTGAAAGACGAACCTCCTCCGCCGTCTGCGCCACCGCGTCGGACAACAGCGTCAAGGCCACCTCATCGACCTCAATCAGCGCATCCGGGCCGTCGAGCACCGCGCCGCGGCTTTGCGCCCACCGCGCCAGGTTGAATCCCACAGCCCCGGCTCCTTTAGGAGCGGCCATCGGATTCATCTGTGCCGTCAGCCCCGCCAGCCGGTTCGACGCATTGATGATCTCCTGCAAATCCCCGCGCCGCGCGTCGCTCTCGGCCAGGCTGTCCATCAACTCGGCCGAGTACCCGCCGACGATCATTATCAGATTGTTCGCAACATGCGCCAGCCGCGCCGCCATCTTCTCCGACGCTTCGACACGCGCCTTCAGTCGCGCCTTCCTCGAGGCCCGCGCGTCGGCGGTGCGGTCAAGCGTCAACACCACTACTGACTCTCGGTCAGCCGCCGCCACATCCCGGCACTCACGAATCGAAGCATCGGGGCCGATCAGCCGGTAGTCGATCGACCCGCTCCAGTCCTCGTCCTGGCGTCTGTAGAACGACAGGTACATCTCGCGGTCAGCCGGGTGGATTCGCGACGCGGCCCAGTCCTCCAGTGACTGCCACGCTTCGGCCGGGAACCCGAACGAGTGTTCGGCATTTGCCGAGCGGCACGCCATGCGTCCTGACTCCCTGTCCAGGCTCCACGCGACCGTCCCCTCCGCAGCCGCCATCGCTGCTGGCGCGCCCTCGCCCGTCTCCTCCACCGTCATCAGGATTTCGGCTTCCGGCGCGTCCTGCCAGCCGTTGATCTTTTTCAGAGCAACGCGCAACTGCCTGGGCCCGGCTTGGATCTCGTAACTCGCCCGCCGGTGTTCGCCGGCCAGCAGTTCCGCCAGCCCTCCCTCCAGCGCCGGATCGGGTAGCAGATCGGCCACACGGACTCTAGACAGGTCCTCGTGCACTAACCCGAAACGCTGCCGGAATTCGCGGTTCACCGCCGCCAGCGTCTGGTCCTCGGAAACCACGGCCACCGCGACAGGCAACGCCGCGAACAGGTCCTGGTAGTAGCGCCTTTCGCTCTCCACCAGGGCGAGCAACCGCGCCACCTCTGACGACTTCCAGTGGCCTGTCTCGGTTCTTTGCATGGCGCTCCGGCGGGGCGCCTCAGGGCAGGCCCCGTCAAGTTCAAGTCTGTCGCCCCGGTCCCTGGGTCGCAACGGACTTAGTCCTAGTACGCTGGCCGGTACCTCGGATGGTATAAGTTGGTTGATCCCACATTCCCCGAAAGGACCTTTTCCATGGATCTGTTTTCCCTGAACGGCAAGGTGGCCGCGGTCGTCGGCGGCGGCGGCGTCCTCGCCGGCGAAATGGCTAAAGGCCTGGCCCAGGCCGGCGCCGACCTTGCCATCCTCGACTTCAATCTCGAAGCCGCAAACGCCAAGGCCGCCGAAATCGAAGCCCTCGGCCGCCGCGCCATCGGCGTCAAGGTGGATGCCACCAAGAAAGCCGACCTCCAGGCCGCCCTCGACGAGATCATTGCCAAGCTCGGCCGCATCGACATCCTCATCAACGCCGCCGGCATCAACTCCGGCACCCCATTCCTCGAAATCTCCGAGGACGAATGGCACCGCATCATGGATGTCGATCTGAAAAGCGTCTTCCTCGCCTGCCAGGTCTTCGGGGCCTGGATGACCCAGCCCGGCCGCGGCGGCTCCATCATCAACATCTCGTCGGCCTCGTCGGACCCGCCGCTGTCGAAGGTGTTCACCTATTCGGTCGCGAAGGGCGGCGTTAATCAGGTGACCAAGTTCCTTGCCCGCGAATGGGCCACCCAGGGCGTCCGCGTCAACGCCGTCCTTCCCGGCTTCTTCCCCGCCGAACAGAATCGCAAACTGCTCACTGACCAGCGCGTCGCCGCCATCATGGGCCACACCCCCATGAACCGCTTCGGCGATGCCTCCGAACTCGTCGGCGCCACCGTCTTCCTGGCATCCGACAAAGCCTCCAGCTTCGTCACCGGCGCCATCATCCGCGTCGATGGCGGCTACGGAGCAATGACCATCTAGGCCCTCCACGCGCCGCGCATGTTTTGCGGTACGCAACTTGTGCGCGGCGCAAATTCCCCCACACAGTCCGATTTCCCTACGCCATAACCCCCCTCGACCGATTCGTGCTTGCAATATACGACTAAAAGGTATAAAACTCGGATTGGACCTATGTTTGCGGGGTCATTCCCGTTGGGTGCGCGGGTGCGCGCCGGAGGTTATCACAATGGCGTCATACGGATGGCTTTTCGATCCGAAACGATGTATCGAATGCAGAGCCTGCGAATCGGCCTGCAAACAATGGAATAAGGTGGAGACCGGAGTCGGCATCCGCTACCGGCTGGTCAGGAGCTATGAGATCTCCGCCTGGCCCAAACCCCAGACCATGGCGCTGTCAGGCGCCTGCAACCACTGCGAAAACGCCTGGTGCATGAAGGCGTGCCCGGTGAAGGCAATCTACCGGAAGGCGTCGGATGGCACCGTCCAGATCGACCGCGACAAATGCGTCGGCTGTACCCAGTGCGCCATGTTCTGCCCCTATCAGGCGCCGCAGTTTGACGAACGGGTGCGCAAGACCGAGAAGTGCACAATGTGTACCGACCGTATTGAGGGCGGCCTCGAACCCGCCTGCGCCACCATGTGCCCCACGGGGGCCCTGCAATGGGGTCCGTGGGACGAAATCAAGGGCAAGGGCGTGGCCCAGGTGGCCAACTTCGCCAACCCCAAGAACACGGTGCCGCACATGCGGTTCATCACCGACGGGTTCGGAGCCAAGTAACAGGAGGCAGCCATGTCACTTTCCAGACGCAATCTATTCCAACTCGGTGGCGCTGTCGGCGCTGGCCTTGCCGCCTCCCCCTCTCTCCAGGCTTTTGAAAACTACTTCAGTCCCGCAGCCTCCCCCTACGCCGACATGAAGACCGTCGTCTCGGCCTGCGGCGTGTGCAGTCCGGCCTGTGGTCTCCAGGCGCGGGTGAAGGACGGCGTGATGACGTTTGTCGAAGGCCTGCCGGGCGACGCACACGGCAACGGCCGTCTCTGCGGCAAGGGCGCCGCCGGCGCCGGGTTCCTCTATGACCCCGACCGCCTGAAATACCCCATGAAGCGCACCAACCCGCGCAAGGGCTTCGACGAAGACCCCGGCTTCGTCCGCATCACCTGGCAGGAAGCGCTCGACACCATCGCCGAGAAAATAGGCCATTACAAAACGAACTTCGGCGCCGAGTCGCTGATGTTTGTCACCCTGCCCGCGCCCGACATTTGGCTGCGGTTCATCAAGTCCATCGGGGTGGTGAACCGCATCGACCACCGCGACGAGTGCTTCCAAACCGATATGGTCGTCCAGAAGTACACCACGGGTGGCAAGACGTGGTGCAACGATTTCGCAAACTCCAAGTACATCCTTCTGTTTGGCTGGGACATCCTGGCCAAGGCGAAACTTGTCTACGCCAATGGCATCCTGGATGCCCGCGACAACGGCGCCAAGGTGGTCCACTTCTCGCCCAGCTACACGCCCACCTCACGCGCATCGTCGGAGTGGTTCAACATCCGGCCCGGTTCCGACCTCGCCGTCGCCCTGGCCATGATTAACGTCATTGTCAGCGAGAACCGCTACAACAAGGACTTCGTCGACACCTACACCAACTTCGCCAAGTACGAAACTCAGATCCGGGCGCACTTCTCCGAATACACCCCGGCTTGGGCCGAAACTCTCAGCGACGTTCCGGCCGACGCCATCACGCGCATCGCCCGCGAGTTCGCCGGTTCCGGGGCCTCGATCGCCCCAGCGCACAAGAAGACCCTCTGCGCCAACTACAACAACGGTACGCAGTTGGTTCACGCCATCTCCATCCTCAACATCCTCGCCGGCACCGTCGACCGGCCCGGCGGACGGTACTTCCCGCGCACCTTCAGTGTTCCTGGAGTCGATGCCGTCTATCCGCCGCCGGCCTATCCGGCTGCCGCTGGCCGGCGTGTCGATGGCCGCGACAAACTGCCGCACGCCCACGCGGTCGATGCCGGGTTGTTCTCCACCACGGCTGACGGCATGCTGAACAAGTTCCCCGGCATGATTAAGTTCGCCATGTGGCGCGACTACACCACGCTGGCGTTTCCGCATCCGCCCTCGATGGAGAAAGCCCTTCAGTCGGTGGAGTTCAATGTCGTCTACGACTTCCTTCCCACCGACACTGCTTCCCTCGCCGACATCGTCCTGCCCGGAACGGTTAATTTCGAAACCTCGGACATCATGAACCGAGACTACAACGCCAAGTATCCGCAAGCGGTCGCCCGTTCGGCGGTTGTCCCTCCGGCCTTTGAAATCAAGAGCGTCGGCTACGTCGCCATGGAACTCGGCAAACGCCTCGCTCCGGACTATTTCAAGACGGCTGACGGCTCCTGGATCAATCTCTCCACGCTGCTCAACGAGAAGACCAAGCGCGCCGGACTCGGCGAGAACTTCGCCGATTTCGTCTCCAAGGGCATTGTAGAAAAGAAAGCCGATTTCGTGCCGAGAACCACTTTCGGCGCGGTTGGCGGTGGCGGCAAGTGCCAGATCTATGTCCCGGCCTTCGAAACCGGCCACGGCGAGCCGCTGCCAAAGTGGCATCCCAAGCGTGACGAGCCCGACTCGACCTACCCCTATTACTACCTTACCTACATCCCGCCCATCCACAAGCGGAACTCGTCCCAGAACAACGCCATCCTGAACGAAATGATGGGCGACAATGAGGCCCTCATCAATCCAAAGCTGGCTGCGAAAATCGGCGTCAAGAACGGCCAGCGGGTCCTCATCCGCTCCCGTGCCGGCCAGATCGAACTCAATGCCAAGTTCACTG
Organism: Bryobacteraceae bacterium; assembly: GCA_014860455.1. Lineage (GTDB taxonomy): Bacteria > Acidobacteriota > Terriglobia > Bryobacterales > Bryobacteraceae > PNKE01. The sequence goes on along the minus strand of JACZJQ010000181.1, from coordinate 2,262 downwards.
AACTCATCCGGGACGACGCGGTCATGGTGATCCACGGTTTCGGCCACCGCTCGCGCCTGCTCACCAAGGCTGGCGGCAAAGGTGTTCGCGACGGCGACATCATCCCCATCGGCAACATCGATGATTTCGTCGCCACGAAGAACTTCGGCGGCGCATCCTGCATCATGGATGCCGTCGTCAACATCACCCCGCTGTAAACTGTTGAGCAAAGGCCGCCCGTGCTCTCAAGGCGCTGGCGGCCTTTTTATGCCCGCACATCTACTACCATGACAAAGATGCCCGAACAGCCCCAGATTCTGCTGAGCCTGACCCTCGCCGGGCAGGTTCTGCTTCAGTCCGATCCCGCCCTGATCGCCGTCCCCAGCGACGCCGGAATCGCTCTGTCCGACGAAATTCGTCTTGCCCAGACCGTGCCCGATGCCGCCGTGCTCGAATACAGCCGCCTGTTCCTGAATCCCACGGGCGTCGAATGCCACCTCTGGCAGTCGGTCTATGCCGACGAACCCCGCCTGTTCGGCCCGGCCCACCACTCCGCCCTGGAATGGTTCCGCCGCTACGGCGCCGAACCGCAGATGTCAAACGAACCGGCCGACCACTTGGGCCTGCTCCTGCTGTTCTACGCCCGCCTCATCGAGGAAGGCGAACCCGCCGATGTCACCGTCGCGTACTTCAACGAACACATCGCCTGGGCCACGGAGTTCACATCGAAACTCCAACAGCAGGCTCGCCACCCGCTCTATCTGGCGCTGGCGCGAGAGATCCAGTCGATCCTCGCCGCCGGTGTCAATCAGGCCATGTAGCCGCCGCCAATGTAGTGCGTCAACTGCTCGATCGTCTCCTTCTGAAGTGAGATCAGCGTCTTCACCATGTCGCCGATCGAGATGACGCCGATCACCTTGCCATCCTTGGTCACCGGCAGGTGGCGGACCCGGCGTTCGCTCACCAACCGCATCGCCTGCTCTAACGTCAACTCGGGCGATGCCGTCACCACCTCGGACGTCATGATCTCTTCCACCCGCGTATCGCGGGAAGCGCGGCCCTGCAGGATCACCTTCCGCGTGTAATCGCGTTCGGAGATGATCCCGGCCAGAGTCTCACCTTCCATCACCACCAGGGCCCCCACTCCGCGTTCCGACATCTTCTGAATCGCCTCCAGCACCGATGCCCCCGGCGCAATCGAATAGACGTCGTGGCCCTTCATCTCGAGCAACCTGGCGAGCGTAATTTGACTCATATCCCCACTGACCTCCACGCTGATCCGGCCGCGCCATCCTTCCCATGGGACGTGCGGCCCTTCAGGGCATTATAAGCGAGTCGGACGATTACGCAACTCAGGCGCCGCGCATCAGTTCGTCGGCAAGCAACACGGCCGGACGGATGGCGCCCACATCATGCACCCTGACGATATGCGCGCCCCGCAGCACCGAAGCGAATGCCACGGCTGCCGCCAGCGCCATGTTGGTCTCGGCCTGAGGCTGCGTACCGAAAGGTTTGCCCGTCGGAGACACCTGCAATGGAAACCCCAGCGCGATCAGCCGGTCCAGCCTTGAAAGCAGTTCGGTGTTCTGCTCTTTTCGCTTGCCCAGCCCAAAACCCGGATCGATTACTATCCGTTCCTTCGGCACCCCGGCGCTGATCGCGCGCCCCGCCGCTGCGCTCAATTCGGCAACCGCCGCGCCCGACGGATCCTTGATCTGGGCCATCTTCGCCCACTGCGACGGCGTCCCGCGCATGTGCTGCACCACCAGTCCCGCATCGGCCTGCACGACCGCTTTGGCGATCGCCGGCTCCAGCACCAGCCCTGTTGGGTCCTTGATAATCTCAACACCAAGTTCCAACGCCTGCTCTGCCACCGCCGCCGTGCAGGTCTCAACGGCCACCGGCACACCCATCTTGCCCCGCAACTTCTTCAGCACTGGAATCAGCCGCCGCTTCTCTTCCGCCTCGGAGATGCGCTCCGAACCCGGCCGCCAGGATTGCGCACCGACTTCGATGATGTCCGCGCCCTGCTCGATCATCTCAACCGCCCGAACAAAGGCCAGGTCCGGCTCCTGATACCGGCCTTCATCGGCCGGCGAATCGGGCGTCACGTTCAGGATCCCGACCATCAGCGTGCGTTCCCCCAAGTGGAGAACCTGCTTCTTGAACTTCCAATCGGCGAGTTTACGTGGCATCTTCTTCTACTATCTTCGCAGGTGCGGCAAATCTACTCGTAGCGCAAGCACACTATCGGATCAAGCCTCGCCGCCCTATCCGCAGGCC
>JACZJQ010000180.1 GCA_014860455.1 Bryobacteraceae bacterium | reverse complement strand
CAGTTCATGCTTCGCCACGGCATCCCCACAGCCCGTTTCGTCGCCACGGAAGATCCCGCCCAGGCCCGCGCCGCCCTTGACGAATTCGATTACCCGCTCGTCATCAAGGCCGACGGCCTCGCCGCCGGCAAGGGCGTCGTCATCGTCCAGGACAAAACCGAGGCTGCCTCCACGCTCGATGCCATGTTCACGGGCCTGCTGGTCGGCGATGCCGGATCGCGTGTCGTCATTGAGGAATTTCTCACCGGCGAGGAGGTGAGCTTCATCGCCCTCTGTGACGGCGAGTCGGTCCTGCCCTTCGAACCGTCCCAGGACCATAAGACCATTTTCGAAGGCGACACCGGCCCCAACACCGGCGGCATGGGCGCATACTCTGACTCGCGCATCCTGCCGCCCGAAATCCGGCAACAGGTGATCGACACCGTCATGGCGCCCACCATCCAGGGCATGAAAGCCGAGGGCACGCCCTTCAAAGGCTTCCTCTACGCCGGCCTGATGATGACCAGGGACGGTCCTAAAACGCTCGAGTTCAATGTACGCCTCGGCGACCCCGAAACGCAGGCCCTCATGCACCGTCTTGACGGCGACTTCGGCGCGCTGCTGATGGAAGCGGCCGCCGGCCGATTGAGCCCCTCGCTTCTAGGCACGAAGCCCGGACCATCGGTCTGCGTCGTCCTTGCCGCTGCCGGCTATCCGGGCAAGGTCCGCACTGGCGATCTCATCATCGGCATCGAAGACGCCGAAGCCACCGGCGCGGCTGTCTTCCACGCCGGGTCAAGGGCCACCGAGGCTGGAACCGTCACCTCGGGCGGCCGCGTACTTGGCGTCACGCACTCTGGCGACACTCTGCCCGAAGCCATCGCCAAGGTCTACAAAGCCGTCGACAAGATCAGCTTTGACGGCATGCAGGTCCGGCGCGACATTGGCAAAAAGGGTTTGGCGCGCTGGTAAGCGCTGATACAATGGGCATGAGGGCGGCTCCTGCCACGGACCGTGCCTCAAATGCGTGGGGACGTAGCTCAGTTGGATAGAGCAACCGCCTCCTAAGCGGTAGGTCGGCAGTTCGACTCTGCCCGTCCCTACCACGCATCCGCGCCGCCCGTCGCCGAACGGGCGGGCCGGTCTTTCATCGCTGACGGATCCGGCGCGCGTCCACAACATTTTCACGCTTATTGTTGGAATTGCCTGGAACACTGGATACAATTTGAGTTGCGGGGCGCGCCTCCCGGCAGCTAAGGATTCCTCAGTTGTCACTCACAGTCACGGATCTTGAAGCACGCCTGGTTCAGTTCAACAAACTGATGGCCGAACTAATTCGCGGAGGCATCCGGCGCACCACGTTCCAGCCCTGGGAAATCGAGGTGCTGCTGGATATCGAGGCCTGCGACCTGCGCGACGCGAACCGCCGTGAGATCCTCAAGCGTTACCAACGCGCAGCCAACAAGTTCTTTGACCGTGGCGGCAGATCGGTGCTGAAACTCTCGGAATACCTCGAAAAGCGACATAAGCGCATTGAGGGCATCGAAGTGCCCGCCGCCTCGGATTAGCATCCCTTCCGCTTGCCGCTGCCGCCCCCGCACGCTCCTGTTATCCTGACATTGAAGGAGCGATTCCATGTCATCTGAAAGCTCGCCGAAGCGGATGGTGCAGTGCGTGAAACTGGGCCGCGAGTTGGAGGGCCTCTCCGAATCTCCGTTCGATAACCCGCTCGGCCAGAGGATCTACGACCATGTCTCGAAGGAGGCCTGGGGCATGTGGGTCGAGCATATGAAGATGATCATGAACGAATACCGCCTCAACCTGGGTAACCGCGAGGCCCAGGAATTCCTGCTCAAGCAGATGGAAGAGTACTTCTTCGGCGACGGGCTGAAGGTGCCCCCAGGTTATGTGGCGCCCGGCTCGGAAGGACCAGCCGAAGGCTAGCAACTTGATCGTCCGCGCCTACCCCGCCGCGCCTGCTTGCATGACCGGACTCATTTTCACGGTCAGTAGCGAAAGGGCCTGTCGGACGGCTTGCTCGGCCGCGTCCGGCGTCGCTGCCCTGGCCATGACCGCGGCCGCCCGCTGATTGCCTGCCGGGGGCGGAACGCCCGCCTCGCCGGCTTCCATGAACGGGATCACCTCGTCCAAACCCTCGACGCTCAGCGCCTGTTCCATCCCTTCGATGCCATCAAACACGCCCGCTTCGGGTAAAGCGATGTAGCCGACGCCGGCGGCGTGATGGGTCTGGAAGGCAGGGGCCGCTAGTCCGGCCGAAGCCAGCAACATGGCCTCGCCCACCGCGTTCCGCCCCTTGGGCGACAACGCCCGGCAGACCGGCAGTGGCGGCAGGAACGGGTTGATCTCCAGCACGAACGCTCGGTGCCCGTCCCACCGCATTTCAACCGTCACCGGTCCGTTATCCAACCGCATCGCCGAAGCGGCCAGTTCGGCGGTCCGCATCAGCTCGGCGGTCACGTTGCGCGGATGGCGCGACGGGGAGGTGAGAATGGAGTCCTGAAATGCAGGACCCCGGGTGCCCGAGGGCTTATCCAGAAGCGCCAGGGCATGCAGCCAGCCCGAAACCGCATAGCCATGGAAGACAAACTCGTCGCCCTCGACATACTCTTCCACCAGAATGAACTCCCGCCGCTCCTCGCCGGTGATCAACCGCAGCCGGTTGTAGACCTCCCGGAATTCGTCCGGACTGTCGGCCCGCATCACACCCTGGCCGCCCGTGAAACGCACCGGCTTCAGCACGCACGGAAACGCCGTCCGGTGCAGCGCATCTTCAAACCCGGCCTGCGTGGAGACTAGAAAAGCCGGCGCCACAGTCAAACCCGATGCCTTCAGGCACTCTCGGGCCAGCAGCCGCTGGGCGCAGGTTTCCATCGCCTCGACCGGATGGTATGCCAGCCCTAGGCGCTCAGCGGCGTAGGCCGCGCAGATGGCGGAGATGCGGTCGCCGGCCAGTAGGCCGGCGATGCCGCTTTCCGGCAGACGGGCGCGCGCATGAGCCCGGATTTCGTCCATGTGGGGCAGGCAGTCCCTTGCGGTCCAACCCATTTCGATGGAGTCGAACTCCAGTCCGACGCGTCCAGCCGATTCGGCCAGGCACTGCGCCGTCTGGTCCCGGTCTCCGCACAAATAGAGGACTTTGCCGGCCATTCCGGGCCTCCTCGACCTAGAACTAGCCCCACATTACCAGGAATAAGGAACGGGTCAAGGAAAAACGGTCGCGCCCGCTAAACAACCTCAAAGATGAGGCATTTCAGATAGTGGGTTTCGGGCACGGTCAGCAGGATCGGATGGTCAGCGGCCTGAGCGCGCCGCTCCAGCACCCGCAGCCGCTTGCCGGCATCGAGCGCCGCCTCGGCCGTCACGGTCAGCAAATCCGCCTCTGAAACGTGATAGGAACACGAACACGTCACCAGCACGCCGCCTTTGCCCAGCAACCGCAGGGCCCGCAGGTTCAAATCGCGGTAACCCCGGATCGCCTGATCCACGGTGGCCTTGTTCTTGGCGAACGCAGGCGGATCGATGACAATCGCGTCGAAACTCCGGCGGGCGGAGACATAGCCCGACAGCAGGTGGAAGACGTCGGCCTCGCGGAAGTCGATATTGGTCAAAGCGTTGGCGTCGCGATTCACGGCCGCCGCGGCCAGCGCCGTCGCGCTGGAATCCACCGCCTCCACCGTCTCGCATGTCCGCGCCAGATGCAGCGCAAAGCCGCCGGTCGAGGTGAAACAGTCCAGCACCCGGCCGCGGGCATAGCGCGCGGCGGCGAGATAGTTTTCGCGCTGATCCAGATAGATGCCGGTCTTCTGGCCGCCGGCCAGGTCGGCCAGGAACCTCAGCCCGTTCATCTTCACTTCGACTTTGGCCGGAACCTCACCCTGGATCACCTTAGTTTCAAGCGGCAACTCTTCGAGGCGGCGGACGGCCGCATCGTTGCGCGCCATGATTCCTATAGGCTGGAAGAGATTCTCCAGGCAGGCGGACACCTCAGGCGTCAGGCGGTCCATCGCCTGGTTGAGGAACTGGACGGCGAAGTAATCGCCATAGCGGTCCACGACGAGAGCCGGCAACAGGTCGCCGTCAGCGTGGACCAGGCGGTAACACTCCGAATCGTTCACCACGCGTTTCCGGTGCTCGAAGGCGTCGCTCAGCCGTGCGGCGAGGAACTGCTCGATTGAATCGATCCTGCCGGGTGAGAGTAGGCGCAGCGTGATTTGGGATGTCGAACTATAAAGCGCCGTGCCGAGGAACCGTCCGCGCTGCGAGGTGAGATGGACGATGCCGCCGGCCTCGGCCTTGCCGCGGTTGGAGACGTCGCTTGAATACACCCAGAGGTGGCCGGATTCCAGCCTCGACTCGCCCTTGCGGGTGACCTCAACCTGCGGCCGCTCAGGCAAGCGCGCCGGAATCGCGCAACTGCTTCAACCGCGCGATTCTCTCCTCAGTGGCCGGATGGGTGGAAAACAGCCGCGCCATCGACTGGCCTGTGAAAGGCTTGATGATGTACATGTGCGACATGGCCGGCGAAGCGTCCATCGGGATGCGTTTGGACCAGCCTTCCAGCTTCTGCAAGGCCGACATCAAACCGCGCGGTGAGCCGGTGTACTTCGCCGCGGCGGCATCGGCGCTGTACTCGCGGGTGCGGGAGATGGCCATCTGGATCATGGCCGCGGCGATGGGAGCCAGCAGCATCATGGCGATGGCGGCGAACGGGTTAGTCCCCTCGTCGTCGTCGCGACGGCCGCCGCCGAAGAACATGGCGAAATGCGCCAGATACGTGATGGCCGCGCCCATGGTGGCGGCGATGGAGCTGATGAGAATGTCGCGGTTCTTGATGTGGCCGAGTTCGTGGGCGATGACGCCCTCGATCTCCTCGTCGTTCATGAGCTTGAGCAGACCCATGGTGACGGCCACGGACGAATGGCTTGGGTTGCGGCCGGTGGCGAAGGCGTTGGGCGCGTCCTCGGGGATCACCCAGAGCTTCGGTTCCGGCAACTCCATCCGCTCGCAGAGCCGCTTGACCATGGGCGCGATGCGCCAATAGACCTCGGAGTTCTGTGAATCGCTCACCCGGATGGCGCCGCTCGAAGCCAGGGCCATCTTTTCGGAGAAGAAGTAGCTGAAGAAGTTCATGCCCACGGCCAGCACCAGGCCCATCGTCATGCCACTCTGGCCGCCCAGGGCGTTGCCGCCGACGATGAACAGACCGCTCATGAGCCCGAGTAGAAGTGTCGTCTTTATGGCGTTCATATGTTTCGTATCACCCTTCATTGTCTCAGATGCACCGGAAGCGAAAGGGTTTCGCCAGCCGGCGCTGACACTCCGCCCCCCGCCCGGTATATGCTGTAAACGTCAGGCCGCGAATGCGTGACGGCCGAACCCTGCAAGGAGAAATATCAATGAGCCAGGAGCTTTCCCGCAGATCCATGCTGTCGAAGACGGCCAAGGCAGCCGCGCTGGCCGCAGGCCCGGCGATCCTGCCGGCGCTCGGCGCAAGTGACCGCGTTACAGTCGGCGTGATCGGCACCGGCGGCCGAGGCCGTTACCTGACCGAGCGCGCCTACGCCGGCGTCCCCTCGCAGATCAACATCGCCGCCATCTGCGACACCTTCACCGGCAACCTGAACCGCGGCAAGGACCTCGTCGCCACCAAGGGCGGCAAGGCGCCGGCCACCTACGCCGACTACCGCCAGGTGCTGGCCGACAAGTCGATCGACGCCGTCGTCATCGCCACGCCGGAGCATCTGCACCACCGCATGCTGCTGGACGCTCTTGCCGCCGGCAAGCATGTCTATGTCGAGAAGCCGCTCTCGCACACCTTCGAAGAGGCGCAGGACATCATGAAGGTGGCCAGGACGTCGAAGAGCGTCATCCAGGTGGGCACGCAGAACCGGTCGAACACGCTCTACAACATGGCCAAGACCATGATCGAGCAGGGCATGATCGGCGGCTGCCACTACACCCGCGCCTTCTGGTACCGCAACGCGCTGCCGGACGGATCGGGCGCCTGGCGCTATGCCATCCCGGCCGATGCCACCGCCGAGAACGCCGATTTCACGAAGTTCCTCGGACCGGCGCCGAAGCGCGACTTCAACAAGGCCCGCTACTTCCAGTGGCGCCTCTATTGGGACTATTCGAGCGGCATCGCCACTGACCTGATGGTCCACCAGACCGACGTCACGGCGTATGTGCTGGGCAAGGGTTTCCCGTCATCGATCATGACCTCGGGCGGCAAGAACCGCTGGACGGTGAACGACGACCGCGAAGTGCCCGACACCTGGAGCTGCCTGATCGATTACGACGACAAGTTCCACGTGAACTACAGCTGCTACCTGGGCAACTCGCACTTCGGCTACGGCGAACAGTTCTGCGGCAACGAAGGCACCATCGAGGTGATCAACCGCGACACGCTGAACTTCTACCCCGAGGCCTACAACGGCGTGCCGGCGCATGTGAAGGCGCGCAAGGCGATGTCGGTGACAATTCCGTTCTGCGACAACATGGCCGTGGAGGCGCACATCCGCAACTGGCTGAATTCGATCGCCGGCAAGGAAAAGCCCATTGCTCCGGTGCAGGCCGGGTATGAGGCGGTGGTGCTGGGCCTGCTCTCGGTGGTCAGCTACCGCCAGGGCAAGAAGGTGCTGTACGACACCAAGACCGACAAATACACGTTCGCTTAATCCACCCGGTCCCGCCGAGTGAAGAACGCCGCCATCGGGTTATCCGGTGGCGGCGTTCGTGTTTCTACAGGAGGCTGCGAACGAAGTGAGCAGGTGCGTTTCATTGGCAAGTTCGCGCCGGGGAGCCCCATTGTCAGGAGTTGCCAACCGGTGCCCGCTCACTTTGGTCGCGGCCTCATTGCCAGCGATTCAATGTTCCAATCACTGGGCTGTGGGTGCGTAGAGCTTCTGGAAGTCCGTCTTTTCCTCCTCGCGCTCGATGTAGGGGACGCCCTTTTCCATCCAGGCGGGCTTGGGCACGCCTTTCAGGTGGTGGTCGAAGAACTGCTGCATGCGGACGGTCCAGTCCTTCTGGTTGTGGCGGCGGCGGAGGCCGTGGAATTCGCCGTTGTAGTTGAACAGGTAGGTCTCCTGGCCGAGGCGGCGGAGGGCGAGGAACATCTCGATGCCCTGGTACCAGGGCACGGCGTCGTCGCGGTCGTTGTGGATCATGAGCAGCGGGGTCTTGACGCGGTTGGCGTGGAAGACGGGCGAGTTTTCCAGATACTTGTGCGGCGCTTCCACCAGGGGCGAGCCGATGCGGCTTTGGGTGCGCTCGTATTGGAACTGGCGGGGCAGGCCAGATCCCCAGCGGATGCCGGAATAGGCCGACGTCATGTTGCCGACGGGCGCGCCGGCTTCGGCGGCCTTGAAGCGCGTGGTTTGAGTGACCATGTGGGCGATTTGGTAGCCGCCCCAGGAATGGCCCTGGATGCCGATGGCGTTCTCGTCCACATAGCCGAGGTCGACGACCTCCTGGATGGCGGGCAGCACGGCTTTCAGGGCGCTCTGGCCGGGCTGGCCGATGGTATAAACGATGTCGGGCTTGAGCATCAGGTAGCCGTTTGAGACGTAGTAAGACGCGTTGACCGAGGTGCCGGGGCCGGGCGCCTGGAACGAGTTGACGGTCTGCGACATGCGTTCGTAGATGTAGACCATCAGCGGGTACTTCTTCTTGGGGTCGAAGCCCTCGGGCTTGTTCAGGACGGCCTTGAGCGGGACGCCGTCGGCGTTTTTGAATTGGATCAGCTCGGCAGAGCCCCAGAGGAATGCGTTCAACTGTTCGCCGCCGGCGGAGACCTTCTTCAGGGTCTTGAAGGATGAATCGGTGGTGTGGAGGTCTGGGAATTCGTCGAACTTCTCGGCGGTGAGGATGAGGACATCGGCCTCGCGGGCGCGGGTGGCGAAGCGATAGGCCTTGGCGCCCCAGAGCAGGCGCTTTGGCTCGGCGGAGCCGGTGAGGGAGTCCGAGTAGAAGCCGGTCTCGTAGGTCTGCTGGTTTTCGGCGCGGAGGTAGAGCGGCTTGGCGGGGTCGATGTAACGGGAGTCGTCGTCTTCGTCCTGGGCCTCGATGCGGGCGACGCGGAACTGGGTTTTCTGCTTGCGGCCGGCGGATTCGGTGAGGTTGCGAGCGGCGGAACCGTCGGCGAAGAGTTGCCAGACGTCGTAGCGGTCGTAGACGAGGACGGATTTTGAATCGCTGGTCCAGCCGGCCGAGCCATAGGAGGGCGGGATGTCGGGGTGGTCGTCCTCCTCGTTGTGGAACGTGACGTTCAGCCCGGCGGTAAGGCTGCGGATCGTGCCGTTCGATGTATCGAGGAGATGCCATTGCTTATCGCGATGGAGCATGGCGTAGCGGCCGTCGGGGGAGAACTGGAGGCCGGCGCCGAAGCCGCCGGGCTGCTTTTCGATCACCTTGCGGCGTGCGCCGGTGGAGGGGTCAACCAGATAGATGTCAGATGAGGCGCCTTCGTAATCCACCATGCGGCGGTAGGGGCGGTCGTCGGTTCCATAGGCGTGCGTGCCGGCGTCGTCGGTGACGGCCATGGCCATTTCGGGCGAGGCGAGCTGGACGTATTTCTTCGATGCGAGGTCGAGCAGGCCGCGATAGGTGCGGTTGCGCTCCTGGTTGGCGCGGATCTGCTGCATGGGCTGGATGTTGTCGTCGAGGTAGTGCCAGAGATCGAGCAGGACTTTGTCTTCGGACGCGGCGGCTGCATCCGGGGCGGCCGGGGCCTTCGCGGGACGGGCGGCGGGCACGAGGAGCTTGCGGCCGTCGCGGGTGAACTGGAGGGAACCCTTTTCGCCGACGGTCATGCCGGAGGGGAAACCGGGCGCGGAATCGGAGATGAGCTCGACGGCTTGAGGAGACTTGCGGTCCCAATGGTAGATCTTGAATCTTGGGGTCTTCGAGGCGGCGTCATCCTTGTCGCTGAAAAACGCCAACTGCGATTGTTCGCGGTCCCAGGAGAGTTTGGTGTACTTGCCCTTGCCAGCGAGCAGGGCGGAGGAACCGGCGCCGGGGGTGACGACATAGACGCCGTTGTCCTCGGGCTTGCGGGAGCCGGCGGTGTAGACGAGGGTCTTGCCGTCGCGGGCGAAGGAGTAATCGAGGACGTTTTCGAAGATGGTTTCGGGGTTGTCTGATTTCGTGAGGTCGCGCAGGACGAGGTCTGTTCCGTATTGCTGGGATGAGCTGGATCCGCCGGATGCGCCAGCGGCACGGCGGCCCTGGTCTTCATCCAGAATGTCGCCGGGCTTGGCTTCGGCGGGTTTGGCGGGGTCGGCCTGGCCGGGCTTGGCCTCCTTGAGGTAGGCGACCCAGGGGCCGCCCTTGGAGGGCACCTGCATGGATTTGACGCGATCGACGCGGGTGGCCTCGCCGGTGGAGAGTTTCACGATAAGGAGGCCGGTCTTGGGCATTTCGGCGGCGGGCTTACGATCCTTGCGCGCCGTTTCGGTATCGGCCTTGGCGGGGTATGTGGTGGCGACGAGCCACTGGTTGTCGGAGGTGAACAGGACGCGGATGCCGCGTGAGGGGGGATCTTCGGTGGCGGTGGGATCGGGAATGGGGGGCGGCGGAAGCATTCCAACGGCGAAGCGCGATTCCTTGCCGGTCTTCAGGTTCTTGACGATCAGGTCGCCGTCGCCTTCTTGGGGCATGTAGGAGTAGGCGAGCCACTCGCCGTTGCGGGAGACCGAGGGCGAGGCGATGGAGCGGAAGGCGTCGTAGTCCTTATGATTCAGCGGGCGCTTGGGCGGCGCGGCGGAAAGGATGATCGCGGCGGCGGCGAACAGAGTGATGGTGCGGATACTGCGGCGGGCGAGCGAGTACATGCTTTGGATTATATGCGTTCACCCTGCGAGCCTTCGGACGCCATCGCAAGGACCGGATCCGAAACGGGGCTGGGCCCGTCTATTTCGCCGCGGACTCGTACTCGATGATGCCTTCGAGATGGATCTTCTCGAGGTCTGTGCTGATGAACAGTTCCTGACGCGACCCGGAGGCCAGGGCGATGGCCTTCCATCCGTTCCGGGTTTGAACGGTGACGCGGATGGTGACCTGCTTGCCCTTGGCGTCGCGGACGTGGCGGATGACGCCGGGAATGATGGACCGGATTTCGGGATGTAGCAGGATGCGTTCGAGCACCGGGCGCAGGTTTTCGATGATCGAATGTTCGATCTTCAGCTTGCCCTGACTGGCGCGCAGTTTCATATCACTTGAACCTGTGGCGGTAAAGGAAGTCGACGCCGAAGGCGCCGTTTTCGTCGCGGACGGCGATGAGAGACCATTCGTTGCTCAAGTCCCACTCCATGCGGACGACCTGCTGCGAGGAGCGGGAGAGGTTGATGGAGTAGGTAAAGACGATGTTGCGCGACAGCGACTGTTCGATGGTGAGTCGGGCTTGAGGCAGGTTTTCAACGCCGGTGACGTTGGGGTCGATTTTGATGCGCGAGGCGCCGAAAAATTTCTGGACGCGGGAGGAGACCGAGGCGCTGAGGGCGCCGCCGAGCAGGGTGTTGGCGTTGGATTCGCCGAGCACGCTGGAGCGCGATGAGATCGAGGCGGGGAGGGTGGAAGATGTGGCCGTGGGGGTGCGGCCGACAGTGAGCAGGGCGAGGATCTCCTGCGACTGCAGGGGCGGTTCGGAGCGGTAGTTGACGTCGAGGCGGGAGAGGGGTCCGCTGACGTTGAGGTAGACGGTGACGCCGCGGATGCGGGTTTCGAGGTCGAGGTTGATGGAGGGCTGGATGGCGGCGGTGTTGAAGAACAGCAGTTCGCCGCGCGAGATCGTGTACTGGTTGCCGAAGAACAGGACTTCGCCCTGGTTCACTTCCACCGAGCCCAGGATGACGGGCTTGGCGGGGCTGCCGCGGAGGCGCAGGTCGGCGCGCGATTGCAGGTCGCGGGTATAGCTGGTCTGGAAGGTGGCGTTGGGGGAGGTGCGGACGCGGATGTCGAACTGCAGGTTGCGCAGGAAGGGGTTCTGCGTGGCCGGCACGGGGATGGGGTTGGTGGAACCGGTGATGATGCTGCCGAGATCCTGCTTCATATTGAAGCCGGAGCGGCGGATGGTGACGTTGCCGGCGAGAAGGCTGCGGACGGAGCTGCCGGTGAGGGTGAGCGATGCATCGGCGGTGGTGGAGACGCCTTCGGGATAGCGGACGCGGACTGCGCTGGCGTCGGCCGAGAGACGGTAGGTCCATTCGCCGCTGCCGAAGCCGACAAAGCCGTTGATCTTGAAAGTGCCGCCGCCGGTCTGGCCGGTGAGGTTGTCGATCTGGGCGCGGTTGCGGTCGAAGTGGACCGTGCCTGAGGCATTGTCGATGCCGTTGGCGAGATTGGCGAGGAAGAACGATCCGCCGGAGATCTTCATCTGGCCGTTGATGGAAGGGTCGGCGAGGGTGCCGCGCATGTTGGCGCTGAGACGGGCGGTGCCAGAGGCGATCAGGTCGGGCTCGAAAGTGGACAGCACCTCGAGGTTCACCGTGCCGTTGAGGCTCAGGTCGAGTGGCGAGCGCGACGAATAGCTATACAGGCCGGCGATGGTCAACGAGGTGTCCTTGGCGGACAGGCGGGCCGAGCGGATGTAGGCGGCGCCGGAATCGAGATCGATGGTGATGGGGGAGGCGTTTCTGAGGACGAGCTCGTTCTTTTCGACTTCGGATTCGAGAATGTTGCCTTCGCGCGGGGCGATCTGGAGGCGTGTGATGACGACGCGCGCCGACATCCTGTTGGGTTCCGACAGGAGCCCTTTGACAGACACGTCGCCGCCCAGGAAGCCCTGGAAGGGCCAGGGTTCGGCGGCCCCTGTGGCGACTGCGGCCTGGAGGTCGCGGAACGGGATTCTGGGCAGAGCGACGCGTCCGTCCAGCGGATAGCCCTTCGCCAGGCGCATCCTGATCTCACCGCCGAACGGGTTGCCGCTGACGTCGCCGGCGATCCTCAACTGAACGGCGTCGCGCACGGTGGATGCGTCGATGCGCATGGCGCCGGCCGGGGACTTGCCATTGGCTGCCTTGACGGCGGCGTGGCCCGACAACGAGGTGAGCGTGGGCGTTCCGCCGGCGATGGCGAAGCCGGCGCTGAGCTTGGATTCCATCTCGCCATCGAAATCAGTGCTGAAGCCCCTGACGCGCTCGATGTTGGACAGGCGGATGCTGGGGGCGGCGAGGGAGAGAGTGAGCCGGCCGTTCCGCCAGTCGGATTTGGGGTGGTCGAAGGCGCCCTGGACGTCTACCTGATCGCCGTCGACGGCGGCCTGGATGTCGAAAACAAGTGTCGGGCCGACGCTGGTGCGCAGCTTGGCCGAAATCAGTTTGATGCGCTCCTCGCCGATGGCGGCGTCTCGCCAATCGAGGCTGAGCGTACCGGCCGGCGCGTCGAGGGTACCCTGCACCGAGGCCTGGGCGTTGATTCTGCCGGCGAGAGGCGAGCCGAGACGCGCGATGCGGGCCAGGTCCGCAGCATTGACGCCGCGCATGCTGGCGGTGAGCCGAATTGGCGCCGAGGTGTCGGGTTGCCAGTTGTCCATGGCCAGTTCGGCGTCACCGGTTGCGCGGGCGCCGGGCAGGTTCAACTCGAAACGGTTGAGGCGGACGTGGTTTGAGGAGACGTGGAAGCGGGCGGCGCCGGAGTCGAAATCAACATCGCTGGCGCGGAACCGGGTGATCTCGAAGCGGCCAGAAAGGACGGGATTGGCCAGGGGCCCGTCAACGACGGCCTCGACGCGGGCGGATCCGCCGTTCAGTTTCAAGTAAGGCGTGAGCAGGCTCTTGTTGTCGATGAAGAGTCCCGCGGCGGCTTCGACTTCGGCAAGGTCGGTGGTGGAGAGCGAAGCGGCGAGTGAACTGCCGAGGACGCCGGTGACGCGCAACTCGGTGGCGGGCAGGCGGATGATGGAATCGTCCAAGGCGACGGTGGAGTCAGCCTGGGTATAGCGGGCGTTGATGGCGCCCTCAGCGGGCAAGCGGTCCTCGGCGGGGGTGATGGCCATGCGAGCGGCGGCCACGGTGCTGGAGAGGCCGTCAGGGCCGAGGCGGGCGGTGAGGGAGACGGGTCCGCTGACAAAACCATCCCAGGGGAAAGATGTTTTGGGCACGGTCGCCAGGACCGATGCCAGAGAGATGGACGACACATCGCCATCGAGCCTCAACGCCTTCCAATCCGCCAGGTCGAGGCTCCCTTTCCATTCACCTCCGAATGCCGAGACAACAGCCTGGCGCACCGTGACGAGGCCATTGGCGAGGGATGCGAAGCCGCGAGCGCGGACGCCCCGGACGTGGAAACCGGCAGATCGCCATTCGACGCCTTCGGCCGACAGCGGACCGGCGGCCGAATAGCCGGACGGGTCCCATTTCACTTCGGCGTCCCAGGTGGCGGTTCCCGCATTCAGGCCGGTGATGCGGAGTTCAGGCAGCGGCTGGGCGGCCTTGACGCGGGCGGTGAGGGTGGGATGTTTCAGGTCAGTCAACGCGCCGGTGATGGTGGCTTCGGCGCCGAGCCGGCGGACGCTGGCGGTTTCGATGCGGATGGAGCCCGGCGTCAGTTTCAGTTTGGCGTCGAAGCCGATGCCGTCGTAATCGTTCATGCGCAGGTGGCGGGTTGACAGTTCAGCGGCGTAGGCCGGCGTGCCGGGCTCGTAGTTGAGGGCGGCGGCGAATTGATCGGCCACAAGATGGAACGGCAAGCGCTTGTGGTCGTACTCAAAGAGGCCGTCGGAGATTTCGAGCCGGCGGCTTTTAGTCCTCAGCAGAGTGGCGATGAAGTCGGACTTGGGATCGGGTTTGGGCGGCGAGGGGATGTTGGTGCGGCCGTCAGCGGCGGTGTAGATGTGGATGCGGGGCTGCGAGAGGACGAGGCGTTGGAGAATGATGTCGCGGCCGATGAAGCTGACCACCTGGAGGTCGAGCGTGGCCTTGGGGATGGCGACGAACGGCGGCTGGCCAGGGGCTTCGAGGCCGCGCAGGACGAAGCCTTCGACGGTGACGCGCATGGCCTTCCAGTCGAAATGGAACGAGCGGAGTTCGGCCTTTCCGCCGCTGGCCTGGGCGGTGCGTTCGATGATGGAGAGGCGGATTTTCTCGGCCAGCCAGTCACTGGAGAGCAGCGCCACGGCTCCGGCGCAAAGCAGCGCGGCGAAGCCGAGCAGGCCCAGGCCCCAGCGGCGGCGCCTCATTTGAAGGCCTCGTCGAAGTAGCGGATGCGGGTCATCTTGCGGGTCTGTTCGAGCCAGCTCTGGGCGGCCTGGGTGGCGAGTTCGGTATTGAGGATGTCGACGATGCGTTCGCGGATGGAGTCGAGCGCGGGATGGGCGGCGCCGGCAGAGCGGGCGCGGAACTGGGGCAGGAAGACATCATTGTAGTAAACGGCGATGTCGGCCTCGCTCACCTGGACGCTGGGCCGGAATCGGTAATCGATGAAGCGGATGAGGGTGAGGCGCCAGGCGGCCAGATCGCGGATCTCCTGTTCGGAGAAGCCGTATTCGAGGGCTTCGGCGAACATCTGCTGGCGTGTAAGGCCGAGGCTTTCGGCGGACTGTGCGAGGGCCTGCTGGATTTCCGGATCGGCGGGAGCGGGGTAGCGGCTGAGTTCGGCTTCGCGGCGGACCAGGGCCTGGTCGATGAGGAGTTCGGCGGTGGAGCGCAGGCGGGCTTCGGAGAATTCGGGCTTGGTCTTCTGCAGGAAGGCCATGATACGGATATGGCGGCGGATGTCGCTGAGCGTGACCACCTGTCCGGCCACCGAGACGGCGATGCGGTCGACGACCTCTGCCGCGGCGGGTGCGGCGGAAGCGAGCAACAGCAGTACGATGGCGGGTTTCATCAGAAGCTCTGGCCGATGGAGAAATGGAACTGGAAAGGGTTGACGCGCTGGGGCACGTTGCGCTGGCCGCCGCCGCTGATGAGTTCGTCGCGGGTGCCGCGGTAGCCGACAAAGCGGGGCGAGTTGGGCGCGTAGGAAAAGTCGAGGCGGACGGGCCCGACGGGTGTGCGGACGCGGAAGCCGAGGCCGAAGGAGTGGACTGCGTAGTCGAAGTCCTGGCGGTCGCGCTGGCGGTAGCGGAACGACATGTTGTCGAACGAGGAATAGACGTTGCCGAAATCGTGGAACAGGACCGCGCCGAGGTTGGTGCCGACGAAGGGGAAGCGGAGTTCGGTGCCGTGGAAGAGGTAGGAGTTGCCGCCGATGGGGAAGCCGGTGACGAGGTCGCGCGGGCCGGCCTGGTTTTCAGGAAAGCCGCGGTGGGTGGTGGAGCCGCCGGCGAAGTAGCGTTCGGGGAGGGGGACGGGGTCGGATTCGAGGTTATGGAGCCAGCCGATGGTGAGGGTGCGGGCGAGGATGAAGCTGCGGCTGAGGCGGTGGTAGGAGGAGTTGCGCACGGAGATGCGTGAATAGCTGGTCTTGCGCGACAGGCCGCCGGGGGCATAGCCGGCATCGATGGTGTTGAAGAAGCCGCGGGTGGAGTCCAGCGGGTCGTCGCGGCGATCCTGGATGAAGGAACTGGAGAAGACGGTGACCTGGACGGGGCGGGAGTAAATGGGGATGAGTTCGGGGTCGATCTGGATGGTGTTCTGATCGACGCTGACGTCGCGGAAGATGACACGGTACTGGAGGGTGTTGGGGCGGGAGAGCCGCTGGGTGATCTGGAAGGCGTTTTCGAAGCGCGTTGAGGTGAATGTGCGGACGTCGCGGGAGCGGTCGAAGAAGCTGGACAGGGTGAGGCTGACGTTCTCGTTGCCGCGGAACTGTGGGGCGAGGTAGTTGACGAGAACCCGCTGCTGGAAGTTGGAGACGCGCAGAGTGGAGGAGAGGGTGTGGCCGAGGCCGAGGAAGTTGGAGCGGCTCAAGCCGATCTGGGCGCGGGGACCGAAGCCGGCGGCTCCGGCGGGGGAGGTAAAGCTGCTGCCGCCGCCGATGCGCCCGAACTCGGCGCCGAAGCCGAGGTTGAGCGAGTATTTGCGGGCTTCGTCGAGCTGCATGATGACGGACTTGTTCCGCTCGCGTCCTTCGGGATTCTGTACGGCGACGGCGACGCGTGCGAAGATGCCTAGGTCGTAGAGGCGGCGCTGGGTTTCGACAATGCTGCTCTGCGAGAGGGGGTCCTGCGGCGACACGGTGAGCCGGCTGGTGACGAGGTCCTGGCGCGTGGCCTGGAGGCCGTTGACGAGCACGTTGCGG